>DATEBK010000322.1:0-14443 GCA_035287825.1 Terriglobales bacterium
ATGTCAACGTGCCCCTTTAGGAGGGTCGTCTGGATGAAACATTCCGTCGTTGCGTCGCTGGCATTCCTGATATTCGTGGCTGTCGGAAGTGCACAGAACTCCTCGCCTGACGCGCAGCACAAAACGCCGCCAACTGCCGATCACCAGGCTGGCGATCGCCAAGCCAGCGCCCAGACAATGCCGGAACTCAAAACCATCGAGCAGAAAACTGCCGGGATGCAAAAGCTACCCGGCTTCTTCACCTGCTATTGGGACGCACGCGAGGGAAAATTCTGGCTGCAAATCGACAAATGGAATACTCCGTTCCTCTATTACGAGACGCTGGCGAACGGCGTCGGCTCCAATGACGTCAATCTCGACCGTGGACAGCCTGGCAAAACCAGTGTCGTCCACTTCGAACGCAGCGGCCCACGAATTCTGCTCGTTGCGGAAAATGAAGGCTATCGCGCCATCACCGACGACCTCGAACAGCAGTCCGCCGTGCAGCAGGCCTTTGCCCAATCCGTACTCTGGGGATTCGAGGCAACTGCGGAAACTGATGGCACCGCCCTCGTCGATGCCACGCCATTTTTCCTCAGCGACGTCCATGAAGTCGGCGCGAAACTCGCTGCCCTGAAGCAAGGGACCTACCATGTCGACGCATCGCGTTCCGCAATATACCTTCCCCGCACTAAGAATTTCCCGGAAAACACAGACGTCGAATCCACGCTGACTTTAGTCGGAGACAATCCTGGCCATTGGGTTGAGCAGGTCACACCCGACCCTCGAGCTATCACCGTCCACGAGCATTTCTCCTTCATTCAGCAGCCGCCCGCAGGGTTCCGCCAGCGCGCATACGATCCACGCTCCAGTTTCTTCGGCATCGCCTACATGGATTTCGCCACACCCGTCGATCAGTCGATCGTAAAACGCTACATCGCGCATTTCCGCCTTTCCAAGAATGATCCGTCGGCAGCGGGCGAACAAGAACCCGTAAAGCCGATCATCTACTACGTCGACCGCGGCATCCCCGAGCCAATTCGGTCCGCCGTCGTTGAAGGAGCAAGCTGGTGGAACCAGGCCTTCACCGCCGCTGGATATAAAGACGCGTTCCAGGTAAAGCTTCTGCCCGAAGGCGTCGATCCCATGGACGTTCGCTACAACGTCATCGAATGGATCCCGCGCTCGACTCGAGGCTGGGCCTATGGCACCGCCATCGCCGATCCGCGCACCGGCGAGATCATCAACGGCCATGTGAATTTCGACGCTCTCAGAATCCGGCAAGTATTTCTCATAGCGCAAGGTCTGCTCGATCCCTTCGGAAAAGACCCTGCCAAACTCAAAGCTGCTAATGAAATGGCGCTCGCCCGAATTCGCCAGCTCGCCGCCCATGAAACCGGGCATACCCTCGGGCTCATGCACAATTACGCCGCCAGCATCGTCAATCGCAGCTCTGTTATGGACTATCCTCCGCCGACAATTACTCTCGACACGGACGGCCGCCCCGACGTTTCCAATGCGTACGCCGTTGGAATCGGCGAGTGGGACAAAGTTTCGATCACCTACGGCTACAGCGATCAGTCGCAGACAGAAAATGAACTGCCAGCGCTCGACAAGATTCTCGAAGACGCCTTCGGCAGAGGCCTTCTCTACCTCACCGATCAGGATGCGCGCCCGGCCGGCTCTGCCAGTCCCATCGCTCATCTCTGGGACACTGGTAGCAACACTCTCGACGGCTTGCATCGCGTCATGAGCGTACGCGCCGCTGCCTTGAAAAATCTTTCCGAGAACGCGATTCCCGAACATACGCCGATGGCGACGGTTGAAGATATTCTGGTTCCAATGTATCTCTACCATCGCTATCAAGTTGTCGCCGTCGCCAAGTCGATCGGTGGACTCGACTACTCTTTCAACCTGCGCGGAGGGAAGGACAGAACGCCGCAAATCGTTCCTGCCTTAGAGCAGCGTAATGCAATTCGCGCCGTTCTCGACACGCTCGCGCCGCAAGTGCTCGCGTTGCCCCAGTCTCTCCTCAAGATCATTCCGCCCCGCCCGCCCGACTATCCAACTGGCCGCGAAAATTTCTCGCGCCGTACTTCACCGGCCTTTGACGCACTCGCTCCCGCTGAAGCAGCTGCCGAGATCGTCGCCAATGCGCTCCTCCAACCCGAACGCGCTCAAAGGATGATTGAATATCATGCGCTGGATGCTGCCAATCCCGGTTTTGACGAACTCGTCACCGACCTGCTAACTGCCACGTGGAAGACGGAAGCAGCCGCAGGATATGCTGGTGCAATTCAGCGCACGGTAAATTCAGTTGTATTGAATCGCCTGATGACACTGGCCGGAGACGAGCACGCGTCCGATCAGGTTCGCGCCATAGCGTCGCTCAAGCTTGACGAACTGAAAAAATGGATAGCAACACAAGCAACGTCTGCCAAAGATGAATCCGTGCGGGCTCAGTTCTTCTTCGCCACCATTCAAATTGGCCGCTTTCAGAAAAACCCTGCGGAGATCCACCCGACAACGCCAGCTACGCCTCCCGACGGCGACCCCATCGGCAGTGACGATTGGGATTAGCTGCCGCGCTATTTCCGTCGAGCATTCAGCTTATCGAGCGCACGCTTCAGCTCTTCCAGTTTTTGCCCGGCCTCGCCGAGTTTGCCCTCCGCTGTCAACCGCTGGTAGTCGACTAGGTCCCTGGCAGCTTCCGAAACGAGCGCATTGAAGTCCGCACTGGACGAAGATGCCGACTCAGGAGCGACAACCGCCGCAGCGCTCGCAACATTTGCCGAAGTCCCGCTCACCGCCGGAGCACTCAATGACGACGACACGCCGCCAAAAAGCGCCGCCATCGCCGACTCAAACGTCGGCCCGTACGCCAGGCGGTCCTGCAACGCCAGCACCACCAGTCGCAATTCCGGCATCGGACTGCGTTCTGCCTGCAAGTAAATCGGCTCCGCATAGAGCAGAGCACGTCCCGTCGGAATCACCAAGAGCGCCCCGCGCCGCACGTGCGAGCCTTGCTGGTTCCAGAGCGTCAATTGCCCGGAAAGCTCCGCGTTCTGATCAATGCGCGCTTCGATCTGCAGCGGCCCGTCGACCAGTTTCGTCTTCGGGAAGTTGTACACCACTGACGTCCCGTAATTTGCGCCATCACAACGCCCGGCAATCCAGCCAATCAGATTATTACGGTTCGCGGGAGTGAACGGCAGAATCTCCACGAACTCCTCGCCCGTTTCACCCGGGAGCTTCATCAGCACAAAATTAGGTTGCATTGCTTGCGTCGTTTGCTGCCCCGCATCGCCCATGCCTACTTCCGTCGCGAGCGTCCACAAATCCTCTCGGTTGTAAAACACCTCCGGATCCGTCATGTGATACAAGCCGTAGACTTCGGCCTGAAGTTTGAGCAACAACTCGGGATAGCGCACATGTTTTCGTAGCCCCGCCGGCATATCGCTCGCATCCTTGAACAGCATCGGGAAAATATGCCTGTACCCCGCAATGATGGGATCTTCCGTGTCGAAGACGTAGAACGTCGTCGTGCCATCGTAGGCGTCAATAACTACTTTGACGCTGTTCCGCATGTAGTTAATGGAGTCGCGATCCAGTCGGTAGTGCGTCGAGTAGGGATACATGTCTGAAACCGTAAACGCATCCATGATCCACGAGAGCCGCCCATCATCGCCGAGCACAATATAAGGATCGGGTTCGAACGTAAGAAATGGCGCCAACGCCGTAACGCGATCCCTCAGATTGCGCCGCATCAGCAACCGGCTATCGGGAGTCACGTCGTCGCTGAAGGGCAGCTTCGCCAGATCGTCGCGATCGAGTGCAATCAGAATGCGTCGCAGAAACCCGCCCAGCGCAATCCCGCCGTTGCCTTCGTACGACGTAAGACTGTTGCTCGCGCCCTGGGGGTAGTTAAATTCCTTCTGCCGTGTTTTGACATAAACGTCCGTATCCGTCAGCTCGCCGAAATAAATCTCTGGACGCGTCACTGAAAGTCCACGCACTGTGCTTTGTACCGGCATGTTGCTCAGCATGAGCGTCGGCAATCCCTCCGCCGTGAAACCGTTCACCGGATTCATCGTGATGCCGTAGCCATGCGTATAGATCAGCTTGTCATTGATCCAGTTGCGGCTGCTTTCCGGCAGCTTGTCGACATTCAGTTCGCGCGCTCCTAGCATCACCTCTCGAGTGGTGCCGTCAATCTCATATCGATCAATGTCGATGTCGGGAAAGTCGTAGTATGTGCGGATTTCCTGGATCTGCCGCAGCGTGTCCTGCAGCGCGCGCCAGTCCCATAGCCGAATATTCTGCAGCGTGGCCTGATTGCTTGCCGGCTCGGCTGCATCCACCGTCGTCTCCGCCGGGAATTCCCGCTGCGCGATTCGGTTCAATCCATAAGCTTGCCGCGTCAGCTCCGTATTGAAGGCGATATATGGCTTTTCTCGCACCAGTTCGTTCGGTTTAACGATAAAGCTGCTGACATACCACGACACCCCCTGCAGGGCCACATAACAAACGACCGCGGGAAGAACCGCCGCAATCAGCCAGCTTCCGCGTGGCATTCGCGCGGCATTACCAGCCGCAATCGCCGCGCCCAGCACCAGCGCAATACAGACGATGAACAGTCCCACGAGCGTGACGTGCGCGTCTGTGTATGTCACACCCCCGAAGATCGTATGATCTTCTAGCAGTAGCTCGAATCGACTGATATATACCCGCATCGCGACAATCAGCAATAAGAATGCAGACGCAATTGAGAGTCCACGCCATGGCAACGTGACCGAGCGACTGAGCCTCCCCGCCAGCATCCGGCTACCGCCGCTAATAAGAATGAAGAATCCCGCCAGCGCGCAGATGATTACCGCCAGCGTGAGCAGCCATCCGGCCGTCAGTTGCCATGTGGGCAACACGAACAGGAAAAAGTTCAGTGGCTTGCCGAATATTGGATCGACGATTGGACCCGAAACTTTGGGCGCCGACCAATATAACGCCAGCGTCGGCCACTCCGTCATCATGCTGGCTCCCGTGGCGAGCGCAATCATGAGCGAAACGACGAGCGCGGCGATGCGCAGAACACGCTCAACCGGAAGCTTCAGCGGTTGTCCGCCGATGAAGATTGTGTGACCGCCCGGCAAATCGGCGACATGGGCCCGCTTCAGCACGAGAAACGATCCATACAGAATTGCAAACGTGACTGCGGCAAAGCTCGCGAAGATGCCCCACTGCAGACCTTGCGTCTTCCAAAACACTTCCCCGTATCCGAGCGATCCGAACCAAAGTGCATCTACGTAATAGGCGAGCGCAGTCCGGCCGCCCAGCAGGATGGCCGCCAGCACCGCAAAAGCGATAAGGATGCGTCGCCGCCCACGGCGGGGGAAACGCGACGGCGGCCAGTCAATCGACTCAGGCATGGCTCAACTCCATTTCCAGCCGACCTCTCTCAGTCCGCATAATACTCCCTCGATTTACTCCGATCTCTGCGGGGTATTTTGTCAACTTCGTGTCAGGCATGTCTGTGCACGCCGGATGCGACTAACTACCTTCAGAATGATAGGCCTCCGATCCAGCTGGAATAATCATCTCAAAAGAGAGAAAATATGGGGTTTGTTCCGCGAGAGATCGAGGAGAACTTATCATGGGTGCTACCACGGTGGAAGTAGAAACCTCTGCCAACCGACATCGTCATCCCAAGCTTGAGCAGTGGGTTGCCGAAATGGCTGAGATGTGTAAACCGGACCGCGTGTATTGGTGCGATGGCTCGCCAGAAGAATACAAGTCGCTTGTCCGCTATCTCATTATGAGCGGTATCGGCGTCCCTCTGAACCCAGAGAAGCGCCCCAACAGTGTGCTCGTCCGTTCCGATCCCGCGGATGTGGCCCGCGTCGAAGATTCGACTTTTATCTGCTCCCGTACTAAGGAAAACGCCGGTCCCACCAACAACTGGGAAGATCCTGCCAAGATGAAGCAAAAGCTGGCTGGATTTTTCGCTGGCTCCATGGTTGGCCGCACCATGTACGTCATTCCGTACAGCCTTGGCCCCATCGGTTCACCCACCGCCAAGCTCGGAGTCGAAATCACCGACTCCACCTACGTCGTCGTCAGCATGCACATCATGTCGCGCGTTGGCACCCGCGTCTTCGACAGTCTCGGCAAAGATGACGAATTCGTCCGCGGCTTGCACTCCGTTGGTGATCCGCTTCGCCCCGATCAGGCCGACTCAACCTGGCGCTGCAACTCAGAAAACAAATACATCTGCCATTTTCCCGAGACACGCGAGATCTGGTCCTATGGCTCCGGCTACGGAGGCAACGCGCTGCTCGCAAAAAAATGTCACGCCTTGCGCATCGCCTCCGTTCAGGCACGTGATGAAGGTTGGATGGCTGAGCACATGCTCATTCTCAAACTTATCAGCCCCTCCGGTCAGGCCAAGTACATGACCGGTGCATTCCCATCGGCCTGCGGCAAGACCAACTTGTCCATGCTGATCCCAACCATTCCTGGCTGGAAAGTCGAGACTATTGGCGACGACATCGCCTGGATGAAATTCGGTGCCGACGGCCGCCTTTACGCCATCAATCCGGAATACGGCTTCTTCGGTGTCGCACCCGGTACCAGCATGAAGTCGAATGCCAACGCGATGTTAAGCATTACCCACGACGCCATTTTTACCAACTGTGCCATGACTCTCGACGGCGATGTCTGGTGGGAGGGAATGACCGAGCAAAAACCAGCGCATCTTGTCGACTGGCTCCGCCGCCGCTGGACTCCAGAGTCAGGCAGAAAAGCCGCCCATCCCAATGCCCGCTTTACCGCGCACGCCAGCCAATGCCCCGTGATCGCGCCCGAGTGGGAAGATCCCAAAGGCGTTCCCATTGACGCCATTCTTTTCGGCGGACGCCGAGCTGGCATTGTCCCTCTCGTCACTGAGGCCTTCGACTGGCAGCACGGAACTTTTCTCGGCTCAACCGTCAGCAGCGAAACAACTGCCGCCAGCATCGGACAAGTCGGCCGCCTGCGCCGCGATCCCATGGCCATGCTTCCATTTTGCGGGTATCACATGGGCGACTACTTCTCGCACTGGCTTAAGATCGGACAACAATCTACCGCTGCGAAGCTCCCCAAAGTTTTTTACGTGAATTGGTTTCGCCAAGATAAGAATGGCAAGTTCCTCTGGCCCGGTTATGGCGAGAACAGCCGCGTCCTGCGATGGGTTTTCGAGCGCTGCGACGGCAAAGTCCATGCCAAAGATACGCCCATAGGACGCATTCCCGAAGTCGCTGATCTCGATACCACCGGACTCGATATTACAAGCGACCAGGTCAATGAACTTCTCGCCGTCGATACTGATGGCTGGTTGGCGGAAGTCCCCTTGATTAAAGAGCATTTCGCCCAGTTCGGCACGCACCTTCCCGAAGGGTTAAACACCGAGTTGAAAGCCCTTGAATCGCGCCTACGGGCGGCAAAGCGATAGCGCTTCAAGGAGCTATTAAACCCGCCAACGCTTCGTATCGGGCATCGCGTCCAAAGATGCGACACCTTCTCGGAACGACCTCCCCCTTTAGGGGCCGGGTCCCTCCGCACGAAGTTGCCGCTCTCCGCACGCAATGCGATAATCCGAGATACTCAGCATCGCAAGGGAGACCCCATGGCAGTTCGAGACGCGTGGATTGAAAAACGCCTGGCCGCATCAGCTTCCGCCAACGGTTCCCGGAACGTGTCGCAAATGCACTACGCGCGTGCCGGTATCGTGACAGAGGAAATGACTTTCGTCGCGCAGCGCGAGAAGATCGAGCCCAAGTTGGTACGCAGCGAAATCGCCCGCGGACGCGCCATCATCCCCGCCAACATCCACCACCGTTCGCTCGAGCCTATGGGCATCGGCATCGCCTTCAACTGTAAAATCAACTCCAATATTGGCAATTCGGCCACCACTTCGAACATCGATGAGGAATTGAAGAAGCTCCACCACTCCGTCCACTATGGCGCCGATACCGTCATGGACCTCTCCACCGGCGGCGATATTCCCACGATCCGCAAGGCGATTATCGAAGCCTCTCCCGTGCCCATCGGAACCGTGCCGATTTATGAAGCTCTCTCTCGCGTCCGCCGCAACGAAGATCTCACCATCGGCCTCATGCTCGAAGTGATCGAAGAGCAGGCCGAGCAAGGCGTGGACTACATGACCATTCACGCCGGCGTCTTGCGTAAATTCGTGCCACTGGTCCGTAACCGCATCACTGGCATCGTCAGCCGCGGCGGCGCCTTGCTGGCACAGTGGATGAACTTCCACAAGAAGGAAAATTTTCTCTACGAGCACTTCGACGAGATCTGCAAGATTTTCAAGAAGCACGATGTCAGCTTCTCCCTCGGTGATGGGCTGCGTCCTGGCTGCCTGGCCGATGCCAGCGACGCCGCGCAATTCGCCGAACTAAAAGTGTTGGGCGAGCTGACCCAAAAGGCGTGGGAACACGATATCCAGGTAATGATCGAAGGCCCAGGTCATATTCCCATGGACCAGATCGAACTGCAGGTGAAAAAGGAAATGGAGCTCTGCTACGAGGCGCCATTCTACACGCTTGGACCCCTCGTGACCGACATCGCTCCCGGCTACGACCACATCACCAGCGCCATTGGCGCCGCCATGATCGGATGGCACGGAGCTTCGATGCTCTGTTACGTCACGCCGAAAGAACACCTTGGATTGCCGAACGCCGAGGACGTCAAGCAAGGAGTGATCGCCTATAAAATCGCCGCTCATGCGGCCGACGTCGCACGCCATCGCCCCGGAGCGCGCGACCGCGACGACGCGCTCTCCTACGCGCGCTTCCTCTTCGACTGGAATAAGCAGTTCGAACTTTCGCTCGACCCAGAAACCGCCCGGGCCATGCACGACGAATCGCTGCCTGATGACTTCTACAAAGATGCGAAATTCTGCTCCATGTGCGGTCCGAAATTCTGCTCGATGAATGTTACCCAGCACGCCGAGGCGCTCGACGGCAGAGACCAATCTGAGCGTCAACAGAAATTCGTAGAGCTGCTGGCCAGAGTTGAGAAATAGCTCCGGGCACCTCATTCGAGAGCAGACTTCCCTGTCCCGCCAGTGCCTTTGCTCTAGTTATCCGACGCCGGCTGCGCCAAGATCAGCGCCGGGACTTCCTGCCGTTTCACCAGCCCGTTATAAGCGGCCACCTCGCTCGCAAGAAGCGCGTTCCATTTTGCCAACTGCTCATCGACCGATTTGGTGAGCAGATCGAACACTTCATACGACTGCTTCGTCGGGGCCGAGTCCGCGCTCTCCACCACGCCCCCTAGCGCCACCAGATCATTGTTCAACCGCACAGGAAAATTCAGCACGTCCTGCCCGCTCTTGGCTTTGGTCTGGATCAACGCTTCTTCCACGACCGTCATCTTCTTGTCCAGTGCCTTGCCCGCCGCAGCAATCACCATCGCTCGTGGATCGTTCTTTAGCCGCGCATCAATCGCCTTCATCTGCTCGCGGAGATCCCGGATCTGAAGAATAGCGACGTCGGTTTCCGTGACCTTGTTGCGAATCTTCAGCAGCAGATCGAATTGCTTCGCCAAGTCCTCCTGACTGACCTTCAACCGCGGGTCGGCCACGATCTCAAACGGCGCAGTGTAACTCTTACCGAGCAGCGTCAACCGCGCCTGATACTTCCCGGGCAGCGCCTCCGGACCGTCTGTACTCCCACCCCATAATGGCGCTTTCGGAACTTCCGTCGCCCCTTCATAGCGCAGGTCCCACACGAAGCGGTTCAGTCCTGCATCGACCGAAAGGTTCGCCGCACCGCCGCGACTAAAGAAGTCTTCTTCCTCGCCGCCACCGGATTCTTCCTTCTTCTTGGGAAACTTTCGAATCACTTTTCCCGATGCATCGAGAATCTCCAGCGTGATCTTCAGAACTTCGGACTCCGCATCGGCTTTCTTTACATCGGCGGTAGCACCGGCGGAAGTCGCCAGGCCCGCGTCGCTGTTCGCCGTGAGGCTTTCACTCGTCGCGTCGCTCCTCTTCAGCGAAGTCTTCAGCCAGTAATCGATCACCGCTCCCGCCGGAGGATTCTTCCCCACATTGCCGCCTCCGCCGCGAAACACGGTATGGTTTGCCACCGAAGGGGTAAACAGGTGCGCCTCCTGCTGCGGAATCGAATCGTCGTATTGTTCCAGCGGGCTGATGTCATCCAGTACCCAGAAACTGCGCCCATGCGTTGCCACCACCAGATCGCTGTTCTTGATCACCAGGTCGTTGATTGGAGAAACCGGCAGATTCAATTGCAGCGATTGCCACAGCGCGCCATCATTGAAAGAAACATACACTCCCTGTTCTGTTCCCGCGAACAACAATCCCGCACGCCGCGGATCGACCCGAACCGCATGGACATAATTGTTCGCGGGAAGTCCCGCAACCAGCTTCGTCCAGGTCTTCCCAAAGTCCGACGTCTTGAACACGTACGGCGCGAAGTCATCCGACTTGTGCCGCTCCACAGCCAGATAAGTGGTTCCTGCATCGCGCGAGGACGCCTCAATCATGCTCACCGTTCCCCATTCTGGCATCTCCCTGGGAGTGACGTTCTCCCAATGCTCGCCGCCATCGCGCGTAAGTTGCACCAGGCCGTCATCGGTGCCAGCCCAGATCAATCCCTTCTGTACTGGGGATTCCGCCACGGAAAAAATCGTGTCATAAACCTCGACGCCGGTATTGTCCTTGGTTATCGGTCCACCTGAAGGCCCTTGTTTCGATTTGTCGTTCCGCGTTAGGTCCGGACTGATGATCGTCCAGCTCATCCCGCCGTCGTTCGTTTTGAAAAGCACCTCACCCGCGAAATACATCGTCTTCGAATCATGCGGAGAAAACGCAATCGGCTCCGTCCATTGGAAACGGTGCTTCACGTCTGCCGCGGCCCATCCAATCGGATTCACCGGCCATGGATTGACCGACTGCTCCTCGCTCGTCCGATGATCGTAGCGCGTAATCTCACCTCCGTAAGAACCGGCATATACGATCTCCGGATCGGCCGGGTCGGGCGCAATGTATCCGCTCTCGCCGCCTCCCACGTCGTACCAATCTGGACGATCGATTCCCCCTCTCGCGCTGGCGCTCGCAATTGCCACCGTCGAATTGTCCTGCTGTGCTCCATAGATGTAATACGGAAAGCGGTTGTCGGTGGTCACGTGGTAGAACTGCGCCGTGGGCTGGTTATAAAGGGTGCTCCACGTTTCACCACCGTCGATTGAAATCGTCGCGCCACCATCATTGCCATTGATCATCCGTTTCGGATTCGTAGGATCGATCCACAGACCATGATTATCGCCATGTGGTGCGTGGATCGAGTCGAATGTCTTGCCTCCGTCATTGGATCGATACGCCGCCGTGTTTAAGATGTACACCGTCTCCGCCGACTTCGGATCGGCAAAAATATGCGAGTAATACCAAGCACGCTGGCGAAAGCGATGGTCATCCGTCATCACATGCCACGAATCGCCGCCGTCATCCGAACGATAAATCCCGCCTTTTTCCGCCTCGACCACTGCCCACACCCGGTTGGGATTCGCGCCCGATACCGTGACCCCGATGCGCCCGAGAATGCCCTCCGGCAACCCGTGACCTTTGAGTTGTTTCCAGGTCGTTCCGCCGTCGCTCGAACGGTAAAGTCCGCTACCCGGCCCGCCGCTGTCCAAACTCCACGGGGTCCGCCGTGCTTGCCACAACGCCGCAAATAGAACATTCGAATTACTGGGATCGAACACAACATCGATCCCTCCCGTCTTGGCATCCTTGTAAAGAACTTTCTCCCAAGTCTTGCCCCCATCTTGCGTGCGGAAAATCCCCCGCTCCTCGTTGTCGCCAAATGGATGACCCAGCGCGGCAACAAAAGCAATATCGGGATTCTTCGGATTCACCGTGATGCGCCCGATCGCATGAGTGTCGCCGAGTCCGATGAACATCCAGCTCTTTCCCGCATCAATCGATTTATAAACACCATTCCCGCCGACGATGTTGCCGCGAATGCACGCTTCTCCGGTGCCAACGTAAATGACATTCGGATCGGATTCCGAAACCGCGATCGCCCCAATCGCGGGCGAAGCATCCTTTTGTTTGTCGAAGATCGGCTTCCAGCTTAGGCCGCCATTCGTCGTCTTCCACACCCCTCCTGCGACCGAGCCAAAATAGTAGACATTATCCTGTCCTACCACACCCGACACTGCGACCACGCGCCCGCCGCGAAACGGGCCAACCAACCGATATTGCAGGCCCTTCCACGGTCCCTTGTCTTCACCCTCATCTGCATCTTTATCTGTTTGTTTCCCGCCCGCAGGCGTCGCGGCGGCAACCGCAACCTTCCCTCCAGAATCGGGCTTTTGTAGTGGCGGATGTTTTTGTGCGAATGCTGAGAGCGCGAAACTCGCAACCATAAAGGCAAGAAAAGTCGTTCGCAAAGTTGTGTCCTCCGGACTATAACGATAAAACCCTGTACAGTTGCGATGTAAACAATAAAGCCGAGAGCCCTGAATCTACAACCTCCTTGGAAGTCCGTCTCCAAATCGTCACAAAACTCTACAGTTCTCACTAAACGAGAACGGTATGATTTGAGTCAGAAACACTAAGTTCTTGCGGCGCTATGAGCGGATTAAGCCTCAATTTTGCGGTAGTCACGGCCAGCCTACGCCCGAAGTTCGCCCTTCAACTACTATTCCTGTTGAATGTCGGCGGACTGCATCTTCAGCTTTGCGCCCAAGCCGCCGGGCCCGCGGCTCCAGTCCGCAACATTCACGGCATCGTGAAATCGGGCAATATGCCAATTCCGGGCGCTGGAATTTCCGCCACGAACACGGACACAAAAGAACAGTTCAATACCTCCACCGATGTCGACGGCAACTACTCACTGCGTATTCCCGCAGACGGCCACTTTATCGTGAAAGTGCAGATGACAGCGTTTGCCGCGATCGAGCGGGAGATTGTTCTCGACGCAACCCATGCCGATCTGCAGGCGAATTTTGAATTGGTGCTGCAGTCGCGTTCCCGCGACTTCCAGAAAATCAATGGTGAAGCATCCCGCAATCAGAATGCAATCGCCCAGCCGAAGCGCGCGACGCCCTCTGGCCGTGATTTTCAGAACCTATCCGTGTATCAGTCTGAAGCAGGACAGGAGTCAGCGGGCAATTCTATGTCCGATGTTGCCTCTGCCGGGATGCCCGTTCCCGGTATCGCACCCGACATGGCTAATGCGACCGAGTCCGTGGCCGTCTCCGGTAGCACGAGCAATTCATTCAACGCTATGAGTCCCGACCAAATGCAACAGCGCTTCGACGCCGCGTCCCAAGGCGGAGGATTTGGAACTGGGGGCGGATTCGGTAGTCCGGGCGGTGGCCGTGGAGGTGGAGGATTCGGTGGTGGAGGCGGTTTTGGCCGGCGCGGATTCGACGCCAATCGGCCGCACGGATCGTTCTACTACGGCGTGGGCAATTCAGCGCTGAATGCATCGCCGTTTTCGCTCACGGGTGCGCCTACGGAAAAACCGGCCTACTTGCAAAATAGTTTCGGTGGTTCCGTCGGCGGCCCGCTGAACATTCCGCACATTTATAACGGCGGCAGCAAAACCTTCTACTTCATCAACTTCAACGGCAAACTGGGCGAAAACCCTTTTGACCAGTTTTCCACCGTGCCCACTCTTCTGGAGCGGCAGGGAAATTTTTCGCAGACTGTATATCCGTCAGGCGTTGCGGTGCAGATTTTCAATCCCGCCACCAACAGTCCTTTTCCCTGCAATCCCACTTGCAATGTGATTCCAGCCTCCAGCATCAATTCAGTTGCGCTAGGATTACTGAACTATATTCCGCTGCCAAACCTGCCCGGCGCGGTTCAAAATTTCCACTACATAACGTCCGCCACCAGCGACAGCGACGATCTGAACATTCGTGTGAACCACACCTTCGGCGCTGCGCCAGTTCGCGGGCGGAGGGGCGGTGGCCGCAATGCTCCTCGCAACAACCTGAGCATCGGCTTCCACTTCCATGAATCGAGCGCGTCGCTCACTAATCCGTTTCCCAGCGTCGGCGGCAGTACTACCGTTCGCAGCTTTGACATTCCGGTCTCTTACACTCGCAGCATCGGCAAGCTGACGAACATTGTTCGTGCCGACTTCAACCGCAATCGCACGCACACGCAGAACCTCTACGCTTTCAACGACAACATTACCGGCACGCTGGGAATCACGGGGGTTTCCACCAATCCATTCGATTGGGGTTTACCCAATCTGTCCTTTTCTGATCTCGCCAGTCTCAGCGACACGACTCCAGCGCTCAATCGCAGTCAGACTTACACCTTCTCCGACAATGTGATCTGGAACCACGGCAAACACGCCTGGCGCTGGGGAGCAGATTACCGGCGCGTGCAGGTGAATACTGAGACTGACAGCAATCCGCGCGGGTCGTTTGT
>DATEBK010000323.1:0-1687 GCA_035287825.1 Terriglobales bacterium
TTTCCTGATTTGTAGCCAGAGACGGGACCAGCCCCGGCTCCACAGGATGGATTGCCCTGAACCATTCCAGGCGCTCGGCGGCAACCCAATATTGTTTACTTGCAATTTCTGCTATGACTGCACGATTCTCCCGTTCCAGGCGATCGAAGAATCCATGCCAGTTGGCAGTTAGCATTGAGCTCGGGGATGCGAGCGGCGAATGCATATCGGGATGAGTGAGAGCTGATGGCTGCAACTTTCTATCCACCGGCATCATTACCAGCGTATGGAGTACATCGTGCAACTCATCAGCGTCGCGCACATCAGGCCATGCCTCTTGCTGCACCTGTGCGATGGCTGCCGGATCGAGCGCACCTACTTCTTCGAGCACAGAAGCTGGTAACATTCGCCGCATCTCGACTGCTCGAGCACGGCGCTCTTCGAGTGGTGCATCGTCTAGATAGGCGTATGGATTTGCGTTCAATATTTCGTGAGAGAATTGCGACGGCACAGGAGTGTCGACCGCGAGGCAACGGATCCGTCCTTGCTCGATACCGCGCAACACATCGCCCAGACCTTCGATATCGAGCGCCTCGGTGAGCACGTCTTTCATCACCTCGCCCACAAGTGGATGGTCCGGAATCTTGATGTCACCCTCGATATTTTCCTGGCAAGCGGCTACGTCGGGAAAAACTGAAGCCAGTAGATCGTCAGAGCGCATGCGCTGAATCTGCGGTGGAACTCTCTTGCCACCTTGAAAACGCAACAGGGCGAGAGCTCGGGTTGCGTCCCAGCGCCAGCGGGTTTGGAAAATGGGCGAGGCCAGCGCCGCTTGCTCTAAGATCGGCCGCATGGTTTCGGAATGCAGAAATTGAAAAACGTCGGCGAGAGGAAAACTGTGCTGCTCGGCGAGCGCTATGTTCAATCCATTATCGGTGGCAGCTGCTTGCAGTTCGAAATTGAAACCGCGACAGAAGCGCTTGCGTAAGGCCAGTCCCCACGCTTTGTTGATGCGGCCGCCGAATGGAGCATGGATAATTAACTGCATCCCGCCGCCTTCGTCGAAGAATCTTTCGGCGATGATTGTCTTCTGTGTGGGCACGTCGCCGAGCACGACCCGGCCTTCGAGCGTGTACTGAATGAGTTGTTCGGCTCCGGATAGATCGAGTCCGCATTCTTCTTGCAGCCAACTGACGGCTTCTGCCACGACGGGAAGGTTGCGCCATCCTTCTACGGGAATTACGCTGGGCAGCCGGTCGCTGATTGCCTTGCGCAAGTCGCCGAGCTGCTCGGAGAGTTCGGCGGTGCGGGCTGGAGCTTCTCCTCGCCAGAACGGCACGGTGGGCGGCGCGCCGTGCGCGTCTTCCACCAAGACGCGCGAGGTTCTGCCTTCTACTCGCCTTATGCGCCAGGAAGTGTTGCCTAGCAGCATGATGTCGCCAGCCATACTTTCTACCGCGAAGTCTTCGTCAACGGTGCCAACTGTGCCGCCGTCTGGTTCAGCGACTACGGTGAACAGGGAATTGTCGGGGATCGCGCCACCGCTGGTGATGGCGGCCAGGCGCGCGCCTCGGCGGGCTCGGAGCTTGCGATTGATGCGGTCGTGATGCAGATACGAGCCGTAACGTCCGCGCTGCGAAGAGATTCCTTCGGAGAGCATGGTGAGCACGTTGTCGAACGTCTTGCGCGAAAGGTTGCGATAGGGATA
>DATEBK010000324.1:0-14106 GCA_035287825.1 Terriglobales bacterium
AAGCAAATGGATGACGCCGTGAACTTCGGCGGCGTAGGCGTGGTCATCGGACACGAACTCACTCACGGCTTCGACGATCAGGGCCGCAAGTACGACGCCGAGGGCAATCTCCACGATTGGTGGACTGCGGATGACGCCAACGAATTCGAGCAGCGCGCCACCTGCACTGCCAACGAATATTCGAGTTTTGTCTCCGTGAAAGACGATAAAGGAGAGGTCAAGCTCAACGGCCGTTTGACCCTGGGCGAAAATACGGCCGATAACGGCGGCCTCAAACTCGCTTATATGGCGTTAACCAGCATCATCGGAAACACGCCGGTGAAACCGATCGACGGGTACACTCCGCAGCAGCGCTTCTTTCTTTCCTACGGACAAATCTGGTGCCAGAACGTCACCGATCAGGAAGCGCGAAAGCGAGTGCTGACCGATCCCCATTCTCCGGGACGCTGGCGCGTGAATGGAGCAGTTCAGAACTCCGCCGCCTTCCAGCAGGCGTTTGGATGTAAGGCAGGACAGCCCATGGTTTCAGAAAACGCGTGCAGAGTTTGGTAGAGTCCGGTTGGTTGCTAAAAGTTGAAATCGATTCTTCCATTCTCTCGACCTTATCATTCAGAGCGAGGCGAAGGATCTGTATTCTGTTGTCAAATTTTGATCCGGCAACGCGGGTCTCCCGTTTGACAATCTTCCCCGCCTCCACGTAACGTCAAATTTTTAGCATCGCGCCGTGGAGGCTTCATGAAATCCCGCTTCATCTCAGTAAGAACAATTGTTGCCTGTTTCGTTTTGTGCGCGCTGGCTTTCGCGCAAGATCTTGCCTCTTTTGAGAAACGCACCACCGTTAAGAAGCTCGCGAACGGTCTCACCATCATCATCTGCGAGCGGCCCGAAGCGCCGGTGTTTTCGTTCTTCACCCATGTCGATGCCGGCTCCGTGCAGGATCCAATGGGTAAAACCGGCCTGGCGCACATGTTCGAGCACATGGCGTTTAAGGGCACCGACACCATCGGCACCCGCGATTATGCCGGGGAGAAAGTCGCTCTCGCCAAAGTTGAAGCTGCATACGCCGCCTACATCGCCGAACGCGACAAGCCCGTCGATCGCGATGAAAAGAAACTCGCCCAACTCGAACAATCGTGGAAAGACGCGATTGCCGACGCCGACAAATTCTCCGCGCCCTATAACAACGAGTTCGGCAAGATCGTCGAAAGTGAAGGCGGGGAGGGCATGAACGCCTTCACCGACTATGACGAAACGGGTTACCACTACTCGTTTCCCATCAATCGCCTTGAGCTCTGGGCCTATCTCGAGTCAGAGCGCTTTCTCCATCCCGTGATGCGCCAGTTCTACAAAGAACGCAATGTCGTCATGGAAGAACGCCGCATGAGGACCGACAGCGATCCCATGGGACGCCTCATTGAGCAATTCACAGAAGAGGCCTTCGCGGCGCATCCTTATCACCGCCCGACCATCGGCTGGATTTCGGACCTGAATTCTTTTTCCGCCACCGACGCGCAGAATTTTTTTGACAAATATTACGTGCCCTCAAATATGGTTATAACCGTCGTCGGAGACGTAAAAGCTTCCGAGGCGATGCCCATCGTCGAAAAATATTTCTCCCGCATCCCCGCGCGCCCTAAGCCTGATACCGCAACCACCACCGAGCCACCGCAGAATTCCGAACGCACCGTCGTGCTGCACGAGCAGTCGCAGCCCATCTATCTTGAGGGTTATCACCGACCCGATTACCGCAGTCCCGACGATCAGGTCTACGACGCCATCGCCGATTTGATGTCCAGCGGACGCACCTCGCGCTTGTACCGCGCTCTGGTCCGCGACAAGCAGATCGCGTCTGACGCTGAAGGATTCACCGGCTATCCCGGAAACAAATATCCGCAGCTGTTCGCTTTTTACGCAGCGCCACTCCCCGGCCACAAGCCACAGGAAATCGGCGATGCCATTCACGCCGAAATCGACCGCCTGAAGAAAGAAGATATTTCCGATGAAGAGCTCCGCATGATCAAGACGCGGGCCAAAGCAACTCTGATCCGTTCCCTCGGATCCAACGAAGGACTCGCCTTTGCTCTCGGCCTCAATCAGTCGCGCTACGACGACTGGCGTGAGTTGTTCCGCTCCGTTGACCGCATCGAAAAGTTAACCAAAGCCGATATTCGGCGAGTTGCCAATCAAACCTTCAATCCCGAAAACCGGACCGTAGGAATCATCGAGTTCGCCGGCGGACCACCGCCCGGCATGCCCGCCGCTCCGCAGGGAGGTGGACAATGACGATGACAACGCTCCTCACAACAACGAAGCGCGGCATCTTGTCTTTGTCTGCTGTTCTAGTCGCGATCACGTTCTTCAGCGCTAATGCGCAACTCCGCGCGCAATCGCCGCCGCAGCCACAACCCTGGCAGCAGATTCCGATCGCCAATCTGCCCGCGTTTCATCCGCCGCAGCCCAAACGCATCGAGCTTCCCAACGGCATGGTCATCTTTCTTCAGGAAGACCACGAACTGCCGATCATCGATGGCAGCGCTCGCATCCGCGGCGGCGACCGCTCCGTTCCCGCGAATAAGACTGGACTCACCGATATCTACGGCGAAGTCTGGCGCACCGGCGGCACCAAATCCCAAACCGGCGACCAGCTTGACGATTACCTCGAGCAGCGCGCGGCCAAAGTCGAAACTGGCGGAGGCTTTGATTCGACCACCATCAGCTGGTCATGCCTGAAAGAAGATTTCGATGATGTCTTCCGCGTCTTTCAGGACGTGCTAAAAAATCCCGAGTTCCGCGCTGAGAAAATTGCCATCGCACAAAAAGGAATGTACGACGGCATCGCCCGCCGCAACGACGACGCTTCGCAAATCGCATCGCGCGAAGCGGCAAAGCTGGTCTATGGCGCAAATAACCCGCTGGCGCGCGACGCCGAGTACGCGACCGTCGCCGCAGTCACTCGCCAGGATCTCGTCGAATGGCATGGCAATTACGTTCACCCCAACAACATCATCCTCGGCGTCGTCGGCGATTTCGACTCCGCCAAGATGGAAGCTCGTCTGCGCGAAGCATTCGCATCGTGGCCGCGTGGCGAAGCGGCGGCGAGTCCGGCAATCAACCCGGATCCCGTTAAACCGGGCTACTATCAGGTCGAAAAAACCGACGTGAATCAAAGCCAGATTCAGATGCTGGCGCTCGGCATCACCCGCAAGAATCCCGATTACTTCGCCCTCTCGGTCTTCAATGAAGCTTTCGGCGGAGGATTCTCGTCGCGCCTGTTCAACGACATTCGCACCACTAAGGGACTTGCCTACGGAGTTGGAGGTGGCGTCGGCGCGGGCTGGGACCATCCAGGCATGTTGCGGCTGATGGTCAGCACCAAGAGCAAGACGACGATCGAATCCATTCAGGCGCTCGATGAAGAAATCGCCGACCTCGCCAGGCGTCCCATCAACGACGACGAAATTAAGCGTGCCAAAGACGCCATCCTTAATTCCTTCGTCTTCCGTTTTGATTCACCCGACAAAATCCTGCAGGAAAAAATGGCCTACGAGTTTTACGGCTATCCGCTGGATTTTCTCGAAACCTTCCAACAAAAAATCGAAACCGTCACCAAAGAAGACGTAGCCCGCGTAGCGGCGAAGTACCTGCACCGCAATCAGATGTCCGTGCTGGTGGTCGGCAACGCACCCGATTTCGATAAACCCCTGTCTTCGCTCGGAGCAGTCACGAAGCTCGATATCACGATTCCCGCGCCACCTCAAGGGATTGTTCCAGAACAAGGAGACCATCCGTAGGACGCGAGCGTGCGCTGGACACGATAAACTGAATTCTCCATGAAGCGCTGGCTGATCTGGACAACCGTTTTCGTCGGGAGCCTTCTGGTTCTTGCTTTCGTCGGACTGAGTTTCATGGCCGGCAGCCCGAAGGATGCCCTGGCCATGGTGCGGTTCGCCTTGCCGCACATGCACGTGGGCAACTTAAAGCCAGGTGACAGTGCGCCGGATGTGCAATTGGTTGCGCTCGACGGCAAGAACCGCTTCCATCTTCGCGAGCGCATCAAAGAACGGCCGCTGGTGCTGATCTTCGGCAGTTTCACTTGACCGCCCTTCCGCCGCCAGTTGGGCGATATTACTCAGATCTACAAGGACTACGGGGATCGCGCCGATTTTCTCACCATCTACATTCGTGAAGCGCATCCCCTCGATGAATGGCAAATGAAGTCGAACGACAAAGATAAAGACAACGTCTGCTACGTTCAGCCCAAGACACTCGAACAGCGAATCAATATCGCCAATGATTTCACCCAGCGGTTCAAGTTCCCATTACCCTTCGGCGTTGATGAAATGAATAATGCTGCGAACAACGCTTACGCGGCTTGGCCGGAGCGCCTGTACATCATTGACGAAAGCGGCCACATTTCCTACAAAGGCGGCAACGGTCCCTTCAAATATGACCCGAAAGAGGTTCGGGCCTGGCTGGCGCAGCGTTATGGCGACGTGAAGCACGCAGGAAGTTGATGCCAATCAGTCGTTAGTAGTCAGTCCGTGCAAACCGCGACGATAGGCACTATGACCTGGTATTTTGCCTCGCCGTAAACATTCTGGGCCACGCGAATTTCGCGTGACCCAGGTTTTCCCGCACAATCTCCAGCCCTGCGCTTTCGCGCAGCGTATGAGGTCGGAGTGAACGGTGCGGAAGCTCAGAAAGTGCCGTTAGCGTGCATTGCGCAGTGTGCGGACCTCCCTGAAAGCTGCTTGCCAACGTGGCCCGCGGGCAAATTTATTTCCGGATGCGTAGTTACGACTTCCGCAACCGTCTTGCCCATATCTTCTTTTACTGGGGTTGCGAGAAAGCCGTGGACGATCTGGTAGGCGTGCGGCCCGACGGTATATAACGCCATACCGGCGATTTGTCCGCTGTCATTGATGTTGCTCGCCGAAACTACGAAGAGGTGGGAACTTGCCGGAAATAGAGTGTTGAGGTCGTACATGACGCCGTTCTGCCAGAGGAGGCCGTGGGACCAACTGGCTTCGTCCGAGTTAAAGGAGCTTCCTACCGCCTGGCCCTGGTTATTGATGCTGGTAGCAAAGGAGGCAACATCTCCCGGTGGCAGCTCGCCCCCGCCAAGGCTTGTAGCTGTATTGTTCTCCCAAAGAGCGGCCAGGGGTACTCCGCCAGAGTTAACACCTTGCCCAACGATTTGGCCGTGGCTGTTAATTTCGTAGGCGATGGCGCCCGGATCTCCAAGGTCCGGAAGCGCGGTGGCAGTGCCATTTTCCCACAGCACGGCGTAATTCGCCGCGGTGCACGTTCCCGAGTAGCCTACGGCCTGGCCTTGATTGTTGATGCCGTATGCAACCCCGTCGGGATCGGTACCGATCGTAGGAAGCGCCTGGGCATTGCCTTTTGTCCACATGACCGGCAGGTCAATCCGATTATTAGGATCGCCCTGCGGGCAGGTGGAATCCACCATACCGTTTTCCGCATAGCCGGCAACTTGACCTTTGTTATTGATGGCGCTGGCCTGCCCGTTCACGCCGCCCGCGGTTGGCAGAGCGGTCATGACGCCGTTTTTCCAGAGGAACGGAAGGCAAATGTGGTGCGTGCCGAAGCCGCAAATGTCTTCGCCATTGGGATCTAAAGCAGCTGTCTCGGACATACCGACGGCTTCGCCGGGGTCGTTGATGCCGTTCCAATTGATGGAACTGTTGGTGCCTCCCAGGGTGCCAAGTTCGAGGTTGAGGCGGTCGATGGTGATTGAGTCCGTGCCGGACACAGCCGGGAACTCAGTGGAAAGGCTGAAGGGATCGAGGAACTGCTCCATGTTCAACGTCCAGCCGTAATTATTGAGGCCCATGGCCATGCCCAGGTTGTCGGAGTGCTGAACGCCCAAATCCTGAACTTTGTACTTCGCTTGCCCGACCGCATTGCTGAAGCAAGCCAGAACCATCGTCGCAACCCCGAGTATCCAGAAATTCCGCAACTGTCTAAGCATAATCATATGTCCTCTTTCCTCCAGTAAAGTCGTGATGCCGAGATGACTGGCGATTTGCGTCAGCTACCACTCGGCTCTCTCGCAGTGAGCGTGCAATTGAAAGCAGAATCGGCTCGCAATCGCACAAACTCCTGCTGAGTGACAATTGAAGGAGCATGTGGTGTTCCACGTTCACAACGATTACGTGAGACAACACGCCCAACCCTTCAGCGTTCGAAAACGAGTGGCGGACTGACAACCTCAGGGGACGATCGCAAAACAACTAGAGCAGCTGTTTCTCCAACTTTCCATACATACTGGCTAGAAGCTACGGAATTCGAGAAGTCGGCGGCCATAAGTCAGGATCGGCTACTGCAAATGACTTTCGGGTGGCCAGCATACAAACTAGTCGGTATGTTAGCTAGTTGCACCAGGACAACCAAATCTTGCGCGCTGCTTAATTCCTCTTGATGTTCAAATATTTGCCATATACTGATTGGTATGTTGGAAGCGCACAAGAGACGGAAACCCAGGGCGACCACGCCGCGCGATCCTGAGCGCACAAGGGAGCGCTTGCTGCAGGCGGCATCCCGCGAGATCTACCGATCGGGGTTCCAGAGCGCCAGCCTCGACACAATTCTGGCCTCGGCTGGCGTCACCAAGGGAGCCCTTTACTACCATTTCAAAAGCAAGGAAGCCTTGGGATACGCCGTCATCGAAGAGGTCATCGCCCCCGACGTCCACGGCAAATGGGTGCGGCCTTTTCAGAGCGTCAAGGACCCTATCGATGCGTTGATTGGCGCCGTTCGGCGTATACCCGTTCGGCCCGCGGATGTGCGAGGTGGCTGCCAACTGAACAATCTAGCGCAGGAAATGTCTCCTCTTGACGCGGGATTCCGGAGGCGGATGGCGAGAATTTTCGATGCCTGGCGCGAGGCCGTTGCCTTCACTTTGCGGGAGGGCCAGACCCGCCGAAGCGTTCGCCGCGACATCGAGCCCGCTGACGTCGCTGCCTCACTGATCGCGATGGTCGAAGGCTATGGCTCGCTGGCAAAGAATGCTCAGGATCCGAAAGTGATGAAGGCGGGAATCAGAAACATCGTCGATTGGTTACGATCCCTGCGCCCGCCGGGCAACCGCAAGCGAGCCTGATCGCATCAGTTGCAACTAGCAGCTGATATTTTACATACCAACCGGTTTGTAGGCTCTGGCAGTCAGCATCGCGATCGGGCGAAGCGTTTCAAACGACATCATGAATGAGGAGAACGAACAATGACGATGAAAATGACAGTCGCAGCGATCGCAATGTCGCGCAGGAACCTCCTCGCTACGGGCGCCTGCGCTCTGGTTGGCACCCTGAGCCTGCCGGGATCGGCAAGTGCCAGCGCATCGGACGGGCAGAACTTAACAAATGAGGAAATTGTCCGACAGTGGTACGCAGCCTGGGAGCAGAAGGAATGGGGCCCGGTGGATAGCCTGCTCGCCGACAACTTCACCTTTTCCAGCGCGGCCGGCGACGACCACATCAGCAAGAGCGCTTTCAAAGAGCAATGCTGGAAAACGCAGATCGGTTTCATTAAACATTTTGACCTGGAGCGGGTAGCTACAGGCGCGGACGATGCTTTTGTGAAATATCTTTGCCACACCACGAACGGTAAATCGTTTCAAAACGTGGAGTATCTCCGCATCAAGGACGGAAAGTTGCAATCCATTGAGTGTTATTTCGGCGCGCAATCCAGCTTTCCATCAGCAGTGAGCCGTGGGCAGAAGTAGCGCAAAGTCGATACGAGAGAGCAAGGGGTCCCGCCATGAGCGCCCGCGAAATTCAGGATGAGAAAGTCATTGCACCTGAGATGTTTGTTCATCAGGCCGCTTACGAAGGGGCGGACGTTTCGGTTAGCCCACTGCGCGGGGCTACGATTTGCTTCCCCAAGCAGAGACGGCATTACACTTCCGGATCGACAGCGGACGAGTTGTGCGAAGCTGCAGATGCATCCTTGCTCCCAGCAATCCGAGCTGACGCCACATACCTCTTGCGAGTCTTGCGGCAGTTGGAGGTCATTGCAAAACACCACGCGCCACGGATCGCGTTCAAGGCAAAGGGTAGCATCCTACTCTTGGATTTAGCTGACATCCTGGCCGTGCAAGCTGAGGGTAATTACGTTTCGTTGCAACATCGAACGAATTCCTATTTGGTGCACGAGTCTCTGTCGTCCTTGGCAGAGAAGCTCAAACCCTACGGTTTTATTCGCATCCACCGCTCGGTCGTAGTGAATAGTTCGGCCGTGGAGGAGATCCAACCCTTACCGACGGGGGAGCACCGGCTGCGCGTGAAAGGTGGGAAAGAATACCTGGTAACGCGTACCTACAAACACAAACTCAGAGATCTGGCTCAACTCTGGATCGGCTCAGAGCGCCTCTGCGGCTAACAGGCGGGCAAGAGGTTCTGCCTCGTGGCCCTGTCGTAGCATTCCGGATTAGGCGCGCCTTCGCTCATGGGTTTCCCCAGGATCTCCTGCACTTGACAAGCGCCGATTCAAGACCTATTCTAGGCGAACAAATAGCGAAAACACACTCCGCCTATGGCCTCCGTTCCGCTCCTCCCCGATGCCGAGTTTCATCTCGATTCCGAGCCCAATTCCCGTCCCAAGCTCATCGGCATCGCCCGCCTCGCTGCGGCCGGCGAGTCGCTACGCGACGGACACAATGTCGAATACTTCAGCCTCGGAACACGCTCTCTTCTCAGCCGCGTGGTCAGCAATCGCAATCTTCCCTTCTCCTGGGCCATCAATCCTTATCGGGGATGCGAATTCGCCTGCAAGTATTGCTACGCGCGTTACACCCACGAATTCATGGAACTCCGCGATGGCCTTGATTTCGAGCGCAAAATTTTCGTCAAGCAACACGCCGCCGCGCTCCTTCGTTCGGAATTAAAGAAAGTCAAACACGGTGAACAGATTTCCATCGGCACCGCCACCGATCCCTATCAGCCCGCCGAGCGCCGCTTCGAGATCACGCGTGCGATTCTCGAAGAACTTGCATTGCACTCTGGCCTCGAAATCGGAATCGTCACCAAATCGAACCTGATCCTGCGCGACGCCGCGATTCTGCGGACCATCGCCGAGCACAACCGCATCTTCGTAAATCTCACCGTCACCACGGTCGATATCGAACTGGCGCGCAAGCTTGAGCCGCGGGCGCCCCGTCCCGATCTGCGGCTGGAGGCGGTCCGCCAATTGAATCTCGCTGGCGTGAACTCAGGCGTAGGCTGCGCTCCCGTTCTTCCCGAGATCACCGATCATCCGCGCGACCTCGAAGCGCTGGTGAAAGCCGCTGGCGAAGCGGGGGCCAAGTATGTCTTTGCCAATCCGCTTTTTCTGAAGCCTTGCTCGGCGGCCGTCTTCCTACCCTTCGTTGAACAGCACTTTCCAGCGCTGCTCGATCTCTATCGCGCCCGCTACGCCGATCGCGCATTCCTGCCGCAGGGGTACGGCCAGCGCTTATCGCAGTTGATGGCACGGTTGCGGCAAAAGTATGGAATTGGCGGTGCTCATGACCGCCGAAGCCAACGTGCCCTCGCCGTCGCAACCGCGGACCAGCAATTGGGATTGTTTTAAGAATTTGTTTTAGTCTCGGCTGCGGCCCAACAGAGTCGCCTCGCAGCGCTCGGTTCACAGGCGAGCGCGCCCGCTCCATATCAATGCGCAGGAGCCAGGGCTTCCAGCGAACTACCTTATAATGGTGCTTCGATCATGCCCTCTCCTCAGAACGCCATTCCCCCGCAACCGCAATTCAAGGGCAAGACTCGCCGTTTCTGGGACCGCGTCAGCGAGGGGATGGCGCTCCACGAACTCTGGTCGCAGTTTGCCAAGGATGCACGCTCCAGCTATCGTTTCTATTCCGCAGGACTCGACCAACTCGAAGCGCAACCCTCCCGGAGTCGCCGGTTCTGGCAATTCAGCAAGGCGATGTTTTGGGCCATCCTCGAAAAGCTGACCCCGGCGCGCCGCATTTTGCTGTTGGTCGGCTTGGCCCTCTTGTTCTTTTCCGCCGGAATCACCTATGGTGACAAAGCCGGCGAAGTTCACATTTTTGAACTCGACACGCGCGTGGTGGGTGGGCTGCTGATCTTCCTCGTGCTGCTGCTTGAGCTGGCTGATCGCGTAATCATGAAACGCGATCTCGAAATCGCCAAAGACATTCAAGCATGGCTGCTGCCGGGTGCACCGCTCCAGCTTCCCGGATACCAGATTGCCTACGCAACCCGTCCGGCGAACACCGTCGCGGGCGATTACTACGACGTCATCCTGCGCCCCGGCCGCGAAGTAAGTGACAACCGCATTCTATTCGTCGTCGCCGATGTCGCCGGAAAAAGTATTCCCGCAGCCATGCTGATGGCAACCTTCCAGGCGAGCCTGCGAACGCTGTCCATGAGCGGCGTTACGCTCGCCGAGCTCATCGCGGGCATTAATCGCTATTCCTGCTCCAACAGCCAGGGTGGAGCGCGTTACACCACAGCTTTTCTCGCCGAACTCGATCCCGCGACTGGCGACGTGAGCTATGTCAATGCTGGCCACAACGTTCCCATTCTTCGCCGAAAATCGGGACTCGTGGAGCGCCTCGAAGCCGGAGGTTTGCCGGTTGGCATGTTTGCCGATTCGCCTTACCAGATCGGGACGACCCGCATCGAGACCGGAGATTGGCTGGTGATCTTTACCGACGGAATCGTTGAAGCGGAAAATGCAAAGACCGAAGAATACGGCGAACCAGAGTTGATCCGCCTGGTTGATCGGGCATCGGCGTCGACTCCCGCCGAGCTGTTGCGCACGCTGCTGGCGGAATTGGATCAGTTCGTAGGCAATACTCCGCAGCACGATGACATGACATGCCTGCTGTTGAAGCGAATGTGAATTCGAGAGCTGCGGTTCAAACTTCCCACGGTTCAGACATCCCACGGTTAGAGCGGCTTCAATCCGGCAAATGAAAGCACATGCTCGGCCGCGACCTGCGCCTGAGCCGGGTCTGACGAGATTTTTCGCACCTGCGCTGCCAGCGAGTCCGCGTCGGCCGTTCGTCCCGCGCGCTTCAAAGCTTGCATCAGCAGAACGGCTTTCAAATCATTCGGATCGACCTGCAACGCGTGCGCCAGTTCAGCGACCGCCACGTCCGACTGCCCCTGACGCAGCGCCAGTACACCCGCGCCCATCAGCGCCGTTCCATCATCCGGATTCAGTTGCAGGGCGTTCTGGTAGCTTTCATTCGCCTGATCGTATTCACGCATCTGCAAATGAGCTTGTCCAACTCCGCTCCACGCCGCAGCCCGAACTTTGCGATCGGGAGCTATTCGAAGCACCGAAGAAAAGTCGTCCAGCGCCTCAGCCGGATGACCGACTGATAATTCATACGAAGCGAGTGCGAGCACTTGCACCGCCGGATACCGATGCAGCGCCTCGGCTGACCGAAACTCCCCAACTGCCTCATCGGTTTTTCCCTGCTTCGATAAAGCAATGGCCAGATTGTCGTGCGCCATATAGTTTCGCTCGGTCACACTCAACGTGTAGCGCCACAGCGTTTCATCATTGCGCCAATAGCCAAGTTGCCGATAGGTGAGGCATCCCAATACAACCACAACAACAACGCCGGCGGCGGCAGGATAGAGCCTCGGGATTCGATAATCTGCGACTATCTCGCGAATGCCCCAGACGCTCGCAATCAATATCCCGATCAAAGGCACATAGGCGAAGCGGTCGGCCATCGCCTGCTCACCCACCGTGACCAATCCAATCATCGGGACTAGAGTGCCGAGAAACCAGAACCATCCGACGAACAAGTAACGATGCTGGCGATAAACCAACACGAGTCCGGTCACCACCAGCAACAGCCCCGCCGCTGCAATCACCTGCCACACCGGCAACGAACTTCCCGGATGCGGATACATCGGCGCCAGACGCGCCGGCCAAACCGCTTTCTCCAGATATCGCGCGTATGAAACCACAGCATTCTCAAACCGCGCTGCCAGCGGGACTTCATTCACCGTCCGGACCGCCGCTCCAGCGCGCTGCGCAATTACCGTAATCACCGAATCGGCGGCCGCAAGAACAAAGAGTGGCCACTTCTCCCAGAGCAAGAAGCCGAACGAGCGCGGGACTGGCGCGGTCAATGAAATGTCGACAGCACCTGGATCCGGATTCTCACTCGACGCCCACTCACCGATACGACGCAGCGGCCAGTAATCCCAAAGCAGCAATACAAACGGCAAGGTGACGATCTGTGGCTTTGCCATCAGACCCAAAGCGAAGCAAACCGTCACCCACCAAAAGAGCTTCCGCTTTTCCGTTCGCGCATAGCGGTCGTATAAATGCAGCGCGATCAGGAAGAACAACATGCTGAGCACGTTCTTGCGCTCCGCCACCCAGGCCACCGATTCGACGTTCAGCGGATGCAGCGCAAACAACGCCGCTACCGTCAGACTTGGCCAGGTCAGTCCAGTTGCGCACTGCAGCAACAGAAACAGCAACACCACATTCGCGGCATGCAGCAGAAGATTGATGTAATGGTGTCCCGCGGGATCGAGCCGGAAAATCTGGCAATCGAATGCATGCGACAGCCACGTCACCGGATGCCAGTATCCCGCATGAAATGTGGTGAACGACCACTTCAGCGTCTGCCAGCTCAGGCCGCTCTGCACCTGCGGATTCTTCAGAATGTAAACGGAGTCGTCGAAATCGGTGAACTGATTGCCCGCGACGGGGTTATAGAAAGCAAGCGTAGCGGCCACCAGCAACAGGCACCAGATAGCGGCACGCTTCTCGTTAGAAATCAGGTTGGTAGCTGACATGACAGTGGCATGTCGATCGCTGCAGACAAGTTCTCCATCGTAGAAATCTTGCGCAGCCTGCCGCTATAATTTTAGCGAGGTAAGATCGCGTGAAACAGCTGGACCAGGCTCGTCTCTACTCCGAAGTAACGGCCTCGCCAGCCTGTCCTGCCATCAATTCCCGATACATCTGATGGAAAGCGTAAACTCCTTTTTCCTGCTTCACGCTGTAACGTCCGCTGCGGTAACTGCGCGAGTGGAGGTTCTTCTGCACGATCTCACAGATTCGGCCGTCTTCTTCCTGAATCTCGTCGCTGAAAGCTGAGGCCTTTCGCGCCGTTTCGCTCCCTAGGTCCTTCTCTGGCACATACCACTCGAAAATCGCCAGCGTGCGTTCAGCCGTGAGCGGCAGAATGATATTCACCGAGACGTTGTCCGGATAACAGTTCAGCATCCAGTTGGGAAAAATCCAGAAGTAATCAGCCGTGAGGTCGCGGGATTCCTGATAACGCCGCGGCACCTCATCTCCCTGCTGCGCCCCCCGGATCGGCGTCCATTGGCGGATGTACCATGGGTAAGTCTCAACCGTATACGCGCCATAGTCGATTTCGCGATTGAGCGACGGATGCACGCTGGGCACGTGATAGCCCTCAAGATAGTTGTCGATATAAGTTTTCCAATTGCACTGCATGTCGTAAGTGCGGCGCTCGGAAAACTTCATCGCGCTGAAGTCGAACTTGGCCGCCTGAGCTGGCATATCGCCGAGCGATTCGTGCAGCGCCCGCGCCTTAGGGTCGAGATTGACGAAAATCAGATTGAACCATTCTTCGAGACGAACAGGCACGAGGCCGAAGTTCTTGGGGTCGAAATTCTCCACCCCATCAAATTCAGGCGTAACCAGCAGAGCGCCGTCGAGGCGATAAGTCCATCCGTGATAGCCGCAGCGAAACAGCTTGCGGTTTCCACAATCCGTCGCCGGATTGCCCGCCCGATGCCGGCAGACGTTATAGAAACCCCGCAGTACGCCATCATCACCGCGCACAATCAGCAGCGGCTCGCCAATAAAGTCGAAAGTAAAATAATCTCCCGGTTCCGCAGCCTGATGCGCATGGCCGACGAGCTGCCAGGTCGTCGAAAAGATTGCAGCTTTTTCTTCTTCGAAAGTCGCCGCGCTGAAATAAAGCGGCGCCGGCAGAGTGGAAGCGCGAGCGATGTCGCGATCGATTTCGCGAGCGATGTCACGAGCGATGTCACGATTGGAGTTCAATTGAAAATTTGGCATGGGCGTTCCAGCGAGCCTCATTTTAGCTCAGCGTCG
>DATEBK010000325.1:0-22909 GCA_035287825.1 Terriglobales bacterium
GCATCGGCTTGCGAATGGACGGTGGCAGACAGTCCCGGTTCGTGGGCCAAGAGTTCAGCATTGCCGAGCACGGTGGTGAGGGCGTTGTTGACGTTCGTCCTCATCTCAACCATATAGCGACCGAGAGTGGCTTCGGCCTGAGCCGAGGCGCAGAGCTTTTCGGCTTCTGCAGCGCGCGATTCGGCCTGGTGGCGGCGCAGCATTTCGCGGCCAATCAGGCCGGCGAGTCCCGACCAGATGTTGGGCTCGCGCCGCAATTCAAGAACGGCCCGGTCGAAGCGGTAAATTTCGCGCGCCGGGTCGGAGTGAACCAGGATGGCTGGTTTGCCGGCGGCAACGAGACAGCGCTTGAGTTCGTGATTCAGGCGACGATTTAAGGGTGGGCGCTTCTGGTGGCTGCTTTTTTCGACGCAGTAAGCGTCGGCGATGGCAAGATCGTAATCGCTGCCTTGCAATCCGTGACAGAAATCCTGATCGAGCACGGTGAATTCCGGGACATCGTGATGGGGAGCGGGATCACTCGGCCAATGGGCGGTGATTTCGCGCGAGAAGGCAGGATCGCTGGCCAGGATCAGAACGGTCGAGTGCTTCATGGTTAGGTACTGCTGCCGGATTCTGAGGAAGCGCTGGCGGCGCGCGCCAATTTCTTTTTTCCGGCAGCGCCCTGCTCCCCGAGTGCGTTGGTTTCGCCGGCTGTGCTCATATCGCCGACTGCGCCTTGGAGCGCGTCATCGACGGCAGCGCGGAGATCGACCAGCATACGCAAGGGCTGGCCGGAAGAATATTCGGCGTGGAACATGACTTTCCAGGACTGGCAAATCATGCGCAACCGGCTGATCGGTTCTTCGGGACCGAACTGGGCGCGGCGGCAATCGACGGTGGATACGCCGCGGTGGTCGAGTTCACGCAAGCCATCTTGAATGGAGTTGAGATCGTCTTGCATCAGGCGGAAGAATGTCCGCCGAATCATGAAGCTGAAACGCGCGAAAGCGATCATGGCCGAGGGATCGAAATAACGGGCCGCGTTTTGCGTTTTGAGTTTGCGTCCTTGTTCGAGAGTGCCGCTGTGCAGTAATTCGCTGAGGCGGCGGCAATGGAACGCGGTCTGGAGAATCGTTTCCAGCGGGCTCAACCAGTCGGGCAGCTTTGGCTGTTGCGGCCCGAGCACGGGCTCGAGCACCTGGGCGACGTAGGCAAGATCCAAGTCGGAGTCTTCGAGACCCGAAGGCGCGCACAAAGAAAAATACTGGACGAGCAGAAAATCAGTCTTGTCGCGATCGCTCGAAGATTTCGTGGCCTTGTGGATGTGATGCGACAGAAGGTGGCGGAGCACGCCTTCACTGGCCAGCGGCGTGGTTTGCAGGAACTGGCGCAACTGATGGACCTGGATGCGCGCATCCACTTGCTGAAACCAGGCAGCGGCCTGGGCGACGGAATCGGGCGTGGGCGAGAAATGTTCCTCGATGGGGCAGGGCGGAATATCGATCACGAATTCACGCACCAGGGCGCAGTAAACCGGCTGCAGGGCGCCAAGCGTGGCTCCCTGTTCTTCGACGGAAAGCGGGGACTTTTGGGATGCAGTCATGATTTCACAATCCAATTGGGGACATTTTGGAGGAAGCGGGCCGCGACGACGGTCCGTTTCGGGTGATACTGAACCGCGACCACGGAAGCTTCGGCGTGCAGCGAGCCGTCGCTGCTCTCGACCAGAATGCGATCGGCAAACTCCAGCGGGCGATCGACGGCAAACAGCACTTCATGGGGCGTACCGAATTCGATGACGGTGTTTTGAAAGAAGACATTCTCGGATTCACGATTGGGCGCGCTGCTTTTTTCGGTGGCGTTTTCTTGCGTCGCGCTTTTTTTCGTGGCAGCTTTTTGCGTGGCAAGGCGGTTCGGGCCGTTGGGGCTGTTCGCGCTCATGCCGTTTGCATCGCCATTCACGGTGCCTTTTGCATCGGCGTTGATCAGGCTGCCGGTGCGGCTGAGTTTGACCGGAATCCGCACGGGGGTTGCCTGGGGAAAAAACTTGGCGAGGCGGCTGACGATTTCTGACTCCAGCGCGTGCACGGTAGCTTGGTTGGCCACGATACGACCTCGACTCCGGAACTGGGCAGTTTGAGGCTCCTGTGGTTCTAGGTTTGAACCAACTGCGAAGAGACTCATTCCTGCATTATCGGTATTCCATAGTGCACGCCCAGAGCCACAAACGTAAAGGTCATGCACCGTAGTACAACTTCAAGAAAACAGGCAGGTTATTAGTGTCGCTAAGGGTCAAAATCGGGCTGATTTTGGGAGAGCGGAGGGTTCGTGTCTCAGAGTGATACGACAGTCTCAAAATAGGAGGTAAAAGGGGGAAAGCGATTTCTTAGCGGGAACCGTATCAAGGAACCACACCCTCTGCTGCGCGATGCAACTGCAGCGGCGCAGGCGAGGATGAATCATGGCTGGCGATGGCTGCGGCAAACCGCTGCGGCAACCGAAATCCTGCGGTCGCTAGCAGGCGATCACAATTTGCTGTCGCTATTTGACAGTCGCTACCGCGGCAATCGTTACTTAGCCAGAGCTACTTGGCGGAGGCTACTTTTTGAAGTAGGTCCAGGCAGCGAGCGCGAGCAGCAGAATCGCAATGACCCAGAGCGACGAATCGTTCATTCCTGTTTTCTTGGCCATGAGGCAATTTTAAGCCAAGACAGACGGTGCATGGGAAAAAGATGGCGCGGGAATTTTGATCGTCAACAGGGTGGGTGGGCCGCTTCGGTGACGCGAAATTCTCAGATCGGTTTCTTCAGATTAATTGATTCCAATTCAGATTGGCTCCATGGACGTTTTGGGCAGGGTGATTCAATATCACACTGCTTGATTGAGGAACGAAAGCGGTTCCGCAAACAAGTTCGCACCAAGAAAGTTCGAACCAGTGGTCGGCTCGGGTTTGTGGCCCTTACATCGAAGACATTGTGGAGCGAAAGTTTCCTCAGAATAGGAGTTGGTTATGTCATTTTTTGCGGAGTTGATGATTGGCGGATGGACTACGGCGTTGGCCATGTTTGGCTTCCTGGCTCTTAACGAATCCGGCAAACTACTGAGGATTCGCAGAGGGATGGCGGGGTGGCTGGAGTCTGCGGCTGCGGTCGTGCGCGCCTCGGAAGAAAGCCTGCAACAAGACCGCGGGGTCGCTGCCCGCTGAAGAGCGGAACGTGGCTATTCCGGAAAATTAGTAACGGCATTGCTGCCGCGAAGGCGCGGAGGACTTTTTTTGTCGTTTCGCGCCGAGTGGCGCAGGGGGCTGCGCGAACTTGACCCACATCGAGGCGCGCGCCCCTGATTTTCGCAAGGTCCCCTTGACCCAGCCTTTCTCGTCTCCCCAAATCTCAAGCCTATTGCAAGGTCGATGAGTGCGGCGGGCCTTCGCGAGCGCTGATGTTGTAACGCTTGAGTTTGCGATAGAGAGTGGCACGGCTGATGCCGAGCATTTTGCCGGCGACGGCTTTATCTCCGTTGACCTGAGAGAAGACGCGCTCGATGGTGGCGCGTTCGATATCTTCGAGATCGGTGGCTGATAAGTCGGCAGGACGGTCGCCGGCGCGAATCTGGCGGGAATCGGCGGCGGGACTGGCAGAGAGGTCGGAAGGGATGAAAGTTGTAGAGGGATCGGCGTTGGAGATAGACGGCGGAAGGTCATGGGCTTCGATCACGCTCTGGTCGCCGAGGGCGACGGCGCGCTCCAGGCAATTTTCGAGTTCGCGGACGTTGCCCGGCCAGTCGTAGGCGAGGAGACATTTCATGGCGTTGCCGGAAACGGTGACGCTGCGTCCGGGGGCGAGGCGCTCGAGAAAAAACGCCGCGAGAATGGGAATATCAGAGCGGCGTTCGCGCAGGGGAGGCAAGGAAATGGTGACGACGTTGAGGCGGAAAAATAAATCTTTGCGAAAGGTTCCCTTCTTATATTCGGCGTCGAGGTCGCGATTGGTGGCGGCCATGATGCGGACGTCGACTTTAACTTTTTGATTGCTGCCCACGGGACGAACTTCCTTTTCCTGAAGGAAGCGGAGGATTTTGGCTTGCATTTCGAGGGGAAGCTCGCCCACTTCGTCGAGAAAAATTGTGCCGGTATCGGCCGATTGCAACAGTCCCTGCTTGGAGCGCAAGGCGCCGGTGAAAGCTCCTTTTTCGTAGCCGAAGAGTTCGCTTTCGATGAGGGTGGGAACGAGGGAGCCGCAATCGACGGCTACAAAGGGAAGGTTGGCCATGGCGCCGCGGAAATGCAGGGCGCGGGCCACCAGTTCTTTACCGGTTCCGCTTTCGCCGGAAATGAGGACTGGAGTGCGCGTGTCTTTGAGGCGGGAGATGAGGCGCAAAACATTTTGAATTCCGGTGGAATTGCCGATGATGCCGTGGACGGCAGTTTCGGTTTCGGAACGTTCGCGAAGGTAGAGGTTTTCCTCGACCAGACGGACTTTGTCGGCCATGCGGCGCAGAAAGAGGCGCAGTTCGTCGAGTGGAGAAAAGGGCTTGGCAATGTAATCGTAAGCGCCGAGCTTCATCGCCTGAACCGCGGTTTCGACGGAACCGTGTCCGGTCATGACGGCGACTTCGATACGAGGGTGAAGGCGCTTTGCCTGCTCGAGAAATTCGATGCCCGTCATGCGGGGCATGACCATGTCCGTGAGCACCATGTGCACCGGTTGTTCTTCGAGCAGGGCGAGGGCGGCGTCAGCGCTCTCGGCTTCGAGGCAGGAGAATCCGAGCGATTCGCCGACAGTACTGCAGAGGCGGCGGATGGTTTGCTCGTCGTCGACAATTAACAAGCGTATGCGAAAGGCATCGGTCATAAGTCTGATGTGTTTATGGCCGCATGGATCGGGCCATCGTGCGATTGGGTCACCGAGTGATTGAGAGCGGGAGGCTCTGCAATGGCCGGTGATCGGAGGATCGAATTGGAGTTCTCCTGAAAAATCATAAAAGACCTGATCTTATAAGTCATGCTTTTTGCTTACTTCCGACTTACCTTGCTACTTGTCTCTTTCAGCGCTTGCGTTCCTTATCTTTATCATCTTTATCTTTGACTTCCTGATTCGCGACTTCCTGATTCGCGACTTTCAGATTCGCGACTTCCGGGTCCGGCTCGACCCATGGTCTTCTCCACTACGGAAATGAAATCGTGCACACGAAACGGCTTTTCGACGCAGGGAGCTCCGGTGCGGCGCAGGGTGGCGGCGGTCTCCTCGTTGGCAATGTCGCCGGTGATGAAAACCACGCGCGAGGCAAGCTCGGGGCGATTGGTGGCAATCCAGGCATAGACCTGCGAGCCATCGACGCCTCCGGGGGTGCGCATGTCGGAAACGACGCCATGAAAGTTGCCGGTCTCGAGCAGACGCAGGGCGTCGGCGCCGGATTCGGTGGAGACAACCTTGTATCCGTGGCCTTCGAGAACGGCGTGGACCAAGGCCATGACGGCTGGTTCGTCCTCGATGAGCAGCAGGGGCGGGAGGGCGGATTGGGTTTCGGGTTTAGCAGCGTGCTTCATTCCTGATTGGGTCATTTTGGTTGTACTCCTGCAGCCGCTCCAAAGGTACCGGTGTTGGTGGTCACCGGGAGCCTAACGATGAAGGTTGCGCCTTCGGAGTCAGGGTTGTTGTGACAGACAATTTCGCCGCCATGTTCGCGGACAATTCCGTAACAGATGCTCAAACCTAAACCTGTGCCTTTGCCGACATCCTTGGTGGTGAAAAAGGGATCGAAGATCGGTCCGGGATCGGGGATGCCGGGACCGTTATCGCGAAAAGAGATTTCGACGACAGAATCGGTGTGGGCGGTGGTGACCTCGATGCGGGCGGGTCGCGTGGTTTCGCGAACCGCATCGTAGGCGTTATTCAGGATGTTGAGAAACACCTGCTGCAACTGGTGGGAATCCCCGATGACCAAGGGCAAGGATTCGTCGAGGTGCTCGATCACCTGGATGCCGTGGCTGACGAAGTCGTAGGAGCGCAGGTGCACGGTGCGTTGCAGAATGGCGTTGAGCTGGACGGGCTGGCGCTGCGGCGGCATTTGCCGGGCAAAGCTGAGCAGGTTCTGCACGATCTGCTTGGTGCGCTGCGCCTCCTGCAGGATCACGCGAAGATTGTGACGCGCGCTTTCGGGGATCTCCGGATTTTCCATGAGCAGGTCGGTGAATCCGAGGATGGCGGTGAGGGGATTGTTGACCTCGTGGGCGACGCCGGAGACGAGTTGTCCGACAGCAGCCATTTTCTCGGCGTGCATTAACTTGGAGCGCAGCATGGCGGAGTCAGTGACATCAGTCATGACGACGACGATGCTGCTGACGCAGCCGTCTTCGCCGCTGATGGGGCTGAGATTGGCGGAGAACTGGGCGCTGACGCCGTCTCCGCGAATCAGCGGCAGATCGAAATTATCGATTTGCTGGCCGCGGGCCACGGCCGCCAGCGCTTCACGGAGGGCGGCACGCCGTTGCGGGGCGCAGAGATCTGGCAAGGCATGCTCGAGGATCTGGCTCTGCTGAAAGCCGAGGCCGCTCCAGCGGCGATTGGCATAGCTGATTTTGCCGTCAGTATCGGTGACCAGAATCAGGCTCTGGGTGTGGTTGAGTATCTTGTTGGAAAAATCGCGCTCTTTCTGCAACTCGCTTTGGGATTGGCGAAGGCCGCTGACATCCTGCATCAGACCGCGGTGCTGCAGCACCTCGCCGGAGGCATCGCGCACGGCGTAGCAGTTCATGAATACGTGGACAGGGGATCCATCTTTCCGGCGCAGCACTTGTTCGTGATTGCGCAATTCGCCGGTGCGCTTGAGCAAATCGACGAGTTCCTGGCGGCGCTGCGGAGAAAAGTAGAGCTGGCTGGGAATGTCGAGCTGCAGGACCTCCTCACGGCTGCTATAGCCCAGAATGCGGACCAGCGCGTCGTTGACTTCGATGAAACGGCCCTGGGGAGAAGAAACGTAAATTCCCTCCTGAATATTGTTGAACAGTTCGCGATAACGCTGCTCGGCTTCACGGCGGTCGGTGATGTCCTTGAGCACGTGCACGGTCTGCAACTGGGAACCACCGGCGGCGTGAATGCGGGAAGTTGAAATCAGATACGAGCGTTCGAGAGCGGGATGAACATACTCGTCAAGCCCTTCGCCGGTGCGGCAGAAAGGACAGGAGTGGAGGGAAACTCCAGCGGCGAGGGCCTCGAGCGCGCGCATATTGACGCCAATCAACTGGCTGGGAGCGATGCCGATGAAATCGGCGAGCGAGCGATTGACGCGCAGGATGTTGTGCTGCTCGTCGTGCACCACGATGAAATCGCTGATGGCATCGAAAACATCGAGCCAGTGGCGGTTAGCCTGCTGCATGCGGGTGAAGAGGCAAGAATTCTCGAGCGCGATGCTGGCGTGGCCGGCGATGGCGCGCAGCAGTTGACGATCTTCGGCGGCGGGCGCGGCGACGCTATCGGCAAGACAAAGAACGCCGACGAGTTCTCCGGACGAACCGGCCAGCCGAACCAGGGTGCAATTGGTCCACTCCAAAGTGGCGGCGAGTGCCGGGCCGAGAACGTCAGGGGCCGGGGCGAACGCAATATCGTTGGGATAACGTGGCAGGGACGCGCTGAGCGCCTGACTGAAGCGGGCGAGCAGGGACTTGTCATCGACGGCGGAATCGCCATTCAGCAAGACCGTATCGGTTTCGGAAGTCTGAAAAAGGCTGAGACTAACGGCGCGGCTGCCAAACAGGGCGGCGGCGCGTTGCGCGAAGTTCGTCATGAACTCCGGCAGATGCAATACGTTGTTGAGTTCGAGCGCCATCGCCACCATAGCCTCGGCGCGGCGGCGGTGTTCCTCGGATTGATGCAGATTGCGGGTGAGTTCGAGAGCGATCGCGATCTGCGCTGCCAGGGCGCGGGCGCGACGGACATCTTCATCGTGGATCGGTCCGGCTTCGATGCGATCGAGCACACCGAACATTCCAAGCACTTCGCCATTGGAACCGAGCAGCGGAACGGCGAGGAGCTGGCGGATATTAAATGCCGCGACCAGATCCTCATTCGCACCGGGGGTTTTGCTGGCATCCTCGGTGAAGAAGACGTTTCTCTGCTTCATGGAGCTGGCGGTGACGCCGTCAGAGAGCGGGATATCGACGGGGCGGGCCACGCCGTTCTCGATTCCCCAGCGGATGTGAAAGACACCGGCTTCGAGCAGTCCGATGAAGCAACGCTGGTATCCGAGGAAGCTGGCAGCGCGAACCGCCGAGGTCTGCATGAACTGGTCGAGTTTTCCAGCGGAACCGAGCTCGAATGAAATCTCGAGAATCTCATGGAGTTCGAGGGCCTGGGCTCGCGCCATGCCATACAACTCGGCGTTGGCGACGGCGACCGCTCCAAAGCCGGCGAGCGCGGAGACCAAGGCTTTGTCTTCCTGGCTGAAGGGGTCACCCTCGCGCGGGTAAACGAGAATGGCGCCGTGGGAGCGCGAGGTGCGGAATGGGGACGAGATCAAGACTCCGGGCGGCGAGTCTTCTCCAAAATGAGACGCGCCGTCGATGCTCACGGTGATGCGCTCGCCGGCGGCAACGGCGCGGCGGGCGATCTCGAGGGAAGAGCGAAGCTCGCTGTGCGCGGCGCGACTGCGAATGGCGACAGCGAGCCGGGGCACCTCGGTCGAAACCGCTTGCAACTGCAAAACCTTCTCCTGCTGCACAAAGACGAGCACGGCGGGCGAATGCAGCAGCACGCGGAGGCGGTCGGCGATGCTCTCCATGACGGCGGCGGTGTCGGGCAGGCCATTCAGGGCGGTGGCGACCTCAACCAAAATGCTGGCGCGGCGATGTTCTTCGCGGGAAAGCTGATTCAGGCGAAGGGCTTCGAGCGCGGTGCCGAGTTGGGCGGCGAGGATGGTGACTTTGGCAACCGCATCCTCGTCGAAACCCGGTTCGGGAGCGCTGCGCAAATACGTAATAACGCCAATCAAGTCTCCGGAGACCGAGATCGGCGCAGCCATAGCGGCGTGGGTTTGGGTTACAGCCATCCAGGGATAAGCAGCCACGTCAAATTGATTGACGAAACAGGGCTGACGCTTCAGCACCGCGTCAACAGCAATGGAGGAATCGCCGTCGCGGCGGCGGATGCCACGAAAAGATTCAGCGCCGTCGCCATGGGCTTCCGCGCCAATCAGTTCACCGTCGGTCGAAAGACTCCAATAGTAGGCGCCGCCGGCGTGAAAGTAGGCGCGAGTGAGGGCGCAAAAAGAACGGATGAGCTGGCTGGAATCGTTGTACTGAAAGGCGGCGCGAGAAAGCTCCAAGAGAAGTTTTTGGAAGGCCTCGTCAGAGTGAGACGCGGCGGAGGTACCCGAATTTCCGGTGTGGGCTATCAGTGCGCACCCGCGTTTCGCTAAGCGGTTGAAAACAATTGGATTACGTATAAACGCTACGCTGAATTCTCAAATTGAGTCAAGAGAATACGGGAGGTGGTGCCGATTTGTGAAACATTGCCGAAAGGAACATCACGGGGGCGTTTTTCATTGTGCAAATAACAATGTGCAAATAACGAGGTTCGGTGGGCTGGGGCGGTGGAATGGCGGTCGCCGATAGGAACTGATCTTCGCCCGCGGGTCGCGTCCCATTATTGGCGATGAGTGAGAAATGAGGCTGAATCCTCCATTTCCGAGAGCACTCACGAAAGTAATGCACAAGAAGAACTTTTGGTATGCGCTGACGCAGTCATTGCACGAAGATGGGAACAGTCTTTGTGACAGGAGCGAAAGCGTGTCTTTGCAAGCCCTAAATCGTTCGGTCGCGGTGGGTCTGTTGCTACTCGGCGGATGGGCCGCGACAAGTGTTACCCCGGCATGGGGACAGGCAGAAATCAATCGAAAACCCAAGAATAAGGTCGCGCCAATCTATCCGGAGTTGGCGAAGCGCATGAAGATCACCGGAATGGTGAAGGTATTGATTACGGTGTTGCCAAACGGCACGGTCAAGGAAGCCAAGTTGATGGGCGGGCATCCCGTGCTGGCAGGCGCCGCTCTGGACGCGGTAAGAAAATGGCGCTTCGAGGCCGGTCCCGAAGAATCCACGGGGATTGTGGAATTCCGTTTTGACCCGAACCAGTAGCCGGGTCGTGGCGGCGTCGAGGCGCCGTGGGGAAGGGTAAAAGATGAACATAGGGAAAAAGCTCTATCTAAGTTTCGGCATCATTCTGGCCACAGTGCTGGTGCTGCTGGGGATCAACATGATCGCAGTGGAGCGCGAGCATGAGACCAAGGCGGCGGCGCAGCGCTCGATTGAAATGGCCGAGGTAACGTCGCTGGTGCGCTTCCAGATGATGCAGAACCGGCTTCACCTGCAAGATTACCTGTTGAGTGGCGACACGCGCGACGTCGACAAGATGACGGAAGGTGAGCATCAGCTAAGTGAGGCGCTGCACCACGCCGAGGAGCTTTCGCCTTCGGCCACCGAGCGCGGCAATCTGGAAAAAGTGCAGGGGCTGGAGCAGGCCTGGGCCAGTGATTTCGCAACTCCTCTGGTGGAAAAGCGCCGCGGCGTCGATAGCGGCAATGCCACCGTGGCCGAACTGCAGATTTTCTATTTGCAAAAGGATCCGAACTCGTGGGTAGCGCGTTCGAGTGACGTGCTGGACCAGGTAGATCTGGAGAACCGCAAACTTCTTGACGAGCGGCGCCACAGCGACGAATCGGCGGCGAACTGGACGATCGCGGCAGCGTGGCTCAGTTCCCTGCTCGCGCTGGCGCTTGGCGTCATCGTCGCTTATCGCACAGCGAGTGGCATTACCGCACCGCTGACGCGGCTGATCCACGTGGCCGAGCAGATCGGACAGTCGGGAGACCTGGAACACACGATTGACGTTCACGGCAAGGATGAGATCGGGCAACTGGCAAGAACTTTCGACTCGATGGTGAAGTATCTGAAGGAAATGGCTGCGGTTTCGGAGGCCATTGCCGGCGGCAATCTGGCACTCGAAGTCCATCCCCGGTCGGCCAACGATACGCTGGCGAATGCCTTCACCAAAATGGTGACGGGACTGCGCGGATTGGTGCGCAATGTGCGAGACGCCGCGTCGCAGGTAGCGGCCGCTTCGACGCAGGTAGCGAGTTCCTCGGACGAGTCGGCCCGTAACAGCCTGCAAACCTCTTCCGCCATCGACGAAGTGACCAGCACTATGCACGAGATGAGCGTGAACGTGCAGAACATGGTGAAGAGCACGCAGACGCAAGCATCGAGCGTCAGTGAAACGTCGGCATCGATTGACCAGATGGTGACGTCGATCCAACGCGTGGCGGACACCGCGAAGGTGCTGCTCGACATCTCGAACCGTTCGCGCGAAGAGGTACACAGCGGCATCGGCACCATGGAAAAGGCGACTGACGGCCTGAACCGGATCAATACCACGATCCAGGCCTCGGGGGAGATCATCGACGCACTCGGCAGCCGTGCGGACAACATCGGCAAGATTGTCGAAGTCATTGACGACCTGGCGGAGCAAACCAACCTGCTGGCGTTGAATGCGGCGATCGAAGCGGCGCGGGCGGGCGAGCATGGTTTGGGATTCGCGGTGGTCGCGGACGAAGTCCGGAAACTGGCGGAAAAATCGGCGCAGTCTACAAAAGAAATCTCCGAATTGATCGAAAGTATCCAGAAGGAAGCTCGCAAAGCGGTCGATAACATGGAGAAGAGCACGACCATCGTGAACGAAGGGCTGAATCTGGGGCAGGAACTGAATGCCGCGCTGCGCAAGATTTCAAACGTAGTGACGGAAGTGTACAAGTTCGCGCAAGAAATCGGAGCAGCCACCAACGAGCAGTCGCATGGATCGTCACAGATCGCGCGCGCCACTACCCGGCTGAACGAGATCACGCACGAAATCAATTCGGCAGTGGAAGAACAGGCGTCGGGCGCGCAGGCAGTGGTGCAGGCAATGGAGCGAATGCGCGAACTGGTGCAGGCCTCGACGGCGGGTTCGACCGAATTGGCCGCATCGTCGGATCAAATGTCGAAGATGTCGCGCGGTCTGCTGGACTCGATGGACCGGTTCTCGCTGCGGTCGAACGATCGGAACAACGACGACCGGACCAGCGATCGAACTGGCGGGAGCGGAGCCGACTATAACAAAGGTCTCCGCGGCGCAGCGGCAGGATCACACTAAGTCTTTATTAAGGCCTTTTGCGAAAAGCGTTTTAGCAGGGAAAGCGTTTTAACGGAAAACAGTCATGAGCCGGGAAACCCATGTAGTTGGCTTCCGCGTAGGCCGCGAGACCTATGGCGTGCCCATCACTACGCTGCACGAAATCGTCCGGGTGCCGCAGATCACGGCGGTGCCGGATGCGCCCGATTATCTGGAGGGCGTGATCAACCTGCGCGGCAAAATTGTTTCTGTGCTCGATCTCCGGAAGCGGTTCGGAAAGACGGCGACCGAACTCGACCGGCGCAGCCGCATTCTGGTGGTGGAACATAAAGAGCGGCTGATCGGCATGATCGTGGATTCGGCATCGGAAGTATTGAAGATTCCGGAGAGCGAAATTGAATCGGCACCCGCGATGATGAAAGAAGGCGGGTTGGACTGCGTAACTGGTCTCGGCAAATACCAGGGTCGGCTGATCATTTTGCTGGATATCGGCAAGATTCTGGCGCGCAGCGGCCAAAAGGAAACGCCGTCGGGAAAATTGGCGGCGGGTGGAAGAGCGGGAGCCAAGATGGAGAACGACAGCAAGAGCGCCGCGGCCGGGAAGTAGCCAGGACAACTACATGAACACGAGCGAAACTCCGGCACTGACAGAAGCGGAACTGAAACTGCTGCAATCGCTCGTCTACCAGGAGTGCGGCATGCACTTCGACGACCGGCGCACTCCTTTTTTACAGGATCGACTGCAGCGCCGGCTGAAGGAATGCCAACTCGATTCGTTCTACAGCTACTATCGCCTGCTCATCAGCCAGCAGGGCAAGCAGGAGTTGTCGCGTCTGGTGGAAAACCTCACCGTCAACGAGACCAGCTTTTTCCGGAACAAGGCGCAACTGGAGCTGTTTCAGGACACCGTGCTGGACGACCTTTTCCGGCGCAAGCAGGGACAGCGCGACTTCAACCTGCGATTGTGGAGCGCGGGCTGCTCGACGGGACAAGAGCCCTACACCATGGCTATGCAGGTGGCCGATTCTCTTTCTTATCACCATCTGCGCCATCCACATCCGAGCGAATCGCCGATTCCGAAGCCGCTGGTACCGGCGCCCTGGCGGGTCGAGATCCTGGCGAGCGATATTAACTATACGGTGCTGCGGACGGCGCAGGAGGGATCCTACGCCGAGCGGCAGATGGCCGGGGTCGATTACGGCTTTCGCTTGCGCTACTTCGACAAGATCGGTGAACGCTACGCGGTGAAGAAGAACGTCAAGGAAATCGTGCACTTCGATTTTCATAACCTGAAAACCGAGTACCTGCCACAGCGCAACGACGTTATTTTTTGCCGCAACGTGATGATGTATTTCGACGAGGCGGAGCAGAAACGGCTGGTAGAGAAGTTCTACCGTTGTTTGAATCCGCACGGACACCTGTTTGTCGGTCACGCGGAAAGCCTGCTGGGACTGACGGACAAATTCCGGATGGTGCATCGCAACGCGGGTACGGCTTACCAGCGCATTGAGGTCGACGAGTGACGCTTCCCCCTGAAGACCGAATGAGCGACCTGCGCCAGCTTTTTTTTGAGAGCGCGGGAGAACTCGTCCAAAAGTTGAACGAGGAAGCGCTGCGGCTGGAGAAAACTCCGGGCGACGAGGAAAGCGCGCGCAGTCTGCGCCGGACCGTGCATACGCTGAAGGGCGACGCGGCGGCCTGCGGCTTCCGGGAACTGAGCGAACTCTGCCACGAGTTTGAGGATGTGCTGACGGTGGGGAACGTGGCAGCGGCTTCAGTGCCGGAGACGGCGCTACGCGCGGCTGACGTTTTTCTGGCCCTGCTCGAGGCATATCGCAAGGGAACGAAGCTTCCCGCCATTCAGTCTTTGCGGGCGGACATTGCGCGACTGTCACAGGCGGCGCCGGCGGACCAAGTCCCGGCAAAGAAGAAGGCCGCGGCAGTGAAAAAGAGCCGGTGGTCGGAATACGAACAATTGGCGATTGCGCGCGCGTCGAGCGAGGGCAAAGCAGTCCATCACGTGGTGGTAGACGTCGACCCACAGTGCGGGATGCCGATCGCCGGACGCCAGATGGTTCAACTAGCCTTGGGGGAACTGGGCGAAGTTCTAGCGCTCTATCCGCTGGAGGGCAGTCCGGAAGCGATCACGCGCATTGAAGCGGCACTGGTATCGACGAAACCGGCAGATCAGATTCGGATCAAGTGCAGCATTCCAACCATTGCGGCGAAGGTGCGCGTCACGCCGCTGCGTGTGCAGGCTCCCCCGCTTCCTGCGGCGAAGAATGTCATCGCTGATGCTCCCACTGATGCTGTCACTGGTGCGCTTACCGATGATCTCACCGGTCCTATCACCGATTCAGCGGCTGCGGCACCAGACGGGCTCTCGGTAACTACTGCTTCGGCGACCGCTGCCAGCGATACTCGCAGTGCTGCTCGCAACACTCCGGGGGTGACTGACGCGGCGTTGCGTGAAGAGCTTCCGGCGACGCAGGCCTCGCCGAGTGGTCCTGACAATTTGCTGCGTGTGGATGCGGAGAAGATCGACAGCGTGCTCAATCTGGTGGGCGAGCTGATTCTGGCGAAATCGATGCTGCAGCAAACCATGCTCGAATTCGGGCAACGGTTTCCGAAGGACGTTCTGCGGACCAAGTTCACGGATGCCATGTCGTTTCAGGCGCGCGTGCTGAACGACCTGCAGCATTCGGTGATGAAGATCCGCATGGTGCCGGTCGATCAGCTTTTCCGGCGGTTTCCGCGGATTGTGCGCGACGTGGCGCGACAGTGTGGAAAAGAAGTCGAGTTGAGCGTGCGCGGCGGTCAAACCGACCTCGATAAAAGCATTCTGGATGCGATTGCCGAGCCCTTGACCCACCTGGTGCGAAACGCGATTGGACATGGGCTGGAGACCGCTGAGCAGCGAGTGCAGAGCGGCAAGCGTCCGCAGGGGACGTTGCGGCTGGCCGCGTATCACCAGGGCAATCAGGTGATTGTCGAGGTTTCCGACGACGGCGCGGGGATCGACGTGGAGAAAGTCAGGCAGCGCGCATTGTCGCAGGGCCTGTTGAACGCCGAACAAGCGGCGCGGCTGACAGAGTCGGAGACTCTCGACCTGATCCTGCAGCCGGGATTTTCGACTGCCGACCAGGTCACCGAGCTTTCAGGCCGGGGCGTGGGGTTGGACGTAGTGCAGAGCGTGTTGGGGCGACTGAAAGGAAGTGTCCAGATCGAAACGCTGCGAGGACGGGGCACGACATTCCGGCTCAGGCTTCCACTGACATTGGCAATCATTCGCGGGCTGCTGTTCCGGGTAGAGCAACGGCTCTACGCTTTACCGCTGAATACGGTGGCAGAAATTGCGCGCACGCGAGAGGAAGATATCCGGCAAGTGGAGCACTACGACGTGCTGCAATTGCGCAACACTGTACTGCCTTTGCTGCGACTGGGATCGAAGCCGGCGAGTGGTCCGGATATGGCCAACCGCAAAGTCTTCGTGCTGGTGATTCAGAACGGAGAACGCGAGTTCGGCGTCATCGTCGATGAACTGGTGGGCGAAGAGGAGTTGGTGATCAAGGCGCTCGACGACCAATCGATCACAACCGACCTGGTGAGTGGGGCATCGATCCTGGGCGATGGAAGAGTGGTGCTGATCCTAAACCTGACCGCGCTGATGGACCGCTTCACTCGCGGACGTTCGGATGCGAATGGCCCACGGATGGCGGGGCTGCTGGCTGGTTTACCCAGCGCTCTGGTGCCCTCTGCGACAAGCGGGGGGACGCGTGCGTCGGAAGCTCAGACCCGTGGCGCCGCGGGGGGCCTGGCATGAGAAAACCGGTGCGCGTATTAGTGGTGGATGACTCGGCCCTGATGCGCAAGCTGATTCCGCGGATCCTCGAACAGGACCACTCGATCGAGGTGGTGGGCACGGCGATGGACGGACATTTCGCCCTGAAGAAGATCGAAGAGTTGTCTCCTCAAGTGGTGACGCTCGACCTGGAAATGCCCGGACTGAACGGGATCGATACCCTGAAAGAGATTACGCGGCGCTGGCGGCTGCCGGTGATTGTGGTCAGTTCGCACAGCACGGCCGGAGCGTCGATCACGCTCAAGGCGCTGGCGCTCGGAGCGTTCGACTTTGTGGCCAAGCCGGAGGATGTTTCCGCGAAGATGCCGGAAATTGCTGCCGAGCTGATCAAAAAGATCGGGGCGGCGGCACAAAGCACGGGCGTGCATCCGCAGTTTCTTCCCCACGACACTCCCGCGCCGCTGGCGGCCAAACTTCAGCCGCTAGCGCCAACGCGGATTATTGCCATCGGCGTTTCCACGGGCGGTCCGAACGCATTGCAGTACTTATTTTCGAATCTGCCCTCGGATTTTCCGGGCAGCATTCTGGTAGTGCAGCATATGCCGGATGGGTTCACCGAACTGTTTGCCAAGCGACTGGATGATTGCTGCCAGATCCGGGTAAAGGAAGCACAATCGGGCGACTTGCTGGTAGCCGGGCGGGCGCTGATTGCTCCGGGCAACCGGCACATGAAGATCAAGAGGCTGCCATTGGGGAACGTGGCCATGCTGAGTGAAGAAGCGCCGGTGAACGGCCACAGGCCATCGGCGGACGTTCTGTTCCACAGCGTGGCTCAGGAGTTCGGCTCGCAAGCTACAGGCGTTCTGATGACGGGGATGGGCGAAGATGGGGCGGCGGGGTTAGGCGAGATCCGAAGCGCTGGAGGGTTCACGGTAGCACAGAGCGCGGAGACCTGTGTGGTGTACGGAATGCCCAAGGCGGCCATCGAGCGCGGGTACGCAATGCGGGTCGCCCACCTGCAGGACATGCCCGGCATTTTACAAGCCCAGTGCGCAATCGATCGCGGACGGGGAGAAACGGTCGAGGTCAAGCGAGCGGCCAACACCGGTAGTAACTAGAGTTATCTACCCGAAGGTATAGGGAACGTGATTAAGTGATAGATGGGGAGGAGTACCATGGAAAAATTTGCGCCCGTAACGCGGAGCGAAGACGGACAACCGGTGCGCTACCTGATTGTGGATGACTCCGTGTTCGCCCGCAAGAACCTGGCCCGGATGGTAGAAACCTTCGGGGGACAGGTGATTGGCGAGGCGGGCGACGGGATCTCCGCGATCAGCGAATACGAACGGCTGACACCCGACATCGTTCTGATGGATATCACCATGCCGCAGATGGAAGGCATTGAGGCGGCAGAGAAGATTGTCCGCGATCATCCTGGCGCGCGCATCGTCATGGTATCGTCGGTCGGCTATCAGGAGAACATCGTGGCTGCGCTGCAACGTGGCGCCCGCCACTTCGTGCAGAAGCCGGTGAAGCCAGAAGTGCTCTACGAAGTCATCAAGTACGTGATGCGTGACGAAGGCACAGCTGCGCAAGGAGCCGGGGCCTAGTCATGCGGATGGACCTGATTCAGCCTTTCATTAATTCGGCCGACGCCGTTTTGGCGCAGGGGCTGAATTCTCCCGTTGCCATCGAGAACCTGACGATGGAAGAAGAGGCGTACCGGCGGAGGGGGATTGCCGCCGAAGTTTGCCTGACGGGCGAGGTTGAAGGACGGATCATATTTGATGTCGACATCCAAGCCGGATTGCAGCTTGCCAGCCGTCTAGCGGGCATCGCAGTTTCCGAGACCGACGAAGAGCTGGTGCGAGAAGCGGTCTGCGAACTTGCCAACCAGATCATCGGCAACGCCGTCACCACGCTGAACGACCAGGGATTCCATTTCCATGTGCGCCCGCCCGTCTTTCATACTTCAGAACAGGGCAGCCGCAGCAGTGAAGACACGGAGGCGGTCGTGATGGCCTTCAATACCTCCAGTGGAAGCGTTTTCATGAATGTGGCGCTGCGCTATCAGCGACCGTCAGCGGCGCAACGCTCGGCGGCGGGGTAGGAAAGCAGTAGTCAGTGGTCAGTGGTTAGTTGCTTTCTCCGCAGTTGATTCGGATCCAGCCAAGAAACAACCCCAATTATCGATCTTGGGCTAAATGCCTCTGGGAGTGAAAGACTGCTGTTTTCCTCTGCATGAAAGCAGGTTCTTGGCTTCGCTCAGAATGACCATCGAGGTTGCGAGACTTCTAGGGCGGGCCGGCGAGCAGAAAAATTGGATTCTGCGAGGGGTTTTGCGAATCGGGTGGAATCGGAGGACGGGTGCCGATTGGAGCAGGCTGGTTCAGGATATAACTCTCGGAGGAAGTGTCGATAATGTCGACCAGACCACCGTCGCAACTTGACAGATAGGCGCGCGAGCTATCGCCGCCGGCAGCCATCATGAAGCGGAAGCGGTTGTCGACGCAGACGGGAACATAATAGATGGCCGGGTTGGGATAATTCGGGTTGGTCGCGTCGGGAAATCCTGGGAGGGCAATGGTAGTCATCTCCAAGTTCGATACCGTATTTACGACCGTTACCTGCGGGAAGAGATTGCTGGCGGTACCGGAGGCGGTGCCGGTCCAGGGGCTGCTGGTGGTGTTCGCTGTTTGGAAGCAGGTGGCGGGACACGACGTCGTCCCGCTTAAAACCGCAGCAATAGTATAAGTCCCATCGAATCCAGTACCCGTACCGGCGACCGTGATCGTCATACCCGCATTCAGGGCCTCGCCGGACGCCAAGCTGTAGGTATAGGTGGCTGTCGTGCCATCGCCCGAGACGGCGGAAATCGAGGTCGTACTGGGGAGCACGGCATACGAAGCAACATAGGCGCGCGTCCCGTCGGGCAAGGCGGCGGCGACGGTTGCGGTGGCTGGCACCGAAGCCAAGCTCAGAAGAGCAAATGGCGGAATTGCGATCGGGCTGCCGATAATCTGCGGCGGAGACTGCGAGACATCGACCATCGTCATCTGCTGTCCGCCTGGAATATAAAGGCGATTGAGATTGGTGTCGTAAGTCATGATGGTGGCGCCGGGCACCTGGATCGGAGTTTCGGTCAGGGTGTCAGGGCCGGCGGTTGAGGTGGTATCGATCCAGGCGAGGGTTCCGTTGGACTCCAGAACATAGACGGCCTGGCTGTCGTTACGCGCCGACAACCAGATCGGTCCCGTAGTCATCGTGCCGACGACGCTGCGGGCAGACCGGTCGGAAGTGTTAAAAGCGCTGATGGTACTGTCGGCCTCGTTTGCGATGTAGAGCTTTGTGCCATTCGGAGTCTCGGCCATGGCCACCGGATTGCTGCCCACCGGTAGGGTGTAAGTCAATTGGTTGCTGAGGGTGTTGATGACACCCACCGAGGCGAGGTTGGGCAGCAGGGCGTAGGCCTCGCTCGATTCGGTTGTAGCGACGAAATTCGGGGCCGAACCTGCAGGCAGTCCGATGGCGGTGGTGCCGGTGATGACGGTGCCATTAAAGGTCAGTTTAGTGACTGAATCAGATCCCAGGCCGGGCACGGAATGGTTTGCCACCAGAACTACCGAGGCGGTTTGCTGCACGGCATGGACGGGGGCGAGTCCGACATTCTGAATGCTGACGACGGTATCGCCCGAGACGTCAATGACCATTGCGGTGCCGGGCACGAGGGTCCCGTTATCGTTAATGGAAACCACGGTGTTTGAGGCCGCCGGATTGGGAAACTGCGGAGGATTCGGGATAATAATCGGGCGGAAGGTATCGCCGCACCCGGTGCAGATCAGGTAAACCGACAACACGAACCCCAGCCAGAGAAACCGCTTCATTCACACTCCGTGGTTAAGACTTTGTTCTAAAGTTAGTCGCGCGCGGAATCCGCTATTGTATCGGGAACCATGCCGCGAGGGGAAATGAGGCACAGCGAGCAGCGTTGAAATCTGCAAATTATCACCCGGAAAGCAGAAACTACAGATCCTTCGCTATGCTCGGGATGACACTGGACTGAGACATACCGGATGCGAAGGAGTGCCCGCAATGTTGAGAAGCGAAGTGGGCAGGCTTTGGTTGCCGGGCAGGCGGGCGTGGTGACAATTTTTGTGAAGCGGGGCGAGACGCGTCTCTGTAATCGCGGGAATCGCAATCGCGAGACGCGAGAGAGTTTTTGTTTTCAGGCTCGTCCGCGCTTGGTCTTGGGTTGGCTCTTGGCTGGCATTTCGGCAACTTTTTCGGAGCCTGCCGGTTTCTTGGTCTGAGCCAAACTTTCTTTGAGAGCAGCCATTAGATCGACAACGGGAGCCAGCTTCTTTGGCTGCTCGACGGCCTGCACTTCCCCGCCCTCGAGTTTGGTTTCGATCAGCTTTTTGAGATTGTCCTGGAAGGTATCGTGGTATTTTTCCGGGTCCCAGTCGGCTTGCAGCGCTTCGATCAGTTGATGAGCAACTTTGATTTCTGCGTCTTTGATTTCCACATCGGGAGCGCCGAAGGATTCGACTTCGCGGACTTCCTCGGCGTAATACATGGTGTGGAGCATCATTCCGCCTTTGTGGGGACGCAGGAAAACTGTGTATTCGCGGTTGTGCATGGTGAGTTTGGCGATGGCGACAAATTCACTCTCTTCAAGCGCCTTAGTCAGCAGAGCATAAGGACGGCGTCCGGCTTCTTCGGGGACCATGTAATAGGACGACTCGAAGTACACGGGATCGACTTCGCTGGTCTTCACGAATTCGAGGATCTCCATGGTCTTCGCGGTTTTCGGCTCAATCTTCTTGATCTCTTCGGGCTCGATGATGACGTATTCGTCTTTACGGTATTCGTAGCCTTTGACGATGTCGCTGCGTTCGAGGACCTGGTTATCGAGCGGACAGATGAGTTGCTGCTTGACCCGATGGTGATCGGTGCGATGAAGCTGGTTGAAGGAAATGCCGCTGCTGCGGGCGCCGGAGAACAGGCGCACCGGCATCGAGATTAATCCGAACGTCAGATAGCCAGACCAGACTGAAGCCGCCATGATTCACTCCGAGAAACGAAACCTTCAGATGCCAGAATTCCGCCGAGCGTACAGAAGTGTAGCTTAAATGGTGCAGTTTGATCGCGCCAGATTACGGGTGAACCCAAAGGCCAAGCACTAGATGGGGCGGTCTTCCGGCGCGGGACACTGAATGTAGTGTTAACGGGAGCGGTCCGGCATCTATAACCCAGGTCTTGGGTTTTAGGCCTTAGGTCTTAGGTCCCAGGTGCAGGTCGCACCGGTCGTGAGATTCTACTGAAGGCTGACGGCTGAGAGCATTGCTAATGGCGAATCCTTTTTTATTTCACGGGTGGGCGTCATCGACCGAGCGACTCGCGGTCGCGGCGGGGGTGACGCTGGCATTGGCGGTGCTGGCTCGGGCGGTGCGTGGCGTCAATCCATTGGGTGCGGTGGCAGGGGCGCTCGCCTGCTTCTTGCTGTTTGCCGGCGCCGGTCCGGTGGCCTTCGCCGCGCTGGGAACACTGTTTCTGATGACCTGGATGTCCACTCGCCTGGGATATCGCCGCAAGGCGGCGCTGGGACTCGCGGAGCGCCGGGAGGGTCGAAGCGCGTGGCAAGTCCTGGCTAATCTGTCGGCGGCTGCGCTCGGCTCGATTGCTTTCGGCATCACTGGCAACCGTGGCTGGCTGGTTGCGGCGGTGGCCGCGCTGTCCGAAGCGGCAACGGACACGGTGGCTAGTGAAATCGGGCAGGTAGTTGGTCAGAAAAGCGATGAGAACAGCGGAGAGAATGGCGGACAGGACGCGGGATCGCTGCCACGAATGATCACAACCTGGGAACGCGTGCCACCGGGGACTGACGGGGGCGTTACTCTGCTTGGAAGTGCAACGGGACTGGCGGCGGGTGCTGTCATTGCTGCGGTTGCCAGCGCGGGCGGAATGATTGAGTGGCGCCAGGTCTGGATCCCAGTCGTGGTGGGATTCGTGGGAATGCTGATCGACAGTGTGTTGGGAGCAACGGTGCAACGCCGTGGCTGGATCAGCAATCAGGGAGTGAATTTGTTATCCACTTTGGTTGCGGCGGTCATGGGGTACGCAATGGCGATGAACTTGTCGTAGGAGACGCGACCTAGGTGCGCTGCTTGAGGCGATCGAGCAGCATGAAGACCAAGACGCCGAGGACGGCGTTGGCCACGCCGGAGAGAAATTCGTGGGGCCAGCTCCAGGCCATGTGCAGTCCGACCAAGCCGCGAGCGATCAGAAAATAGACGATCTCGTGCACGACATAGAAGAAGATGGTCAGCAGGAAACGTGCGCCGGCATTTTCCACATCCAGCTTGATGCCAAGTGAGGACGCGCCAAATCCGACCACAGTTTTGGAAATTCCGTAGAGACCGATGGGCTGGTGGGTGAGCGCATCCTGCACAATGCCAATCAGGCCGCCGGTAACGAGGCCGGCCAGCGGATTGCGCCGGGCTGTCGCGAAACCGATCACAACCAGCAGGGGAAGGTCAAAGACGGTAAAAAACGAAAAGCGTAGCGGCAACCATGCCTGCAGAAACAGGGCGGCCAACGGGACCAACACCGTCGCTGGAATGCTGAAACGGTAGACCTCGACCTGCTCTCCAGATGTGTAAGTGATGGCCACGTTAGTGCGGATTATCCTCGAGCGCGGGTTGCGGTTTGGGGTCGGTCGCCGTCTTCACCGGCTTGGAAACAGTCTTGATGGCGGCAGTGCCGGCTGAGGGTGCAGTGGAAGAAGCGGAGGAAGAAGTTGCCGTTTTTCGCGGCGGAGTGGTATCGCCGTTCACGGAGACCTGCGGCGGCGGGGCTTGGGTTTTGTTGCTGGAATCTGGATTCGCGGGTATGGCGGGCTTTGCCGAGGCGGTCCCGGGCGCAGTGGTCGGCGCAGTTGTCGGGGTGGTGGTCGGCACGGGTTTTG
>DATEBK010000326.1:0-11177 GCA_035287825.1 Terriglobales bacterium
TGAAAACAAATTCATCTCCTCCAAAATGATAGGCATTCAATCCAACTCCGGAAAATATCTTGGCGAGTCGGCGCAAGAGCATGTCACCAGCGATGGGGCCGAAAACTTCACTAAAAGCCTTCATGAAGTCGACGTTGGCAATGGCCACAAAGGGACTCGCTTTGGCTTCGTCAAACGCCTGTCGATTCGGCAGGCCAGTGAGGGCCGAGACCAGCACCGCGCGTCTGATCGGTTCTACGATCTGCGCCGCCGGCTGCACCGGCCGATGCGACGACACTTTCGCTATTGCTTCTTCCAGGCTCGAAGAGATTCCGCTCTTCACCATGAATGCGGCGAGAAAGCCTGGCGAACGCGAGATGCCGTGCTTGCAATGAATCAATATCCGTTCCTGTTTGTCGGTCTGTTCCTGTAACCAGAGCAGCGCTTCCTCCATGTGACAAACGGAAATGATTCCGGTATCAGGGGCCGGAATCCACTTGTACGCTTTGCCCGGATGTTCAGCGGACTGGTCTCGTCCCGGAGGCTGGTAAGCATCGGGGCCGCGAACGTTGAGAATTGCCGAAATCTTTTCTGGATTCTTACGGATAAGCTGGTCTGCATCCTGCTGACTGCCGAGCCACAGGTTGTTCACGATGTAGTTCATAATTGGTCGCTATGCATTAGTCTGCGAGAGCAGCAACCGACGTGGGACGCCGGTAGGCAGGCGCGTCACCGAAAAACGCCATCCCAATCGTAAGCCCCTTGTCTAGCGCCGGGGAATGGCTCCAATGGGCTACGGGAGATGCCGCTCTACGCTTCCAGTTTCAATTCATCCAGCTCCAGAAATTCATGAATAATCGGCTCTTTCGATTTTTCCATGTCCTGATACGGCCCAAAGAAAATCGCGCGCCCTTCATACAGAAACACCAGGCGATCGGCCAGTTTCTTGGCCAGGCGCATGTCATGCGTGACGACAACCGACGTGAGGTGCAGTTGCAGTTTCAGCCGGGCGATCAGATCGCCAAGCAAATTGCCCATCATGGGATCGACCATCGTCGTCGGCTCGTCATAGAGCACACATTCGGGCTGAGCCGCGAGCGCTCGCGCAATGGCCACCGACCGCTTCATTCCCGTCGAAAGGTCGGATGGAAGCAAATCGCGCATCTCTTTGACTCCGACCATTTCAAGCAGTCCGTCGACGACCTGCAAAAGCTGATCCTCGGAGAGCTCTCGTTTTTCGCGCAGGGGAAAAGCCACGTTTTCGCCGACCGTCAGTGAATCGAACAGGGCTCCGTTCTGGAATACCATCGTGACTTTCTTGCGGATTTCTTCGAGTTGGACCTCGTTGTAGTCGGTGATGTCCTGACCGGCAACAATCACGCGGCCCGAGTCGGGCTTGAGAAAGCCCATGATGTTATGCAGCGACACCGATTTTCCCACGCCGCTGCGTCCAAGAATGCAAACCATCTCGCCCGGCAACACGTCGAAGTTGACGTGGTCGAGGACGACGCGGTCGCCAAACGCCTTGGAAACGTCTTTAAATTCGATGTACGGACTAAGCGTTCCCGCCGTAGCCATGGTTATCAGCATCGCACGAGACGCGGCAACGCTCAAGCGCTAAGCGGAAGGCCGATCCCACTGGCTGGACATATGACCGCCCGCAGCAGCTACTTTTTTTCGTCCGAAACCGGCTCTGCGCCAGGAAAGAGGTTCGGAAGCGGTTCATTCCGTTTATCGCGCAGTTCGGGGTGCGGAAGCGGCTTGCGCGGCAGCATCTGGTCGCGCATGGCTGCGTTATAAACAAAGATCGCCTCAACCGTCGCCGCCTGCTTAAGATCGGCAGGCTGCAGACGCTCGTAGGTGTCCATATTCGAGTGATGGGCCCGGCTCTCGTAGTCAAGACGATCCTGAATAAACTGGAATCCGGGAAGCCCGACGGTATCAAACGAAACATGGTCCGTGCTGCCGACGCCGCGCATGGAGATCGTCGTTACGCCCAGGTCTTTGAGTGGCGCGATCCACTGCGCGAAGATCGGTCCGACCGCGGCATTCCCTTCGAGGTAGATGCCACGAAGTTTCCCATGGCCATAATCAATATTAAAGTAAGCCGAGAGCAGCTTGTGCTCAGGCTTCAGTTCGAGTGGCCCAGTCTTCCGCATGAACTCCGGCAACGCCATCTGGTCCGGTGTGGTCAACGCCGGCGCGTCGCCAAAGTGCTGCTTTACGTATCCGTGCGATCCAAACAACCCCTGCTCTTCGCCACTCCACAGCGCGAAGCGGATCGTGCGTCGCGGATGCACTCCCAATGTGGTCAGGATGCGCGCCACCTCCATCGTGACGACCGAACCGGCTCCGTTGTCGGTAGCGCCGGTGCCCGCAATCCAGCTATCGAGATGGCCTCCGACCATTACCACTTCATCTTTAAGCGCGGGATCACTCCCTGGAATTTCCGCGATCGTATCAAAACCGTGTTCGTGATCGCCCGTGAACTTCGTCTCTACATCCATCTCAATTGTCACTGGGACATGGGCCTGCAATAGGCGATAGACGCGTCCGTAATTTTCAATCGCGACTACGACCACTGGAACTTTCATCTTGTGATCGCTCTGGTAAGCCAGGCGTCCCATCTGAGCGCCGTTGTCGTCGAAAATCGTTCCTCCCGAGCCTCCCCCATTTCGTCCGTCCCGGCTAGGACGAATGACAGCCGCCGCCTTTTCATCCACCAGAAACTGCGTTACCTTCTCGTTTAGCTTGGCTCGTTGCGCATAAGTCCGCATACGTTCCTGCGCTTCTCTACTCAAACGATCCGTCACCGGATACTCGACCAGATCTTCCAGATCCTTATCCGAATAGCGCTCAAATAGCGGCTTGTCGACAGGAGGCACTTCGCGCATCTCGCCCAGCATCACAATCTTGCCCGCAAGCTTACCCTTGTACTGGTCAAAATCCTTTTCCTCCTGGATGTTCACGTACACCGCTGCGCCATTGATGGGTCCATTGGTCGAAGGCGACCAGGGCGCGGACTGTGCGATAAAGACGGCCGTGTCGGGAGAAGTCATACGAACCCAGGTATTGATTTGCTGCCACCCCATTCCGAACTCGCCCCAGTCTTCCAGATGCGCATTTGAACAACCCATGGCGGTGAATTGGTCGCGCGTCCAGGCATTGGCCTTGGCCATATTCGGAGAACCTGTAAGCCGCGGGCCAATGTCGTCACTCAGCCCAGAGGCATATTCCATGACATGCGAATGCTGTAGTCCTTCATCGCGAATCCGCTGATACATCGCGAGATCGATATTTTCCGTTGCCGGCTGGGGCGTTTCATAGGACGGCACAGTGCCGTCGGCGGACTTGGTCTTGGACTTATCGGCAGCGAATGCCGGAATACAAATCACCAGGGCTAAGGTCGCAATCAATACGGAACGACAAGCAAACTTGCAATATACAAACATGGGTCTCCGTTCTCCTCATAAGACGAACCCATTAAAATAGCATCAAAGCCGCATCCAGTCTTGCGGCGTATTCACGTTGAAAAAACTCCGCTCCGAAAAACCGGCTCCTTCCAGTTCGTCCGCTTCAATCAATCGCTTGGGAAGGTCCGCAAAGGCGGCATCGATTCTGTAATTCCCCGCCCGCAGTTGCTGTTCAGCGACGGCGGAAAAGTCGCGGCGATACACCGCGCAGAGCGGCTGCAATCCGTAACTGGTGCGGGGAACGGTCACAACCGCGTCCCGAGCATTCCCTGCCGCCTTGAAGAGAAACTCCAGCAATTCGCTCGAAACGAAGGGCATATCAACCGCGAGCATCAGGTTCAACTCGGCAGAGGATTGCGCAAGCGCTGCATGAATGCCGCCAAGCGGCCCGCAAGCGGGAAAAATATCCGCTACTGCTCGCCCGAATTTCGTGGATTCGTATTTCGCGAACTTGTCGGGATCACCGACGATTTTCACGCAGCTGCAAACCACGTCCAATGCGTCCAGCGCGCGATCGAGCAGCGTTTGGCCGTCAGTCTCCAGAAAAGCTTTGTCGCTCCCCATGCGGGAACTCTTACCTCCAGCGAGAACAAAGCCCATCCGCGACGGTTTGGCATTCGCCATGAGAAGAAGCATAAGCCGTAATCAGCGATACACGAAAGTAACCTGTTCAGAATGCCGCAACCGTCGCAAGATGGAGGTGTCCGACTGGTAGGGGGCTCTGCTCGTCATCATGCCGCAAAAACTCATGGACGTTCTTATGCTCGGTCGATGTTCGCACGAGTTTTCCTGGCCGCGCCGCGCCGCTAATGGGGAGTTCTATCAGGTCTGCCTATTGTGCGCGACGGCTTACCAATATGACTGGAAGACCATGCGCCGCGGAGACCGTGTCGATGAACCCGTGGCCGAGACCACTACGGTGCGCCGCCGCTCCGGTCAGAAACAACCCACCTGGATGCCTCGGGCGCGCCGTTTGCGCTCGGAGATCCCCGTGCGCTACCGTGGAAAGAACCTCAGCACCTGGTACACCGGAGTTATCCAAAATATCAGCCAGTCGGGAGTGATGTTCTATGGCCCGCAGCAACTGCCGGCGAATGCCCTGATTGAGATGATCTTCGAGATGCCGGAAGAAATCTCCGGACAAAAGAACAGCAGCGTCCTTTGCCAAGGCAGGCTGATTCGCACAAAAGACGCGGTCGAAAATACTGAGGACGCCTTCGGACTCGCAGCCTCCATTCTCGACTACAAGTTTCTGCACAAGAACTGAGCAAAGCGCTCGCGTCTCGCCCGCGCAAGAATCAATTACATCCGTATTCGGACCAGCCGGAGTTGCCCCGCGCCCCGGCTGCTGCTAAAGTTCTCCCAGGACATCGGACGTGTTTTTCCTGCCCGGTCCAACAACCGTTAACTTAACTGGTAGCTGCCGGTTAGAACCGGCGCCCTAAGCATGTCGGGAATCTTTGCCAAGCTGAAGAGTCGCATCGCGCAGCACCAGTATTCCCCGGTGGTGCCTTACCTGGGCGCTGTGCTAGCTGTATGGGTGGCGCTCAGCCTCTGGACTTTCTCGCCAGTGCTGCACCGCCACATTTTCGCTCTATTGCTGGCGGGGGTACTTTTCACCGCTCGCTTCCTGGGATTCGGTCCGGCGGTTTTCTGCTCGCTGGTTTCGGCTGCCTGCTTTGATTTTTTCGGCTTACCGCCTTATCACAGTTTTCATCTCGGTACGGCACACGATCAGGAGCGGCTGCTCGCTTTTCTAGTCCTCTCTATGTTTGCCAGCAGCATGGCGCGACAGAAGAGACTGGCGGAATCACGCGCCGACCGTACCACTCGCGAAATGGCGGCAATTGTCGAACATTCCTGCGACGCAATTTACAGCGCCCGTCCTGACGGAATCATCACCAGTTGGAACCGCGCCGCCGAGCAGCTCTACGGCTACGCTGCCGAAGAAGCGGTGGGTTCGCCGTTATCCCGCCTGGCGCCGCCCGAACGCCTCGATGAGGTGGAACGGAACCTCGAGACGCTCAATCGCGGAGCCCATGTGGTTTCCTATCAGACCGAGCGCCTTCGTAAGGATGGCACGCGCTGGCCGGTATTGTTGTCCATATCGCCGCTGCGCAACGCTCGTGGCGAAATCGTGGGATCCTCGGCCATTGCCCGCGACATGTCGGCCGAAAAACAGTCCGAAGAAGCGATTCGGCGCAGCGAGAAGCTTGCCACCGCCGGCCGGCTCGCCGCTTCTATCGCACACGAGATCAACAACCCGCTGGAGGCCGTGATCAACCTGCTCTATCTCGCGCGCAACGACTCTGCCCACGCCGTAGAGTATCTGACGCAAGCCGAGCAGGAAGTTGGCCGCGTGGCGCGGCTGGCGCAGCAAACTTTAGGGTTTGTTCGAGACACTAACTCCCCAGCTGCGATGGACGCCTCCGCGATTCTGGATGAGATTCTCCAGCTCTATTCACGGAAGCTCGAAGGGCGGCGGATTCGGGTCGTACGGCGTTATCGCGACCGCTGCCAGATCAGCGGATATGCCGGTGAACTCCGGCAGTTGCTGGCCAATCTCCTGGTTAACGCGGTGGATGCGATGCCGGAGGGAGGAACTCTGCAGGTGCGCGTGGCAACCGGACACGACTGGTCCGGCGGACGAGATGGAGTCCGCATCACCATGGCCGATACCGGCAGCGGCATTCCCGGCGATCATATTGGCCAGATCTTCGAGCCTTTTTACACTACCAAGAAAGATGCCGGAACCGGCCTCGGATTGTGGATCTCGCGCGGCATCGTGCAAAAACATGGCGGATCGATTCGTGTGCGCAGCCGGACCACCGGGCGTTCCACGGGAACCGTATTTCTGGTCTTTATCCCACAGCGACATGAAATCAGCCGCGTCGCCTGATCCAAGCCGTTTCTTTCTTTCTCAACAATCACTTACAGACGTCCGAGGTACAGTGACTTCCGTCACTTAGAAGCCACAGCTCGGTCGGCTTATAATCATTCCAAATCCAAGCAGAATGGGCACTTAGCCAGCAATTAGCTAAAACGTGGAACCTTTTCTCGCAGCTGCGATCTTCGGACTGGGGCTGTGCTTTGGCAGCTTCCTGAACGTGTGCGTCTACCGGCTGCCGCGGGGCAAGTCGGTGGTAACGCCACGCTCCGCGTGTCCCCATTGCGGAGATTGGATCCCGCTCTATCACAACATCCCCGTTCTAAGCTGGCTCGTTCTGCGGGGGAAATGCCGCGCCTGCAAAGCGCCCATATCGCCACGCTACCTTCTCATTGAAATCCTTACAGGGCTGCTCTTTCTCGGCTGCTATACCCATTTCGGCCTTACGCTTGGAATGCTGAAGTGCACTGTCCTCGGCTATCTGTTGCTGGGTTTGATCTTCACCGATGCGGAAACCAAGCTTCTCCCTGATGCCATGACTCTGCCGGGTTTGGCGCTGGGCGTTCTGTTTAGCCTGGTGGTCCCGGTGAACGACCTCGCTTCACGCATCATGCCAGGTTTGGTATCGCCAACACTGCGCAGTCAGATTTCCTGGCAATGGTGGTCGCTCGCTGACTCGCTGCTCGGAGCCGCAGTGGGCGCCTCGTTTCTGTATGGTGCGGCGGCGATTTATCTGCGCGCTCGCGGCGTTGAAGGAATGGGTTTCGGCGACGTTAAGTTAATGGCCATGATCGGCGCGTTCCTTGGCACAAAGCTCACAGTGCTGACAATCTTCGCCGCGTCGCTCGCCGGTTCGCTGTTTGGGCTGAGTACCGTCCTCGCCGTCTGGATGAAACGTACACGCCGGAATCAAGCCCGCGGCACTTCCAGAGTTGCCGCCCAGCGGCGCGCCTGGCAGTCCGCGCGGCTCGCGCTCCGTTACTACGAAATGCCGTTTGGCGTCTTTCTCGGCGGCATGGCAATACTTTCGTTTTTCTTTGGAAACCGCCTTCTACATTGGTATTGGAGTCCGTTGTGAATCTCTTGACCAATCCAATCATCCTGCGCATGGGGCTTTTGCTGTTCGCCGCCGCCGCCGCTTTCGGGTTTGGGCTGTTCGCGATTCGGCGCCTCCGTACGAGTATGGTCAGTGAAGCTGATTCTCTCGCTCACACACCACTCGCCGTCGAGGGACTGCCCGTTCACGCCTATCACGCTGTCATTCAGCAACTCAAGCAGCAGAAACACGAGCTCGCTACACAACAGCTTTCAGAGCGCAGAAAAGCCAAAGCTTCCGATTCCCTGAGCGCAACCGTCCTTTCCAACCTTTCCTGCGGCGTGCTGTTCCTCAATACCAACGGCCTGGTGCGACAAGCGAATGCGGCAGCACGCAAGTTGCTCGGATTCGACTCGCCGGTCGGATTGCAGGCGAGCGATCTCTTCCGCACGGCCACTCTGCGTCCAGAAACACAGAGCTCCGCAAACCTGGGCGCGCGCCCGGAAACAAGTGTCGAACACGCTCTCGCTCCCGCCCTGGCAGGGAAATCAGCGGTGCGCGGGCTGCTACTGAACTACTTCACCCGTGCGGGCGAAAATCGTGTCCTCGAAGTGACTGCGTCTCCGGTCCTGGCTGAGGATGCCAGTCTCATGGGTACGACCCTCGTCATCACCGACAAGACCGATCTTGAACGAATTCGACACGCGCAGAGAATGCAACGGGAAGTTTCCTCCGAGTTCGCGCTCGAATTGCATACCTCGCTCGCGGCAATCAGGGAACATGTGCGGCGACTCTCAGACCGTCACGACCCGGAATTGACGCAATTGGCTGACAGTATCACCCAGGAAGCGGCACAACTGGACGGCACCGTGGGAAGTTTTCTCGGAGGCGCCAACCTTCAACAAGATTCTGACTTTAGCGATAGCAGTCCGCAACAGGATGTGCGGGCTGGCGAAAGGATGACTACATGAAATGCACGAAATGGATGGCCACATGCACCACCATGGGCACTCTGCTTTTCTTCGGGATCACCGGAGCGACCGCCCAGTCCCTCGGCGACTACGCGCGCCAAGCTCGCAAGAACAAGCCTGAGCCAACTACGGCCAGCCGCCATTTTGACAATGACAACCTTCCAACCGATCAGCCGTTGAGCGTGGTTGGACCGGCGCCTACAGCGACAACTACCGACGCTGGCTCCGATGCAACAAAAACGGCCGCCGCAGGTCCCGCTCCGACCGACGCCGAGAAGCAGAAGAAAGCGGACGAGTGGAACAAAAAGCTCGATGATCAAAAGCAGAAAGTCGACGCACTGGCCCATGAACTCGACATCGACCAGCGCGAAATGCGTCTGCGCACGGCCGCCGCTTACACCGATCCCAGCGTCGCGGTGCGTGACGTCAACTGGAACAAGGACGACGAACGCTACAGGAGCGACATCGAACAAAAACAGAAAGCGTTGGATGACGCCAGGAAGCAGCTCGATGACCTGCAGGAGCAGGCGCACAAAGCCGGCATCAATGCGACCGACAAGGACAAGAACAACGGGAAAGAGAACGACAGCGACAAGAAAACAGACGATAGCAACAAATAGGGGTCGGTCCGGGCCCGCCGCGCCGCATCCTTAGGCGACGTCACTTCTTTCGAAAATAGGCGCCTTCGGGGACTGGGGCGCCTATTTCACGTCCTTCGCTAATCGCTCGCGAATCTGCCGCGCATGATGCTGCCCATGCACCCAGTGGAATTTCCGCCACTGGCCGGCGGTCAAAGGTCCAAGGATCAAATGATCCATCAGTTTCGTGGATGGGCCGAATCTTCTCTCGCACTCGTCGAGTCCCGCACTCATTCGCTGGAGCTCAGGTCCGATCTCGCGTCGTATATTGCCGGGAGGCAGGCCGCGTGGTACCACCTTTTCCGGGGCCTTGCGTCCTTTGACCATGTAGCCTAGATTCACCGTCAGAAACGTGGCCGCGCGATGAAACAGTGTGGCGCGAGTAGCGAGCGGGGCATTGTTTTCCAAACATCTCGCCATTCCCTGATTCGTGCCTTTGTAGGTCAGAAAAAGATGTTCCAGAATTTGTGCGGAGTTCCACTTCCCCTCCGCGGACCGCAACAAATCATTGTCGCTGGCATCCCGTGTTGCATCTTCGAGTTCCTGCCTTAGGCGTTGGAGATGGGAATCCATGGCGTTGGTACAATGATTCGTCGAACTCGATTCGTCTAGAACATCTGGCCCGGAAGATCGTCCATGAAAAGAATAGTCGTGGCATTTGCAATTTTAGCAGCGGGACTGATGGCCGCATGCTCTTCGCCGCCGCCCGGCACGCCACCAGCCGAGCAACCACAGCGCAAGATCCCAGATGCGATCACCGGGAGCAGCGCCTTTTTCAAGTGCTACGTTTCCGCCCGCCTTTGGGCGCCGGACGCCCAACCCTACCGTCTGGAGTCGGAACCTACCAACGACTCCAAGGGCCGCGACGGCAAGGCTGGCGAGTGGCGTGCCTATTTCGCCTCGCCAGCGAAGCACACGACGCGCCCGTATACCTGGGCGCTCGGCGATGTTTCTCACAGTGTTGAGGACGCCTACAGTCCTGCCAACTCCAGCACGCAGATTTTCAACGTCCAGTTTCTGAAAACCGATGCCGACAAGGCCTTTGCCCTCGCCCAGGAACACGGCGGAGAGAAGCTCTTACAACAGGAACCTGACACTCCCGTTCTCTATGTCCTGGAATGGGACCACTTGGTCAACAAGCTCCTGTGGCATGTGATCTATGGAACCGACCGCGAAACCGCGAAACTGCGCGTGGCCGTGGATGCAACCACTGGCGAATTCTGGAAGGTGGAAAAGTAAAAACCGGCAGACTTAACGCCTTCCCGATTGCTTCGCGAGAAAGCTATTGCGCCGGACCAAGCTTTTCGAGCGAGGCCCGCGCTTCCTTGGCCAAAGGACCTTCCGGCAGGATCTTCAGATACTGCTCGAAATAGGTCCTCGCCTCGTCTTTGTCTCCCAGCTTTTCCTGGCACTCGGCGACACGGAAGCTGGCTACGGCGTCATTATCTTTGTAGTAGAGGGCTTCTTTGTAGCGTTCGAGCGCCGCCTTGTAGTTCTTGCGTTTGAAGTAAAAATCTCCGACCTGAATATCTTTCGACGCCTTCAGCGGATTCCAGGGGTGGAACTCCTGAACGCCAGTAGTGTCGGAATTAGGAACAAGGTCCTGAACGGCGTCCTGGCTGGAGGGATGGCTTTTGGCATCGTCCCTGGGCGGACTCAGGTCGATTCGCGTATCGCGGCTCGAGCTTGCATCCCCTGGGCTAGCATGCTCCGCGGCCTTCGCAGCAGCCGCTTTGTCGCCCCCGGTTTTGTCGGGAGTTTTGTCCGGCGCGTTCTGAGCGGGTGCTTTATCGCCGGGAGTTTTATCGGGTGTCGTTTGATCTGAAGCAGGTTTGTCCGGCGCATCTTTATCCGGCGAACTCTGGGCTACCGAAACCGCAGCCAGCAGCGCCAAAGCAAGAATCTCAAATCTCACCCGCACAACCCTATTGTAACGCTTTCCAGTCCGCAAAAAATCAGGCCGCCCACTTAGGTTGGGGCGGCCTGTTTGGCAAGTCCTCCAGGGAGGAGGGAAAAATCGTTAACAGCCTGCTGCAACGATAACCTACAACGACGGATTCGCGCTCGCCGTCGGCGTCGGGTTGCTCGCCGGTGCCTGCGCTGGAGTAGATCCGCCCTCGGTATTCGTCATCAGCCGGATATCCACGCGCCGGTTCTTGGCCCGTCCCTCTTTAGTTTTATTCGACTCGACCG
>DATEBK010000327.1:0-2864 GCA_035287825.1 Terriglobales bacterium
TCTCTTGGATTAGATCCGCATTGCTCAGACCTTCCGCACAACCGTAGCCCCACTCGTCCCGCACTCGTTTGTGCAGGCATTCGGCGAAAGCTTCCGCTAGGCGATCGGCGATGGCCTCTGCCATGATCGCGTTGTAATCGTCGTTCTTGGCCCGGAATCCGTCGCACAGTTCTTTCAGGCCGATCCCGCTAGTTACCGCGAACGCACCAATATGATCATGCAACCCCATTTCCTTTGGCGCGATGAAGTCCGCAAGAGACCGGCACGGCTCGCTGCCTTCCTTATTTGATTGCTGTCGGAGAAAGTGGAATCTCTCCAGCGCCCTTTCACGTGTGCCGTCCGTGTAAAGTTCGACATCGTCGCCGACTGCACTGGCAGAAAAGAAGCCGTATACGCCACGTGCCGTGATCAAGTTCTTCTCGATGATGATGTCCAGAAGAGCGTTGGCTTCGGTAAAGATCTGCCGCGCCTGTGTACCTTGGGTCTCGTGCTCGAGAATGCGGGGATAAACCCCTTTCAATCCCCAGGTGTGGAAGAACGGCGTCCAGTCGATGAATTCGCGCAGCGTCGCAAGAGGAAAGTTGTCCAGCGTACGCACACCAGTAAATGCAGGCGTAGGTATGTCTTCAGCACGCCACTCGATCGGCGTTCGCCTTGCGCGGGCAGTCTCGATGGGGACGACCGTCAGGCGCGGCGCGGTGTGGGCCTTGCGGAGCGCCTCGTAGTCGGCGCGATGCAGCGTCACGAACGCCGTTTTGCCTTCGTCACTCAGCAGGCTGGTCGTCACGGGGACCGCCCGGCTGGCATCCAGAATATGAACCACCGGTTCGCTGTAGTGCGGCGCAATCTTGATCGCTGTGTGTCTCCGGCTGGTGGTTGCCCCTCCGATGAGCAGCGGTAACTTGAAACCCTGACGTTCCATTTCGCGCGCGACGTGCACCATCTCGTCGAGAGACGGGGTGATCAGGCCGCTGAGTCCAATCATGTCCGCTTTTTCAGACTTGGCGCGTTCGAGGATCTTTTCGCAGGGGACCATCACTCCCATGTCAATCACCTCGTAGTTGTTACAGGCGAGGACGACCCCGACGATATTCTTGCCAATATCGTGAACATCACCCTTGACTGTCGCGAGTATGATTTTTCCCTGCGCTTTGACGACTTCGCCCGCGGCGACTCTGGCTTCCTTCTCGGCCTCCATGAAAGGCGTCAGATGTGCCACAGCCTTCTTCATCACCCGCGCTGACTTTACGACCTGGGGCAAGAACATCTTGCCAGCCCCGAACAGATCGCCCACGACACTCATGCCGTCCATTAGCGGCCCTTCGATAACCAATAGTGGGCGGCCGAGTTTGACTCGGGCCTCTTCGGCGTCAATCTCAATGTATGTGTCTATTCCTTTGACCAGTGCGTGAGAAAGACGTTCCTCGACTGTGCCGTTGCGCCACTCTTCGGCCTTCTTCTCATTGACTGCCTTGCCAGCTCCCTTTAGCGTTTCTCCGTATTCAACAAGCCGTTCGGTCGAGTCGGGACGGCGGTTAAGCAGCACGTCCTCGACCAGCGCTTTCAGCTCTGGCTCAATCTCTTCGTAGACCTCAAGCATGCCGGCATTCACGATGCCCATGTCCATGCCCGCCGCGATAGCGTGATAAAGAAACGCTGAGTGAATGGCTTCGCGGACCTTGTTATTGCCGCGAAAACTGAAAGAAATGTTGGAAACGCCGCCACTCACTTTCGCGTGTGGCAAGTTAGCCTTGATCCAACGAGTGGCGTTGATGTAGTCGACTGCGTAGTTGTTGTGCTCCTCCATTCCTGTGGCAACGGTGAGGATATTGGGATCGAAGATGATGTCTTCGGGAGGGAACCCGACCTGATCGACCAATATGCGGTAAGCGCGCTCGCAGACGCGGATCTTATCCTCGTAGGTCGCAGCCTGACCCTGTTCATCAAAGGCCATCACAACTACGGCCGCGCCATATTTCAGAACTTTAGCGGCATTCTGGCGAAATTTGTCTTCGCCTTCTTTTAGTGAGATCGAATTGACAATGCCTTTGCCCTGCAGACACTTTAGCCCAGCTTCGATGACCTCCCATTTCGAGGAGTCCACCATGAATGGGACCTTGGCGACTTCGGGCTCGCTTCCCAGCAACTGCAGGAATCGCGTCATTGCCACGACACCGTCGATCATGCCCTCGTCCATACATATGTCGAGGACATTCGCTCCGTTCTCGACCTGCTGCCGAGCGACGCTTACAGCTTCTTCATACTTGCCCTCTTTGATCAGTCTGGCGAATTTCGGCGAGCCGGCCACATTGGTCCGCTCACCGATCATGATGTAGACGCCGGCCTGCTGGGTGAAGGGCTGCGAGCCTGAGAGACGGAGAGGTTTCACCTGCGTGGGCTCGGGTGCGCTCACGCTATCGGACAAGCTCACGCTCGACTCTCAATCTGGTGGGCGGAGAATTCCTCAGTGAGCGTCGTGCTCCACTTTCGCGGCGGCTGGCCTTCGAGTGCTTTGGCGATAGCTGCGATGTGCTCTGGTGTGTTGCCGCAGCAACCGCCGGCAATATTGATCAGCCCCGACCGCGCAAAGTTGCCCAGGTAGCGCGCCATGTCCTGTGGCCCCAGATCGAACCCTGTTTCCGACAATGGATTCGGCAAACCGGCATTCGGATAGCACGAGATCGCTACGTCCGCCTTATCCGAGAGCTCCTCCAGGAACGGATACATTAGATCGGGCCCGAGAGAACAGTTGAGTCCCACCGACAGCGGTTTCACGTGCTGCACTGCGTTCCAGAACGCTTCGGTAGTTTGGGCAGATATCAGTGTTTCGCCGCCACGTCCCACCGCCGCCGAGATCATCACCG
>DATEBK010000328.1:0-6150 GCA_035287825.1 Terriglobales bacterium
AGGGAAGGCCGGCAGCCATCAGTAAGGCACCGAGGTTGGCATAGCCCAAGCCGAGCGGGCGATAGTCGTGCGAGTTCTTGCCAATGATTTCGGTGGGATAGCCGGCGTTGTCGACCAGAATTTCCTGGGCGGTGATGGTGATATCGACGGCGTGACGGTAGGCTTCCACGTCAAAAGTGCCGTTGGGAGCGAACTTCAGCAGGTTAAGGCTGGCGAGATTGCAGGCAGAGTCATCGAGGAACATGTACTCGCTGCAGGGATTCGAGGCGTTGATCCGGGCTGTGTTCTTGCTGGTATGCCAGCGGTTGACGGTGGTGTCGTATTGCATTCCGGGATCGCCGCATTGCCAGGTGGCTTGGGAAAGTTTCTCCATTAAATCTTTAGCTTTGTAAGTGTTGACTACGCGGCCGTCGACGATGGCTTTGGTGGAGAAATCGGTGTCGCGCATGACGGCTACCATGAAGTCGTCGGTGACGCGGACGGAGTTATTCGCGTTCTGAAAGAAGATAGAGCTGTAGGCGTCGGAGTCGGGATGCGATCCGTCGTAACCCTGCGCGACTAAGGCGTGGGCTTTAGCTTCTTCTTTCGACTTACACTCGATGAAGTCGACGATGTCGGGATGGTCGATGTTGAGGATAACCATCTTGGCGGCGCGGCGAGTTTTGCCTCCGGACTTGATGACGCCGGCGAAAGCGTCGAAACCTTTCATGAAGCTGAGCGGGCCGCTGGCAGTGCCACCTCCGCTGAGAACTTCGGTGGAAGAACGCAGGGGAGAGAGATTGGTGCCGGTACCGGATCCCCATTTGAAGAGCATGCCTTCGGTCTTTGCTAACGTCAAAATGGAATCGAGCGAGTCTTTGATCGAGTTGATGAAGCAGGCGGAGCACTGCGGGCGAGTGTAACCGGTGACGCCGAATTCGACTTGATTGGTGGTCGAGTTCCAGTGCCAGTTGGTGGCGTCGGATTTCGGCTCGATGCGATCGCAGCCTACGTTGAACCAGACGGGCGAATTGAAGGCGACGTGCTGGCGGATGAGCAGGTGCACGAGCTCGTCATGGAAGACGGCAGCGTCTTCGGAGGTGCGGAAGTATCCGTCTTTCATGCCCCAATCGCGAATCGTCTCGGCGACGCGGGCGACGAGCTGGCGGACGCCGGTTTCGCGCTCATCGGTTCCAACCTGGCCGTGAAGATATTTTGAGGCGACGATATTGGTCGCGGTCATCGACCAGTCTTTGGGGACTTCGACATTTTTCTGCTCAAAGATCACGCCTCCCTGGGAGTCGGCGATCTGAGCGGTGCGGAGCTCCCATTCGACTTCGGAGTAGGGGGACACGCCGGGCTTGGTGAAAAGACGGCGGAAGGTCAGCCCCGGGGCCTTGGTCTTGGCGGGATTGCTGGCGGCGGATTGGGTCTTAATTTGGTCGCGCACTTCGGGCATTTCTCTCTCCTGATTAGATGATGGCAAAGAACAGATGATCTATGACGGCGGTTGGCTTTTGAGCCAAAATTTTCCGCTTTTGGAGCTGAGTTATCTTGCGCTTGCGCTCCGAAGACCGGACTCGCGCCGCTTTCTACAGATACTTCTTATGGAGCTAACGCTTATGGAGCGGGATCGCCCTGGAGACTCTTTCGGAAATTGTGCTCGGGGAGCGCCGTCACCAGAGTTGGCTCGGCCGTCTGGGTATGGGCTGAATCGGCTGCGACGGAGGAGGACGCCAGTCTTTCCACCGGCTCTGCGGATTCGATGCCGTGGCGGGCGAAGGAAGCGGCTACCAATTCAATCAAACTTTGCATCGGGGCTCCTAAAGGTGTGACGGAAGCTGGAATCGGCGGGCGAGCAGCTTGAGTCACGAACTACACTTGCTGACGTTCTACGCTTGGCGCGGCTCCCATGCCGAACCCTTGCAGGGTCAAATCCCAGGGTCAAAATCGAGTTCAAATTCGGCAGCGTCGAAATCCGAGAACCCCACCCTCCGCTTCGCGACAGGGCGGGGCACCCAGTGTTTCAGTTATGGTCACCGCTGCTTTTCCATCCACTGGTGGAGGGATGGCTTCTCCGCGAAAGGGGAGACGCGAAGTCACCTCAACTCTGAGTCTCGCCCCTTATGTTTTACTGTCGTGGCCCCGGCGTTCGGGGTCTGAAAAAGTGCTCTGGGATGCTTAACGTACAACCGTATATGGTGCCTGTCAAGAGAGAAATACAACATGTTGTGGCCCAAAAGTGGTAAGGAACCTTAAGAGCAAAGTTTTGAGGGTTGCCCAGTTCTCACGCGAGGGCGCGCTGACGATCCTCATCGGGTGCGGCGCGGGATACTGGCCGAGGCAGGATGCCGGGCGTTTCGTGGTTACGGCAGGGGTTAGAGTACGGGACGGTGGCGAGGGGCACGTAGATGTCTTCGAAGATGGCTCGGGAGTGAATGCGGGTGATACCGTCGGAGGACTCGACGAGGTAATCGCCGGGGGCTCCGGATTGTTCACGGCCGAGGGCATCGGTGAAGACGAGTGGTTCGGTGAGTTGACGGGCGCGCACCAAAAAACGAGTGCGGTAGACGGTCCATGGGCGCTCGGGGTTCATAGTTCGTAGCTCTGCTTTCAATCGGCTTTGAGTGGTCGTGAAAAATTCGGTTCGAGTGGAGTGACTGTACGCGCAGAGATGGGCGGGGTCAATTACACATTAATTGTGCAACGGTGGAATTCCTGGCGGCGTATGGTGTGCGGCGCGGGAGATTGAGTTTGAGCTGAGAACAAGTGCGGGCGGCGCACTAGCGGCGCACTTTGAGCGGGAGCGAAAAGATGTGACAGACGAGCGTGGAGCGCGCGGGCGGAATTTGCACACGAGGCGCACAGGATTGGAACAGTTGCCGGTTGTCGGTTGCGCCAGCGAATCGGGCACAGCACTTGGAGAAACAAATCAGTGACACGAACCGTCATCTTGAAACTGACCGCTGCCGGCCATGGCTACGAGGGAACGAGCGCAGCTCACAATCTGCTGATTAAGGGGATCATTCTTCAGATCGTCGGGCGAGATGTTTTGGGCGTTCTCGTGCTCGGCCAGAACTTTGTCGTTCAACTGGCGCATCTTATCCATCTGGTTGTTGAGCAGTTGAAATGCGTTGTGATCGGCATCGGTGGAGACGGCGACGAATGCCAATCTTACATTGTTGGTGGCTTTCGCTCGGTACGGGGCCACGAAGTCGGACGTCACCAAGGTTCCGTTCTGAATGGCGGTGAGTAGAGCTTCGCGCCATTCCCGAATGGCTGACATTGCATCGACGCTGGCTTTCAGGAAATCCTTTGAGAACGCCGAGTTCGCCGCGCGCGCAGCCTGCGGCGCAGGAGGCGCAGCGCTGGACGCCGGGGTAAGCGTGAGGATGATTTGATTTCCCTTGAAGCTGAGAGAGCCGTTGGTCAGGCGCGCCAGCGATTCGATGTCGACGTAGGATTTACCGTCTTTCTGAATGACCGGTGCTTCTCCCGTGTGCCCGCTGACGAGAAAGGTGCGATTTTGCGGGGCAGGCGGTGCCTGGGGCGCGGGCTTTGCCTGTGCCGAGCTCAATGGTGAAATGGCTAGAAGCGCAGCCAAGACCAACGCGTTGGCGAACAGAATTGCGGTCGTCGTTGCTGTCATCAGGCGGCGGTTTTTCATCGAACACCTCTTCTCGAACGTCTTTTCTAAATCGGCCTTCGTCGAATTGTCTTTACCCCGGAGATCTCTCACAAAGCAGGAGCGTCCGCCAGAGAAGGATGCTCGATGGCAAGAGCTACAAAGTAGCGACCTCCCAAAAAGATGAAGCCGAGACGGTCGCAAGACGAAGTGTACCGCATGCAGCTCGCCGGGAGGCAAGCTGGCATGGACGGGCGCGAAGGCCCGTCCATGCGGAGCAGCAGATCAGTTGCAGCCTGTGCCGTAGGTTACGGCGGTCAGGATATTGGCAGCGGCGGTGAGGTCGCCGCTGTAGCAGAATCCGGTGGAGTTGGAGTCGAAGAAGTTTTGCGCGCTCGACATATTGGAGTTGCCGGTGAATACGCCACTCGAATTGAAGTTGAGCGTATCGGTGGTGGTGACGCGGTTTTTGACCAGCGAGAAGTTGAGAGCGATTTTGTTCAGCGTCGCCGCCTCATCCTCTTCTAAGTACTGGTTGCTGGTCGTGGTTTGAGTCTCGCTGCCGTCGGGAGCGACCAGCACGGTGATATTAAGCAGCAGCGGCCAGTCGTGGTTGACGGTGTAAACAGTGGTGTTGCCGTTCGAGTTCTGGGTGGTAACGACGGAATGCAGCGTGCTTCCCTGCTTGATGTTCTGCTCGTATTCGGTGTCGGTGAGTTTGAAATACTGGTCACTGGAGAATTTGATTTTTTGATCCACGGTGGTGGTGATCATGCCGTGAGAAGTGTTGGCGACTCCGGTGATGGCGAAGTTGTGGCTGGAGGAGACATCGACGGTGCCGGCGATGTTGCCATTCTTCTGGGTGTTGATTTTCTCGACGACGCTGGGATTGGGGACGGTCAGCGTGTTGCTGGTGACGCCTCCCGTGACTTGGGTGGAACCGGTGTCGAGATAGAGGCGGAGGTTAGCGGTGGCGGAGAAATAATCGTCGGCGTTGTAAACACTGAGACCGACGGTGTGGGGGTTGCCATCATCGAGCAGCGCGGCGAAGGGCGTGAGGTTGACCTGGTAGGGCTTGAAGTTCAGGGTCTGAACGCCGGGGATGGGGATCCAGAGATAGGGATCGATGCCGCCGGTGTAGATCCAGGGATAGATGGGCGCGACGCCAGCGGGAGTGCCGTCAATGGTGATTTCCCCTTCACGGAAGGCGGTGTTGGTGCAGCTTTCGAGCTCGCCGGCGACATCGTTGGGAACGCAGGTGTACCAGAATTCATCGTCGTGCTGGCTTTGAGCGAAGACATCGAAGAATACGCTCTCGATATTGGTGGGGAGGGTAAGAGTTTGCTCGAGAATGGTGGTGCAGCACTGTCCGGTGGTGTCGAGGCCGACGGTACCGCCGGTCGGTCCGCCGGAGAAGGCAATGACCTGGTCGGCGACGGAGGGCGCTTTTCCACCTTGCGGCACGGGGTAGAAGAGAAGTTCGGCACTGCCGTAGAGGACGCCGGTATAGGTTTTGTTGACTTCGTTGCCGAGATCGACGGTGCCGTCCTGGGTAGCTGTAAAGATGGAGCTGTAATCGGTGAGGTCGTGCTCGACGTGCCAATGGCGGGCATCGGTGGGATCATCTTCGGCGGTGGTGCCGAAGTAAATGTTGGTGGGGCCGATCCAGATATTGGCGGTGCGATCGTATTGGATGCCTTTGGAGATGGAGAAATCGGCGGAAAGGACGACGGCTCCCCAGGGCGCGGGACAGCTGGCGGGCGGGGTGTAGGTGAAGCTCTGGGGATTGAAATTGTTAAATTTGAAATTGCGGTAGAGTTCGACCTTGCAAGGGGTCGTCTTCGGAACCACGACGGGCGCTTCGATGAACGCGGTGTTACCGGAACCGACTACCTGCGCGGCGGCGAGATTCGGGAGCAAGATTGCCGTCAGCAGAATGGTAAAGAGGATGAAGCGGGCAGCGAGGGTGGCGGCAGATTTCGAGAGCTGGGACGTAGGCATTGGGCCTCCAAAGTGGTGTGCAAAAAGTTGCAGGATCGGGAGTGATGCTCGCGACGAAACGCCGCGGTGGCTACGGAGTTTAGTCGGGTTGGAGAGCGAGTGTCAATACAGGAGACGGGGTATGTCGAGAGTCAAAAGCGGTAAGGCAAATCGGGCAGGGAGGGTTTGTGATCAGGAACATTTTTTGGTTGGTGATATTGGGCGTTTGTAGCCTGGGATTAACTGTCGGAGGATTCACGGCGAGCGGACAGACTACGAACGCGACGGCGGATGGCATTGCTGCTACTCGGGTGGTGGTGTTGGGGACGGGGAATCCGAGTGCGGATCCGGAGCGATGGGGACCGGCGGTCGCGGTGGTTGTAAATGGGCGAGCGTATCTGATTGACTGTGGGCCGGGAGTTGTGCGGCGCGCGGCGGCGGCGGAAAAGAATGGGATCGCGGCCCTTAAAGCTAAAGAATTGAATATTGTTTTTATTACTCATTTGCATTCAGACCACACGCTCGGTTATCCGGACCTGATTTTTTCGCCTTGGGTGCTGGGGCGG
>DATEBK010000329.1:0-13586 GCA_035287825.1 Terriglobales bacterium
CTAGTATTCAGTCGAACGGATCGAATGTGATGGTGCTGGCCGACTCGCTGGTGAAATTCGAAGGGCCCGCTGTGGAACTTGAGCACGGCGGCGTGCGTGTGACAACTTCCCGCGGATTATCGGCGCGCGCTGGCGACGTCACCATCAAACCGGCAACCGAGGCCTGGACAGAATTTCAGGTGATTGATACCAACGGACAAGTTCAGATCGCAGCCAATAAAGGCGACGTCACCGTGCAAGACGCTCAGGGACAGACAACAACCGTGACCCAGGGCCAGCAGACTACGAAGGATGACACCGCCGATACCGACAAAAAGAAAAAGAAGAAACGTCGTACTGGTGCAGCGCCAGCCGCCACGGGAGGAATCATGAGTTCCGCTCCAGTGGTCTACGGGGCGTTAGCTGGCGTGGGTGGCGCTGCGATTTGGATCTGGACCCGATCACCATCCCCGGTCAGTCCAGCATGTCCTTCGAACCCTTGCGAGTAATGGATCTGCTGGTGATTCATTTGGCTGTGAGTTGTTACTGTAGGTTCTCCCGAACCGGTTCTGTTGTGGGCGACTGAATTCAATGTCGCGCTACGTTTCCTACCGAGATTTCGACTGGGTTCTGCTGGGCTTCGTGCTGGTAATCTGCGCGCTCGGCGTGCTGCAGATCTACAGTGCAACCGAGCACACCAAGTTCGCCGGTGCACATATCAAACAAATCTATTGGATTCTGGCCGGCGTGGGCGCCATGTTCCTGGTCAGCCTGCTGAACTATCAGGCCATGCTGGAACAGGTCCACTGGATGTACATCGCATCGCTCGCCTCCCTGATTGGTGTAATTCTGTTTGGCCAGAAATACCTCGGCGCGCGGCGGTGGATCAAACTTCCAGGTGGCGGCCACTTTCAACCTTCGGAATGGGTCAAGCTGATCCTGATTCTGGCGGTGGCCAAATACTTCGCCGATCTACAGCAGCGGGAACTGTCGTGGTCCGACTTCCTGAAAGCTGGCGCGATTGTAGGTTTCCCTATGCTGCTGGTTCTGGCGCAGCCCGATCTTGGCACGGCGCTGACCTACCTCCCCATCGCCTTGATGGGTCTTTTTCTCGGAGGACTCAGATTCCGGCAGGCGGCCATCGTTGTTCTCTTGGGAGCACTATGCCTCCCGTTAGCTTGGCACCACATGAAGGACTATCAGAAGCAGCGTTTACTCAGTTTCCGTGAACCGGACTCAGACCCCAAAGGCTCCGGATATCAAGTTAACCAGTCGTTAATTGCGGTAGGGTCGGGCGGCATCTTTGGCAGCCGCCAGGGATCGCAGACACATCTTGCGTTTCTTCCCGTGCCCCAAACCGACTTTATTTTTGCCGCTTTTGCCGAAGAACATGGGTTTGTAGGAGCTCTGGGAGTTCTGCTGTTATACTTTATAGTGCTGATGCGGTTGACTCAGAATGCTCAAACGGCGCCCGACCGCGCCGGAGCATTTCTGGTGATGGGTGTGGTGGCTGTGCTTAGCTTTCACATTCTGGTCAACGTCGGCATGGTGGTTGGCTTTATGCCCGTCACCGGAATACCTTTGCCGCTCATGAGTTACGGTGGGTCTTCCGTTCTTTTCATGTTTTTGGCGCTGGGGATCGTGATGAACATCAGGATGCGCCGCTTTGTGAACTGAAACGGCTTGGCAGAGGTTGGGGCGCTCTTCTCGTCTTCGGTTCTTCCGTTACGACGAGAACCGCGCCGCGAAGCAAGATTCAATACCAGGATTCAGCAAGACGAAAGATTACGAAAGCCCTCGCGAAAAAGGAGGGCAGAACGTCGGCAGAAGTCGAAGCCGGACAGGATTGAAGCCAGTCAGGCGGGGAACGGCCCCCTCAGCGGAATGCGAGAGAGTGGCCACAGACCTGACACAAGGCTCAACGCGATCAGTGCAGACGAGCACGAACAATTCACTGCAGTGTAGGGCCCGGAAAGAACTCCGGGACCGCGCCCGCTCCTACCCGGAGCAGCGCTGAACGCTATCAATCCGTTGGTCCGCCTTGCGCTTCTGGTCCGGCGAAGAACACCGGAGTAGAAATGAACAAGGAACTGTTTGTATCGGCCACACCCCATGAAACCAAAGTGGGGATCACGGAAGACGACCAACTCGCGGAAATTTACCTCGAACGCGAAAATGAATACACCTTAGCCGGCTCCATTTATAAAGGCCGGGTTACCCGCGTGCTGCCAGGCATGCAGTCCGCCTTTGTCGACATTGGACTCGAACGTGACGCCTTCCTCTACGTTTCCGATTTCATGGATTTGGAACAGCAAGATGAAGACTTGGACGAAGCCATCCCAGCCAATCGTCCGGCAGGAGAGTCTCGTCCGCGGGGCATGGAAGCGGAATCTTCCTCCGAGGGTTCGTTCTCGCAAACCATTGGAGAGTCCGAAGAGTCGCATACGGCTGCAGCGGGAGCGCCCGGAAATGCGACAGGCGGTGGGCGCGACTTTCGCGGACGCCGTCGTCGTCGTGGACGCCGTGGCGATCGTCCGGAGCGTGGTGAAGTCCGCGCTGAACCGCGCGCCGATATCGGCAACGAAGCTTCGAGCGAGCCGCGCGCCGATTCATCCTATGGCGCACCGCGCGATCTCCGTAACGATCAACGCAACGAGCCAAGATCCGACCATCGGCCCGAGCCCAGAAACGACCGTTTCAGCCGCGGCGACCGTTCCAGCCGCACCGGGTCGGATTCCCGGTTCCAGCGCACGGCTCCTCCGACCACCCGCGTCGGCCGCGACTACGATTATGGACCACCCCCCGGCTATCAACCTATTGTCCTTCCCGGCGAATCGATCTCAAAGTACCAGCGCCAAGGTTCAGGGCATGCCGAAAGCCTGGGCCATAGCGAAAACTTAGGCCAGAGCGAAAACCTTGATCGGAGCGACGCCCGGAACGACGCCCGAAGCGAAGCCGGGGCTTTTTCCGCCGAGAGCACCGTCGCGGAACGGCAGATGCCTGCCGCGATCATCGCCAACTTCCCCGACGATGAACCCATCTTTGCCGAGATAACCGAGCCGCTCCACGAGCAGCACGAGCATGTGTCCCATGCTGAAGTCGAGGAAGAAGCGTATGAGGCCACAGCCAGCGTAGCGGCGGAGAGCGACTTTACATCCCTACCGCAAGTCACGCATGAGCATGCTGCCGTCGAAGAGCAGGAGATCGAGGAAGAAGAAGCCGACTTGGCGTCCTATGGTGAAGAGCCGGGAGACGACGACGGCTTTGAGGAGTTGGAGGAAGAAACACGAGCAGCGGGAGAAATACCACAATCCGTTGCGGTAGATGCCGCTTCGATCGCGGCATCTGACGGAGAACCTTCCGCAGACGGCGAGACTGTGACCGAAGCCGTTCACGAAGCCGAAGGACAGGTCGAAGCTGAAGTCGAAGCTGAAGAGCGTGAAGCAGAAGAGTTGGAACTTGAAGAGGCGCAGGCCGAAGCTGAAGCTCTGCTCGAAGCCGAAGCGATCGGCGCAGGTACTCTTGATGCCAGCGCCGAAGTCCGTGGCCCCGCACCCGAGGCCAGACTATTGCAGCGCACCCAGCGTCGTGGCCCTGAGCGCGGGTTTGACCGAGGCCGCGGACGTCGTGGTGGTGGTCGTCGCTTCCGCAGCCGCGAAAACACCGTCGTGCCGCAAATCAGCGAACTGCTCAAAGAAGGCCAGGAAATTCTCATCCAGATCGCGAAGGAGCCGATCGCGAAAAAAGGCGCTCGCATCACCAGTCACATCGCGCTGCCCGGCCGCTTCCTCGTATTCATGCCAACCGTGAACCACACCGGCGTATCCCGCAAAATCTCCTCAGAAGAAGAGCGCCAGCGGTTGAAGCGCATCATTCAGAGCGAGCGCGAGAATGGCGCCGGCGGTTTCATTGTGCGCACTGCGGCAGCTGGTGCGACCGATGAGGAACTCCGTGCTGACATTCGTTTCCTGAAAAATCTTTGGAACGAAATCAAAGCGCGCTCCGAAAGCAGCAAGTCTCCCGCGCTGATCTATCACGATCTGAACGTTGTGGAGCGCGTGCTGCGCGACCAGGTAAGTTCTGATTTCTCTGTCATCTGGGTCGACACTGAACAGGAATACGAACGCATTCTGCGCTTCGCCAACCGCTTCCAGCCTGGCTTGGTCAAACGGGTTAAACTCTACACCAAAGAGACTCCCCTCTACGATCAGTTCGGCCTCAACGAAGAGATCAACAAGGCGCTCAAATCGAAAGTCTGGCTGAAGAGCGGTGGCTACATCGTCATCAATCAGACCGAAGCGCTGGTCGCCATCGATGTCAACACCGGCAAGTATGTCGGCAAAACCGCTCGCCTCGAAGACACGATCGTGAAAACCAACGTCGATGCCATTAAAGAAATCGTGCGCCAGGTGCGACTGCGCGATCTGGGCGGCATCATCATCATCGATTTCATCGATATGGACGAGCGCCGCAACCGGCAAAAGGTCATGCAGGCGCTTGAGGAAGCGTTGCGCCTCGATCGCGCACCGTCAAAAGTGCTGCAATTCAATGATTTCGGACTGGTCGCGATCACCCGCAAACGCGTGAAGCAATCGCTCGAACGCACGATCGGAACGCCGTGTCCTTATTGCCAGTCCACCGGCTTTGTGAAATCGGTGAATACCGTCTGCAACGAAGTGTATGTCGAGATGCGCAAGATCTCGAACCATCTCGAACACAGCGACGTCATGTTGCGCGTGAACCCGGAAGTCGCGAAGGCGCTGAAGCTGAACAACGCCAAGCTCTTGAACGAGATGGAAGAGCTCACCAAGAAGACAATCATCGTGAAGTCGGACCCTGCCCTGCATCAGGAGCAGTTCGACATTCACTAGTCGTCTAAATAGGCTAGAGTAAGTTGAGGAAGGGGCGGACATTTTGTCCGTCCCTTTTTTCTTTGGCCGCCATGCGAAAGACGTCAAGCGATTCCAACATTGGAAAGCAAGGTGGGACTACCGACCCTGCCATACGATGTGCGACGCCGCTTAGTCGATTTCTCCTCCAACTACCGTCCCGCTGTCGGTTTCAATCAGCAGCAATTCCTTATCTGAATCCAGGGCAACGGTCGTGAAATTGATCGTCGAGAATCCAGCAGGCGTGATCTGCATGGTCCCCGTGCAATTCGCATTCTGGGTATAAGTACCCGTAACCGCAACTCCGCTGGTGATGGTTCCCGCGAAGCTGATGGTAATCGTTCCCGTGACCGCCCCCTTGCCGTTCAACGTCACTTGACCGACATAGGTGATCCCCTTGTTGTCAACGCCGCCATACACGTTCATCCCATAGTTGACCGACTTGCCGCTCAACCCGCAGGTCGCCGTCCCCAAGGGAATCGCCGATCCGTTGACAATGAATCCGCTATCGGACCGAATCAATTGGAAATTCTTATTACTGTCGTCAAGAACCATGTTGAAGTCCTCGGTAACGCCATCGACCGAGAGCGTGAGAGTGCCCGTGCAGCTTTTCGCCATCGTATAGGTTCCGGTAAATGAGAACGCTCCGATTGACCCATCCACGCTGTGTGTCAGTGTTCCAGTCACTGATCCGTCGGCATTGGAGGTGATCTGTCCCACGCTGCTGAATGGGTCGCTGCCGTCATACCCGGTGGCGTAAAAGCCGTACACACCCGTGAAACTCTTAAGAGTACAACTTGCCGCCGAAGCGGAACCAACTGCGCCCATCATCGTGAACCCCATGATCGCAAACGCGAAAACAGCCAAACGAATTCTATTGATTGTATGGAAACTCGGACGGAAATTGATCGTACTGAAAAAGATGGAACGGAAACACATTTGTTTTCTCCTCTTTTTTGAACTGAAAGGGTCCAGCGATAAATTGTGGATTTGCCGGAAGTCCTACCGCGTCGCTCTTGCTCAAGGGGAGTTGGCGGAGTCGAGCGACCAAACGGATGTGCAGCACTTTATCCGCAGTGTGGATTACCGGTCAAGATGCAATGTTTTGCATAATTCGCCAGCATGATCCGACTATTCTTTGAGTTTGCCTCGCGCGGTGAGTGCGCTGTTGGTGACTGACTGTTGAGGCGGAGAAGCGGTTTGCCCCTTAGGCGGCAGCGATAAGCTTGGCGGCCTCGGCTGATCGCGCGCGCAGTTTTTCGAGTGAACTGTCTAGTGGCTCGCGGTAAGACTGAATTTCCGGCTGCTGGTCAGCATCCAGCGCGTTAGCGCTTGTCTCGAGCCGCGAAGCAAGGTCCACAAGAACTACCAGGGAATCGGCGTGCAGCTTCCAGACGGAAGGGGAATTCCACGAACGCTTGAGTTCTTCCATCTCGGTGGTAATTCGGGCCGCGATCGCAACCGTGCGCAGCAGCATTCGTGCCGCATCCGCGCGGACGCCCGCTTGCTCAAGATAGTCGGCGGTATAGGCCTCAACTTCGGCGGGCGTGAGCATCAGGTTGAAATAACGCATGGGTACAATCTGGCGGAATTTGGGGTCGGCAACGCGCACAAAGACGCGGATCGATTCTTCCACTCGCCGCAGTTTCGCTTCTTCAGCCGAAACTGCCTGCGGAGTGATCGCAATCGCCACATACTTCGGAGCTAGTGCCGGCGCAGCCGCTGCGGCATAACCTGTTGCACGACTAACCGGCTTGGAATCCAGATGAACCGGTAGGATCGGCGGACGCCTCGCCAACTCTTTTTTTAGCTGCGCCACGCGGCGAAATTTCTCCAGCGCTGCAGCATAGTCGACCTTCAACAACGCCTCCTGGTCCAGAGTGGCGACATGCTCAACCGTGATCTCGACGCCGTCAACCGTGCTCAGGATGTTGCCTCCAAGTTCTTCGAGGCGATTGGCAAAAGCTCTGATCTCTTGCGTGGCAAGATCGAATAGCGTATGAAAACGATCGCCGAACGCGGCATTGTAGGGCGCGAGAGTGGCCAGCACTCCGGGGTGATAGATTGATTCGCCGAGCGCCGCTTTTAATTCTCGCACTCGCTGAATAATCCCAGAATCCATCAAAGCGCAGAAATCCTGAAAGCGATTGGCCTGGTCAAGCAAGGGACTGAATTCCCGCAGCAGTTGAACGTCGGCATCGGATAATACCGGCGCTTCCGATTCCGAGAGAATCTCAAGCAGCGCAATTTCAAACGGAGACAGCGGAATCGACCCATCGAGTCCGTAGCCGCGCCGCTCCCACTGCCCGGGGACGCGAGGATGCCGAAACAGAAACGTCGCGACTAGATCGGTTTTGTCGCGATTTGCGCCGGTATCATCGCGATGGCGCGCAAAGTAACGCAACAGGCCTTCGGCAACCTCCGGATCAAGGCCCGGTTGCACCGCGAGCCGCAGCATGGCCGGAGTGATCGCCATGTCCAGCAGCTTGATCCAGCGGTGCATCTTGCCGAGAGTCGCGCGCACGTCCTCGGTTTCGCCTATGACGTCGGCAGCGAGTTCAGCGGGTGCTGGAAGCTCTCCTCCGAGTTGGTCGCTCAGCAGCCTCTGGTAGAAACTTTGCACGGTGGCCAGCAAGGCCAGTTCCCATTGGGGATCCTCAGGCAAAGTCAACTCCTTCAAAATGGGCGCAATAGTAATACTATTTTTCGGGGACCTATCTAGTTAGTAAAACCGAAAGGCAGCGGCAACGCAATTGGTTACCTGGTTACGGAAGTGACGGCACCACTACCCCCCGCGTAAACACTGACCATAACCCACTATTGGAAGACGACAGTCTTGTTCCCGTACAGCAGAATACGGTTTTCCACGTGCCACCGCACCGCGCGCGAAAGCACGAGTTTTTCCAGGTCGCGGCCTTTTTGCAACAGATCGTCGACCGTGTCGCGATGGTAAATGCGGACGACGTCCTGCTCGATGATGGGCCCGTCGTCGAGCACACGGGTAACGTAGTGCGAAGTGGCGCCAATCAGTTTGACGCCGCGCTGAAAGGCCTGGTGGTAGGGCTTCGACCCGACAAATGCCGGCAGAAAAGAGTGGTGAATATTGATGAGGTTCTCCGAGCCGATGCCCTCAATCAGTTCGTGCGAAAGCACCTGCATGTAACGCGCAAGCACCACCAGAGTGCATTGATGCTCGCGCACCAGATCGATTTGTTTCTGCTCCGCGTCACGCTTATTTTCTTTGCTGACCGGTATCACGAAATAGGGCACGCGGTAGAAGTCGGCGATCTGCTGGTTGTCCGGATGGTTGGAGATAATCAGCGGAATATCGCAGTGCAGTTCGCCACTCTGCTGCCGGTAGAGCAGATCTTGCAGGCAATGGTCGTACTTCGATACGAAAATGGCGACGCGCGGCCGGTCGGCGGAGCGGGCGATGCGCCAGTCCATCTGGAACTCACGCGCGATGGGAGAAAAGCGTTGGGAAAATTCAGCCAGATCAAAATCGAATTCCGCCGCGTCGAACTCAACTCGCGTCAGAAACAGGTTCGACGCTTCATCTCCGTGCTCGTCGTTGCACAGGATGTTGCCATTGTGCTTGAAAATGAAATCGGCAATCGAATGGACTACACCTTTGCGGTCGGGACAGGAGATAAGAAGAATGACGGAGTTATGCATCATTAATAAGTGTAGCGGTTTCCGTCGTGATCCTCGGTGTACCTCGTGGTTCGTCGTTTTGACTTTGGCCGGAGCGTACCGGGAACACAAAAGAGAATTCTGCGACTACTTCTTCAGCGCCTTCGCAATCTCGCGTGCCGCGTTCGCGCCCGAGCCGCCGGTGAGCCCGGTTCCGGGATGCGTTCCGCTGCCGCATAGATACAGGCGCTCGATCGGCGTCCCATAGCGCGCCCAGTCGAGCAGCGGACGCATGGTAAAGAACTGGTCTAACGCAAGCTCCCCATGAAAAATGTGGCCGCCGGTGAGACCGTACGTTTCTTCGAGATCCTTAGGCGTGATGATCTGATGGCGCAGAATAACCTGTGGCAGATTCGGCGCGTACTGCGCCATCGCCTTTACCACCGTCTCGCCAAGCGCTTTGCGCTGACTTTCCCAGTCGCTATTCTTGAGGGTGTACGGCGCATACTGCATATAAACCGACATCACATGTTGCCCCGCTGGAGCCAGCGAAGGATCGGCCAGAGACGGGATCGTCATCTCAAGATAGGGCTGACGCGAGAAGTTTCCGTATTTGGACTCGTCGAAAGCGCGCTCCAGGTAATCAATCTCAGGGCTGATCTGGATGCGGCCGCGGAGCAAGCCGTCAGATTTTCCCTTGAGCGCGGTGAACTCGGGCAGCGCGGATAATGCCAGATTAACTTTCGCAGCTGTCCCCATGCAGCGGTAGTTCTTGATTTTCTGTATGAAGTCGGGGGAGAGATGCGCGGGATCAACCAGCCGCATGAGCGTTCTTTTGGGATCGGCGTTCGAGACCACTGCTCGCGCGGAAATTTCTTCTCCCGATGCCAGCACGACTCCGGTCGCGACACCGTCTTTCACGCGGATTTCGGCAATCTCCGCGTCGGTGCGAATCTCCACACCCGCCTGTCTCGCCGCTGCAGCCATGGCCTGCGTGATCGCGCCGGTCCCTCCAGCAGGGAACTGGATGCTTCCCGCCGGACTCGGATCGGCCGCCGCTCGCAGCAACAATACAAGCGCGCTTCCCGCGGACCATGGACCAAGAAAAGTTCCGAAGATGCCACGAGCGGCAATCGTCGCGCGCAATGGTTCGGTGTCAAAGAATTCCGCAACCAGATCGGCTGCTGCCATTGGTCCCCAGCGCAGCACTCGATACAAATCTTTCTTGCCCAGATTTCGTATCGAGCGTCCCGTCTTCAGCATTCCCCACAGATCGCCGCTGCTCGGGCTATCGATGTTCGGAGGTGTCAGCGCGAGCGCCTCGCCGATGACCTTACCAATCTTGCCGAGCGCCGCGCCGAAGTCCGCATAAGAAGCGGCATCCTTCTGCGACCATTGTGCGATTTCCCCGGCGGCTCTTTTTGCATCGGAATACAGCACGAGCGCCCGCCCGTCCGGTAGCAGGGAAACGGTATTTACTTCTGGAGTTGTGAATTTCAGCCCGTGCTTCTCCAACTGCATGTCGCGCACAATGTCGGCGCGCAGCGGTCCCGCGTTGTGCGCGAGCGTCGAGCAGCGAAACCCCGAATGGAATTCTTCCGTGATCGCCGCTCCGCCGACCTGAGCGCGGCGTTCGAGCACCAACGGCTTAAATCCGGCTTTGGCGAGATAGAAGGCTGTGACCAGACCGTTGTGTCCGCCGCCAACAATGATCACGTCGCGCATTTCGCCGGATGATTTCCGCGCGGGCATCAGGCTGCACCGTCTTTCAGAATTTCCAGCGCCGCCAAACGCCCCGGCGCGCCCATGATGCCGCCCCCCGGATGCGTGGCTGATCCGCACATATAGAGGTTCTTGATCGGCGAGCGGAATTGCGCCCATCCCGCAACCGGACGCAGAAAAAATAATTGCTCGAGCGAAAGTTCACCCTGAAAAATATTGCCTTCAGTCAATCCCCACGTGCGTTCGAGATCAAGCGGCGTCACCACCTGCCGGTGCAGAATGATGTCTTTGATATTCGGCGCGTATTCGGCGATGGTGTTTACCACGTTGTCGCCGAATTTTTCTTTCTCCGTGTCCCAATCAAGCCCAGGCGCCAGCTTGTATGGAGCATATTGCACGAAGCACGAAAGAATATGTTTCCCCGGCGGTGCCAGCGAAGTATCCGTAAGCGTCGGAATCACCATGTCAATGTATGGATGCGAAGACCAATGCCCGTATTTCGCTTCGTCGTACGCCTTTTCCATATACTCGACGCTCGGAGAAATCGACATGGCTCCGCGCAGGTGCGCCCCCACTCCGGGCATGCATTTGAAATTCGGCAACCCGTCGAGCGCCATATTCACCTTGCCCGACGACCCACGGAACTTATAGCGTTTCACGCCTTCCATGAATTCGTCGGGGAGATTGCCAGGCTCGATCATCTTGGTAAAAGTCAGCCGCGGATCGACGCTCGAAGAAACAACGTCAGCGTAAATCTCGTCTCCATTGGCCAACACGACGCCGTTCGTGCGTCCGTTTTTCACCATGATCTGCGCAATCGGAGCTTCCGTGCGAATCTCGACTCCGGCTTCGCGAGCCGCGTCCGCAATCGCGTTTGAAATCGCGCCGGTCCCGCCGCGCGCGAATCCCCACGCGCGAAACGCACCGTCAATCTCTCCCATGTAGTGGTGCAGCAGTACGTATGCCGTGCCTGGCGAGCGCACACCAAGAAAAGTCCCGATAATTCCCGACGCCGACATCGTCGCCTTAAGCACATCCGTCTCGAACCACTGATCGAGAAAGTCGATTGCGCTCATGGTCATCAACTGGACTTGGTTGTACTTGTCTTCACTCGACATGCCCTGAAAGCGGCGCCCGATGAAGAGCAGCTTCATCAGTTCCTTCGGATTCAGCGTCGCCGGATCGGGCGGAATCATGCCCAGGATCGGCTTCACAAAACGGCACATCGCCTGCATCGCCTTGCCGAATTCATCGTAGGCTTCTGCGTCCACGCGCGAGTGGCGCGCGATCTCACGATGCGTTTTTCCATGGTCGTTCACCCGCCACAGATGATCGCCATTCGGCATGGGAGTAAAAGTGCCGTCCAGCGGAAGAATTTCCAGTCCGTGCCGCGGAAGATCGAGGTCCCGAATAATTTCAGGCCGCAACAGCGAAACGACATAAGAGCAAACAGAAAACTTGAAGCCGGGAAAAACTTCTTCCGTGCAAGCCGCGCCACCAAGAATGTGACGGCGTTCGAGCACAAGCACTTTTTTCCCCGCTTTCGCCAGATAGGCGGCGTTGGTGAGGCCGTTGTGGCCTCCGCCGATCACGATCACGTCGTATTTCGAACTACTCGAAATGGCAGGCATAGGTGCAGACACAGATTACAAACAGACATTAATCGGGACGACCGCAGACTCACCCAAAGCGCGAGAAAGTGACTTGTCATTCTATCGAGAAACTATCTTCTTGTCTCTACTTACGTGCTATTCATGACCGATAGTCAGTCCAATCCGAGGCTTGCACTACAGGCCCCGCGCTGCATATAATCCGGCGTCAGGGAATCTCGACTTACTCTCCTGCGTCGCGAGGTTGTATTGCCTATCGGAACCGCATTTCATGAGCGCACTTTCGCTCTCTGCCAAAGTCTCAACTACCGCGAGTGGTCGGGATATTACACAGTCAGCGTCTACGAAGTGCATCATGAGCATGAGTACAACGCGATTCGCAACGCGTGCGCGCTGATCGATATTTCACCGCTCTACAAATATCTGATCACCGGCAAAGATGCCACCAAGCTGGTGAATAGAGTCATCACTCGGGACATCAACAAAGTTGCCGTCGGGCAAGTGATCTACGCTTGCTGGTGCGATGAAGACGGCAAGGTCATCGATGACGGCACCATCACCCGTCTGGAAGAAAATAAATATCGCTGGACGGCCGCCGATCCCAGCCTGCGCTGGTTCCGCCAAAACGGCCTCAACATGGACGTCCAGATCGAAGACATTTCCGAGAAGGTTGCCGCGTTGGCGTTGCAGGGGCCAACTTCAGCCAAACTGCTGAAAGCTGTGGCGGAAGCCGACATTGCGAATCTCAAATATTTCCGCGTAACGCGCGGCAGAATTGCCGGCGTTGCAGTCGACATTTCCCGCACCGGATATACCGGCGACCTCGGCTTCGAAATCTGGGTGCCGTGGAATGACGCCGTTAAAGTCTGGGACGCGCTGGCGGAAACAGGAAAACAATTCGATCTGCACGCGGCCGGCATGCTTGCACTCGACGTAGCCCGCGTGGAAGCAGGGCTTCTCCTTATCGAGGTTGATTACACCAGTTCCAAGAAAGCGTTGATAGCGTCGCAGAAGTATTCGCCCTTCGAGCTGGGCTTCGCCAAGATGGTGCACCTGGACAAAGAAAACTTCATCGGCAAACGCGCGCTGGAACAGGACGCGAAAAACGGCGTTCCACGGCAACTCGTCGGCCTCGAAGTGGATTGGACCGATGTTGAGCAACTCTATGAACGCTATGGGTTGACGCCAGCGGCTCCGGCGCAGGCCTCGCGCGTAGCTGTGCCGGTGTACTCGGGAGAAAAGCAAGTTGGCAAGGCCACTACCACCAGCTGGTCGCCGATCCTGAAAAAGATGATCGCACTGGCAAGCATCGACACAGCGCAATCGAAGCCGGGGACGTCGCTGCAAATGGAAGTCACGATCGAAGCCGTCCGACTGAAGACCAACGTCAAGGTCGCTGCGCTGCCGTTCTACAATCCGCCGCGGAAGACGGCGACGCCAGTGTAGTTGTGGGTTGTGTGGGAACGGGCGAGTCGCCCGTCTCCACATGTTTCTTTCGGACGCATTGTTACGTTGAGGCACCCGCTTCTCTCGCCGCTCTCCGTTTTCCCGTAGCATAAATCCCTACTCCGAGAAGCACCAGCGCCATGGTCGCTCCCACAACTTTGCATAGCACCAGCGGTTTGTTGGGTTCGTCCGGCTGCGGAATTAGAGACAGCACGATCGTCGCCGTGGTAGTCAGGAATCCGAGCATTGCAACAAGCGTGGCGACGGCCTTGCCTCCCGGCACGCGGATCACCTCCGGCCCGGCGGG
>DATEBK010000330.1:0-3008 GCA_035287825.1 Terriglobales bacterium
CTTGATGGTTGCCACCTGCCTGTCAGCCGCAGCCGTGGCCCAGACCAAAAAAGAATACCGTTACACCGTCGGCGCTCGACCCAACATTTCCGTCGAAACCCAGTATGGATCGATCTCGGTTAAGCCCGGCAACACTAACGAGGTTGTAGTGACGGCCACTCTCAAATCCGATGACGTCGAAGTCGACCACCAGCAAAACGGCAACCGGATCGCCATCGCCTCTCACTTGCTGCGCGGCCCCGATCAGCAAAGCGGCCAAGTCGACTACGAACTCCTCGTTCCGCCCGACGCCAATCTCAACCTGCGCTCTTCGAACGGGCCGCTCTCCGTCGAACACACTGCAGGGGACCTGACGCTCGAAGGCGCTGACGCCAGGGTCGACGTTCGCAACGTGCAGGACGGCCATGTGCACGTCTGGACCATGCGCGGGCCGGTCACCCTCACCGATGTGCGCAACGGCCACGTGGAAATCAGTTCCATCAGCGGCGACGTCCATCTGAAATCGGTGTCGGGTGAACTCGTCCAGGCGAATACGAGCCGCGGAAAGATTTTCTACGATGGCGATTTCGGCTCTGGCGGCGACTACAAGTTCACAACCCATAAAGGCGACATCGAAGTCTTCGTGCCAGCCGACGTCTCCGCCGATTTTCAGGCGCACTCCGTGCTTGGCCGTGTGCAACATGACTTCCCTCTTAAACCCAAGCACTCCCGCTTCCGCGAAGAAGTGGGACGTTCCTTCATTGGCACCTCTGGCCAGGCCGCATCCGAGGTCGTGTTGCGCTCTTTCAGTGGTAGAATCCGGCTCAAGCAGCGTTAACCAAAAAATAAACAGGGCAGACGGATAATGACCGTGCGAGCCGTTTTTCTCGTGGGATTCATGGCCGCCGGCAAGACCAGCGTCGGTCAGGAACTCGCCCGGCGACTGAACTGGGATTTTGTGGATCTGGATCTTCTCATCGAGTCGCGCGAGCATCAGACCATTCCCGAGATTTTCCGGACTCGAGGAGAGCCTGCTTTTCGCCTCGCCGAAACCACCGCTCTGCGCGACCTGACCGCATCGATCAAGCGCGCCACCGTGGTCGCCCTCGGTGGCGGAACCTTCGCCCATCCCGCGAACTTCGAATTGTTGCAGTCTTGGCCTTCCGTGTTTCTGGACGCTCCCGTTGAAGAGCTCTGGCAGCGCAGCATGGAGAATCCCGCGCGACGGCCCTTGCGTAACGCTCACGACGAATTCATCCGCCTCCACCAACTCAGGCTGCCGGTTTACCGAAAGGCGACTGTGACTGTCGTAACCTCAGGTAACACTCCGGCGTCCCTTTGCGCCGAAATCGAGCGTATTTTGCAATTAGAGGGAAATACTACACCGGTCGTACCAGAGTCCGCCGGCGCATCGCAGGTTTCCCACGTTCGACCCCGAACAGGAGAACCCCAGTGAAGTGTTCGTCTTACCGCTTGCGTGCCTTCGTAATAGCGCTCGGGTGCCTTACCCTGACCGCTTCTCTATCCGCGGCTCCCGGCTCCAAAGATAATAGAGAGAAGGAGCGCGACGGTAAGCCCGTCGATGCCGGCTCCTTTGGCATCTATCAGAACGGCAATCGGGTTGGGACCGAAACCTTCTCCATTTACCAGACCGGCAGCGGAAGCACGATTCAAGCCGATTTTAAAACCGAGAATGTCAGCAATCCGGCCACGCAAACGTCGACCATGCTGATTGGGAATAATGGAGATCTTAAACGCTACGAATGGAAAGAACTGAGCCCGGGAAGCGCGGAATTGCTCGTGGTGCCGAACGATGACTTCCTGACCCAGAAATGGCGTACCGGATCGCAGGAGAAGGAGCACGAACAGCCCTACCTGATGCCCGTCTCGACCACCATTCTTGACGACTACTCCTTCATCCAGCGCGAAGTGCTCGCCTGGCATTTCATCGCCCTGGCGTGCAGCAAGCTAGACAAAGGGTTGCAGTGCCCGCTCAAGCAGCGCACTCAGTTCGCGATCTTGATCCCACATGAGCAGTCCTCGGCGGCGCTCAGCGCCGAATGTCTCGGCCGTGACAGAGTTACTCTGAAGAGTGGGGCAGTCGATCTGATGAAGTTGGAATTCAAAACCGATGCCAGCACTTGGCAAATCTGGGTTGACGATCGCGACCAATACAAAGTGTTGCGGATGACCGTGGTGGGTGAGAACACGATCATCGAACGCGATTAGGACGAACGCGATTCGAACCAATCAGCTCATTTGCACATCGTGGCATCGAAGACCTTTTTGATGTCTGGCCTGCTAATCTTCAAATGATCCGATCATCCGAATAAGGGCCCGAGAATCATCCGATAGCTTTCCATGACCGTCATTGACTCACGTACGTCGCGCGTCCTCTTCACGGCCTTTCTGTGGGCGATAGGGCTGGGCTTTCTCTATGCCGCGCGGCGCACGCTGATCCTTTTTCTTTTTGCCATTTTTTTCGCATACCTCATTAACCCTGCCGTCGGTCGTCTGGAAAAACTACTGCGCAGCCGCGCATGGGCAATCACTGTCATTTACGTTCTGCTTCTGCTGGCCCTGGGCATCTTCGGCTTTCTCGTCGGCCCGCGCATTGCCCGGCAAAGCTCCCACATGGGAACTCAACTCCCAGGCCTCGTCGATAAAGCTAGCACTGGCCAACTCTCCGGCCAGATCGGCCGGATTGCCGAGCGGTTTGGAACTGAGCACGGCTGGAGCGCCGCAACTCAACAGCATATTCAGGATTTTCTGGTCAGCCGCCGCGAATACCTGGCCAGCCTGGCACAGCGCTTCGGCGTTCGCGCCGCCGAGGCCGTGCAAGAATTTTGGGTGCTATTCCTGGTGCCCATTCTGGCCATTTTTTTTCTGCGCGATGGCGGCAACTTTCATGAGGTCATCCTCGCGCTGGTTCAGTCACGCACCCAGCGTGAATTTTTGCAGGATGTACTCCAGGACCTCAATCAGATGCTCGCCCAATTTATTCGCGCCCAATTGACTCTGGCGGCGTT
>DATEBK010000331.1:0-12576 GCA_035287825.1 Terriglobales bacterium
TCGCAAGGCCCGCATGGGACGCAATCCGCAGACTGGCGAACCGATTCAGATCAAGGCGAAGACGGTTGTAAAATTCCGCGTGGCCAAGGCCGCGAAGGATGCCATCGCGCCGAAGAAGTAGTTGAAGTGATCGGGCCTCGCCCGTGAAAAGTTGGAAACAAATAAAAGGCCGGCTTTCGAGTCGGCCTTTTTCCTTGATCGTCTTTCATCGATTTTTTTATTGCCCGCCTGCGAGCTCGACCACTTCCGCGCTCACTTCATTTCCCTTGATCGTCAGTCGTCCGACACTGACCGGCAGGTTAAACCGCCGTGGCCCGGCGCTCCCAGGATTCAAATAAAGAACGCCATTTTTCTCTTCGATTTTTGGTTGATGACTGTGTCCGTAGACCACCACGCGCAGCCCGGCCGCTTCCGGCTTCAGATCGAGACGTGCGAGATCATGCAACATATAGATCGACAGACCGCCGATCGGCAAGCCGCCGGCTTCGACGACTTCAGTTTCCGGCAAGGCGCGCGCCCACGGCTTGGTATCAACATTCCCGCGGATCGCCGTGACGGGCGCAATCTGTGCCAGCGTTTCGAGGATTTCCGCAGCGCCAATGTCGCCCGCATGCAGAATGCGGTCTGATCCGCGCAAAGCTTCGACCGCTTCCGGTCGAAGCAAACCGTGCGTGTCGGAGATGATGCCGAAAAGCATAAGTATCACGCCGAACAGGGCAGCGGACGATTCATCACAATTGAGCCGTCCAGCGCTCACAGTTACGCCAACCTCTCTAACGCTATACTCCGAGTAATGCCCGCTGTTTCGAATCTTACCGAAGCGCTGCGCCGCTATTGGGGATACCACGAATTTCGCCCCAAGCAGGAAAATGTTGTCCGCAGCCTGCTGGCCGCGCACGATGCTTGCGTGGTGATGCCGACCGGAGGCGGCAAGTCGCTCTGCTACCAGCTTCCCGCCGTGATTTCGGAGAAAACGGCAGTCGTCGTTTCGCCGCTGATCGCGCTGATGCAAGACCAGGCGGCGCAACTGGCGCAGATGGGAATTCCGGCGGCCGCGATCAACAGTATGCAGAGTTCGTCCGAACGGCGGCAGGTGATGGGCAAAGCCGTAGACGGCGTCTATCGCCTGCTCTATCTCTCGCCCGAGCGCCTCGCCGCGGAAAATACTTTTGCCTGGCTGGCGAAAGTTCCGGTCGGGTTCTTCGCCGTCGACGAAGCACATTGTATTTCCCAGTGGGGCCATGAGTTCCGTCCCGATTACCGGCAGCTGAGCCGTCTGCGCACCAGCTTTCCCAAGCTCCCTATCGCGGCGTTCACCGCCAGCGCGACACGCCAGGTGCGGCACGACATTCTAAAACAGTTGCAGATGCGCGACCCTGATCTCTACATCGCAAGCTTTCATCGCGACAATTTGCGCTATGTGGTGCACGAGTGTGAAGCGCGGACGCAGATGGAATTGCTCGTCCAAGGGTTGCAGAATTATGCCGGAGAGAGCGTGATCGTGTATTCCCCCACCATTCGCCGTGTGGAAGAAACCGTCGAATACCTGGAGGAGCGCGGGATTGCGGCAATTCCCTACCATGCCAAGATGGAAGCCTCCGAGCGGCGGCAGAACCAGGAACGCTGGATGTCGGACGAAGTGCGAGTGCTGGTCGGGACCATCGCCTTTGGACTCGGCATCAACAAACCCGCGGTGCGCGCCGTGATTCATCTTTCGCTGCCGCAATCGATCGAGCAGTACTACCAGGAAGCGGGCCGCGCCGGTCGCGATGGACGCCCCGCGGATTGCGTTTTGCTCTGGCAGAAGCGCGATCACATTCTGCTCGAATATTTCATCAACAAAATTTCCGACGATGCCGAGCGTGAGCGGGCCTCGGCGCGAAAACGCGTTATCGGCCGCTTTGCGGATTCGAACGCTTGCCGTCATCGGCAAATCTGCTTGCACTTTGGCGAGACTCCAAAATGGGAGCGCTGCGGGAGCTGTGACAACTGCGGCACCAAGCCAGAGTGGCTGAATAAGGAGATCGATAGCGTTGCGACGCCACGCGGTACGCCGGCGAAAACAAAATCGCCGCCCACATTCCGTTCGCTGCCGCCGTTCGAAAAACGGAGAGCGGTAGCAACGGCAGAATCCGATCCGGCGCTGGCCGAGTATTTACGTGAATGGCGGCGCAGCATGGCGCGCGAGAATAAAGTTCCCGCTTACATCATTCTGCACGACAGCACGCTCGAGGAGTTGTGTCGCCGCCGGCCATCGAATTTCGCGGCTTTGAAGCAAGTGCCCGGCATCGGCGAACGGAAGGCCGAAGTGTATGGCGCCGAAATCCTGCAGGCGCTGCGCAACTTTGGCGAGGGAGCGCGCGCTGCTCCCACGGTGTCGAAGGAGCCGGCTCCAGCCGAACAGACGCTGCGCCTTCTCAACGAAGGTCGCAGCTTCGAGGAGATTGCCCGCCTTCGCGCCCGCCAGGTTTCGACCATCGCCAGCACCGTGGCCAGTCTGATCGAAACCGGACAGGTGAAACTCGATCCGAAGTGGATTTCTCCCGATGCCCAGCCCCTGATCGAAGCCGCCTGCCTAAAGCTGGGAGTCGAGCGACTGAAAGATATTAAAGAAGCCGTCCCGCCCTACGTGAGCTTTGATGACATCAAGCTTGTGGTGGCGCACCTGCGCATGCAGAATCGCTTGCCTGCAAAGTCGGCGTAGAGAATCCTCTCATACGCCCTTAGCAGCCGGGTCCCAGATCAATTTGTGAATCTGTAAGCTGAGCCTGGCTGGAACGTCGTCGTCGAGAATCCACTGCGCCAGTTCCTGCGGATCAAGCAGGCAGTGCGAAGTATCTCGCGTGCCCGAGGCAGTTTTGGCAAATGCAGGTGAAAATAAAATCGCGTGAACGCGCTCGCCTAGCTCGTGGCTCGCGACAAAGTCGCGTGCGAATTCGTAGTCGGCGCGATCTGTCAAAACGAACTTCAGTTCATCGTGGGGCCGCAGGGCCTTCAGATTTTCCATGGCGAAAGTGTCAGACTCGCCTGAATGCGGACACTTTACGTCAACGATCTTGACGACTTGTTTCGGCACCCGCGACAGAACGCGTTCGCCGCTCGTCTCCAGCAAGACCTGGTAGTCGGCATCCAGAAGCTGCTCCATCAGCGGAATCACTTCGCGCTCCTGCAGCATGGGCTCACCGCCGGTAATCTCAACCAGTCCGCCATTCGGACTCAGACGGGCAACTTCGCCGAGCACTTCTTCGAGCGTCATCTTGCGGCCGCCATAGAAACTGAATTCGCTGTCGCACCACGAACAGCGCAAGTTGCATCCAGTGAGCCGCACAAACACGCACGCCAGCCCCGCATAGGTTGACTCGCCTTGCAGCGATTTGTAGATTTCGGTGATCTGCATGGACTGGGACTAGCCGCTGGCAACCGGCAACTGTTATTCCGAGTAACGCGCGGTGGTCACATCGGTCTCGAACACGGTCACATCTTTCACTCGCACGCGGCCGCTCGTAACATTCTTCAGGCGGATGTTGGTTTCGTCGTAAAAATATTTGGCAAGATTTTCGGCTGACGGGTTGAGCACGGTGAACGGCTCGATGTCGTTGATCATCTGGTGGTCAAGACGGTCAATGGCATGTTTCATCACGTCTTTCAAGTCTTTGAAATCGAGCAGCAGTCCGGCTTTATCGAGTTCGGCGCCGGCGAGCGTGACACGAATCTTGTAATTGTGGCCGTGCGGGTTCTCGCACTTGCCTTTGTAGTTGCGCAGGTAGTGTCCTGCAGCGAATGTATCTTCGACGGTGACTTCGTACATGAAATCCGGGGTGCCTCGGCTGTGTTTTATTGTACATTTTGAGAGCCCGGTTGAGAGCTGAATACACGGCGCGACCATGACACAAGCTGAAATCACGATTCGAGAGGCAACGGAAGACGAATCGGCGATCATTCTTCATCACCGCCGTTCGATGTTTCGCGACATGAACGAAGGCACGGTCGAAGAACTTGATCGCATGGTTGAGGTGGCGCGACCTTGGCTGTCCCGTGCTTTGGCCGATGGCTCATATCGCCACTGGCTGGCAGTGGGTGCCTCGGGTCAAGTCGCCGCCGGAGGAGGAGTGTTCTATACTCCGTGGCCGGCGAATCCTTACGACCCATGCACCGAGCGCGCGGTGATTCTGAACGTCTACACCGAGCCGGAGTTTCGCCACCGTGGAGTCGCGCGGCAAATCATGCTGGTCATCCTCGATGCCATCAAGGCGCGTGGTTTGCGCGGGGTAAATCTGCACGCCAGCGCCGAGGGCCGGCCGCTGTATGAAAAGCTTGGATTCGAGGCGACGAACGAGATGCGGCTGAAGTTTAAGATTCCCTGACACCCGGTGTTTCCGCCGCTGTTTCCCACTGTCCTGCAAACCAAGGGCCAACTCCTGATAATCTGCTAACGTTCCGGCTGCTGCCCCGTCTATTTCTCTGCAAGGCAAGAAACATAAGGTAGAGAGAAAGACAAAGGAAAGATCGAACACTCGTAGGGGACAGAACAAACCATGCCGGCCGATTCTTATGCAGCAGCAATTCCGGTTGGCGCGATTTCCCGTCCGAAAGGGGCGGCAGAGAACCATCGCAGCAGCGGCAACCAGAACCCCGCATCATACTGGAATATGAGGGGCTCCTTGGCAACGCAAGGCAGTCGCATTGACGACACGAGTCTGATCCGCGAGGCGCAGCAGGGTAACCGCGCGGCTTTCGAGGTACTGGTGCGTCACTACGATCAGTCCGTGCTGCGGCTGGCGCTGCACCTCACCGGATCGGAGTCCGACGCTCAGGATATTTATCAGGAGGCCTTTCTCAAGGCCTACAAAAATCTGGGCAGCTTCCGCTTCGAGTGCTCTTTCTATACCTGGATCTACCGGATCGTGACCAACCTCTGCCTCGATCACCTGCGTAAACGGAACGTGCGCAAAGAAGACGCTCCCGTGGCGGTCGATTCCTCGGGCGAAGAATACAGCCGGCTGGAGCAGTTTGCCGACGCGCGCTCGGGGGCGAACCCGGAACGCGATTTGATGCGGCGGGAATTAGGGAAAAAGATTGGGACGGCGCTATCGGCGCTGACTCCGCGCGAGCGCGTGGTCTTCGAGCTGAAGCACTATCACGGACTGAAGCTGCGCACCGTGGGCGAGATGCTGAATACGACGGAAGAAACGGCAAAGAATACGTTGTTTCGCGCGACGCAAAAACTGCGCGCCGCGCTGGCGGAGATGCGATGAGATTGCAATACAGGATGAGATTGGAATTACTTCCCGTGAAGGGAGACGAACATGAAATGTGATTGGGTTCGGCAAAACATTTTGTTCTACGTCTACAACGAGCTTGAAGACGACGCTCGTTATGAAGTGGAGCAGCACCTGGCGCGGTGTCCGGAATGCGCGACCGAACTGAAGGTGACACGCAAGTTCCACGCCACGCTCTCCGAAACCGTGGAGGAGCCGACCCCAAACCTGCTGGCGGCGTCGCGCATGCGATTGCAGGAAGCGCTCGAAACCACGCGACAAGGCGGGATTTGGCAGCGGATCATCGTTGAGCCTGCAGTCTGGCTGCGGCAGATTCGTATGGCGCCGGCTCTGGCAGCGGCCATCTTCATTGTGGGATTCGGTGGCGGCATCGGTGCAACATATAACTTCTTGGCGGCACGCGGCGGCGAAAATGCGGTAACCAGCTCACTCGGATCTGGCGCGGCGACGGCCACTGAACCGGCAGAGTCCTCTGCGATCGCGGGCATTCGCTCGGTGACGCAGGAGCCGGGCTCGAACAAGGTCAGCATCAAGTACGACACGCTTTCAACCCAGGAAGCGCAAGGCTCCCTGAACGACCAGCGCATCCAACAACTTCTTCTGTTCGCGGCACGCAGCAACTACAACTCGGGAGTGCGGCTCGACTCGGTGGATGTGCTGACGCAATCTTCCAACGATACGCATGTTCGCGAGGCGTTGATGTATGTGCTCCAGAACGATAGCAATCCGGGTGTGCGCCTGAAGGCGCTGGACGGGCTGAGTGGCTTTGTGAAGCAGGATCCGCAGGTACGCGATGGAGTTTTGCGGGCGCTGATCGCCGATGACAGCCCCGGCGTTCGCCTGCAGGCCCTGCGCCTGGTGGAGCCGATGAAATCCGACAGCAACGTGCGCGCCGTGCTGGCCAAACTGGCGCAGACGGACCAGAATGTGTCGATCCGTACGCAGGCCCGGGCCATGCTGGCGCAGATGCCGGAAATGGATTAGAAACATCGCCGCGCAAGCGGCAAGTGGCAACGAACAACGGCAGCAGGAACGAGCGAAGAAAGACAATTGAGGAGGCTTCATTGAGTCGGGCAATCAAATTCGCCAGCATCGCAGTCGTAGTGGCCACGCTGGCATCCGTGGCGCTGTCCCAGGAAACTCGGATGTATCGCGACGGAGGCAACTGGGTCCAGGAAATGACCGGAGATCTCGGCGCGGCAAGAAGCCTGCGCCTCAAGCTGGCTTCGGGCGCGGTCAAGGTTCAGGGCGGCTCGCAGACGTCGATCACTTATGTCATTCATCGTCGCGCCTATACCTCTTCAGAACAGGAAGCACGCCGCCAGTTCGAGTCCTACCGCATGACTGCGTCGGTAAAAGGAGATACGGCTTGGATCGTCTCGGAATCGGGCGGGCGCGATCGCCGCTGCTCCGACGATTTTGTCGTCAATGTACCGCGCAACCTGGATGTCGCCAAGATCGAGACCGGCGGCGGCGACATAAACATAACCCACATCGCCGGACGAGTTGACCTTGAAACCGGCGGCGGTGGTATTCAGGCAGACGATATCGGTGGTCCATTATCGGTGGAAACCGGCGGAGGCGCCATTGACGTCGGCAACGTGGCCGCGAATGTCACCCTGAGCACGGGCGGCGGCAATATCAAGATTGCATCCGCCAAGGGCGACATTAAAGCCGAGAGCGGCGGGGGAAATCTGGTCGTTCTTTCCGGCCTGCAGGGCGCTGTATTGGAAACCGGCGGGGGCAGCATCCGCGTAGATAAATGCAGCGGGACGCTGAAGGCCACCAGCGGCGGAGGCACCGTCGACCTGGGCGAAATCGGAGGGCCGGCACAAATTGAAACCGCCGCAGGCAGCATTCGGCTGGCTTCGGCCAAAGGACGGGTTCAGGCCGAGACCGGCGGCGGCAGTATTCAACTGGACGGCGCAACCTCGGTGCAGGCTGAAACGTCGGCCGGCGGAATCGTCGTCAAGCTCTTGTCGTCGACTGGCGTTCAGAATAATTCCACGCTTGAGACTTCGGCGGGCGACATCACGGTTTATCTGGCCAACGATCTCGCCATTTCGATTCGCGCTGAAATCGAAGTTGCCAATGGCCACACGATTCACAGCGACTTCTCCGACATTCACGTTTCGAGCGAAGGCGGGCCCTGGGGGCCGAGAACGGTGACGGCCGAAGGACAACTGAACGGTGGCGGTCCGGTGCTGAAGATCCGGACCAATTCAGGCAACGTCAGTTTCCGCCGCATCAGTCGCTAGATGGAGCGACGGGCATCCCGCCCGGCTCTCCACAGAAAATTTGTACGTACGTATTTGGGGGATGCCCATGATTCATCGTTTTCTGCTTTGCGCATTTTGTTTTTCCCTGGTCATCGCGCCGGTAGCGAGCGCGCAACCGGCGGGCTCCAGAGTTGACTCCAGCGTCGATTCCAACAGCGTTGACTCTAGCGTTGAGTCCAACTACGACCGCGGCGACGATAGCTGGGCCTCGAGCAACAGTTCCGACGAATCGGGCGGCAATGCGTACCTTGGCGTAGACATCTCAGACGTTTCTCCCGACCGCGTCGCAGAACTAAAGCTCAAGGACGAGCACGGCGTGGAGATCACAATGGTCGACGAGGATGCTCCCGCCGGCAAAGCCGGCCTGCATGCACACGACGTGATCCTGAGCCTGAATGGCAATCCGGTCGAGAATGAAGGTCAACTGCGCCGCATGATCAAAGAAACGCCACCCGGCCGAGTGGTTGCGCTTGGCATCAGCCGCGACGGTCAAACCATGACCATCAAAGTGCAGCTCGCCGACCGGCGCAAATCGATGGCGTGGCAGCCGAAAATGCCGGAAATGCCCGACATGCCGAAGATGCCGTCCATGCCCGACTTCGACCTTCCGGGATCGATTTTGCTGGTCCACTCTGGTTTGCGCAGCGGTCTGATGATCGAGAACATCAATGCTCAACTCGGAGAATTCTTCGGCGTCAAAGACGGCAACGGGGTATTGGTGCGCTCGGTTGAAAAAGGCAGCCGCGGAGAAAAAGCCGGGTTCCGCGCCGGAGACGTAGTCATCAAGGTCAACAGCCAGATGGTGCACGACGCCTCGGACTTTAACCGCGCGTTGCGATCCTCTTCCGGCGGCACGGCGGCAGTGACGGTGATGCGTGACCGAAGACAATTGAATCTAACCTTGACTCTTCCAGAGAAGAAAGACTCCGGCACCCTGCTCGAAGAAACGTTCGACTTCACTGCGCTTTGCGCCCAAACACAGCAGGCCGTTAACCGCGCCGGAGAAGAACTCGCGCGCCTGGGTCCGGCGATTTCGGAAGAAGTGCAACAGGCACTGCGTTCCGCTGAGGTCGAAAACAAAGACTCGGAGAAAAAGCTGCACGATGCGCAGCGCGCCCTGCGAGATTCCCAACGCAAGATGCAGGAAAAGCAACGCGAACTCGAACGCAACCTCGAAAAAGACCAGCAGAGGCTGCGCCATCGCCTGTCCGGCGCTTGGGCCGAAATCTGACGTGGCATTCTGCATCCACAGCTGAAAAGGGAAACCGTTAGAAACGGCGAACCACTAAAAGGCCGACCATGAAACGCTCCCGCATCACACTCGCCGCCATTCTTCTGGCCGTAGTCATGGGATCCATCGTTCTCGCCCACTCTTCCCAGGACAACCCGAAGGCCACAAAAGCGCCCAACCTCAGCGGTCTGCACGACTTCGATTTTCTTGTCGGGCGCTGGCAATCCCATCAGCGCCGCCTGAAAGAGCGGCTGGCCGGCAGCCATGAATGGGAAGAATTCGACGGAACTGCAACCGTATGGCAGGTCCTCAACGGTTGGGGCAATGTCGACGACAACGTCTTCAAGATGCCGGGCGGCGATTATCGCGGAGTCAGTCTGCGCTCCTACGATCCCCAAACCGCGCAATGGGCAATCTGGTGGCTCGATGGCCGCAATCCCTTTGGCGACCTCGACCCGCCCGTCAAAGGCCATTTCGAGAAGGGAGTTGGCACCTTCTACGCCAACGATAAGCTTCGAGGCAAGCCGATTCGCGTGCGCTTCACCTGGTCGCAGATCACCCCAACGTCGTGTCACTGGGAACAGGCTTTTTCGCCCGATGGCGGCAAAACGTGGGAAGTTAATTGGGTCATGGATTTCAAGCGGGTTGCATAAGATTACAAAAGTCACCTTCACTGCCGGCCGCTAAATCCGTAACTAATCCATGGCCCGTTCGTGGGATGACCGGATTCCACGGGTGCACCGCCCACCGGTTACCTGTCGCGCCCTGCTAAATCCCGATAATCTGGGGTTGCGATGGCTTTCCGCGCCCTGTTGTTTTCGAAGAGCCCCGACACCGGAACTGCTCTGACGGCAGTCTGCAAAAGTACAGAGATTCGGGTCGAAGTCTGCTCTGACATTTTCGCCGCTATCGAAAAAGGAAAAACACAGGCCTACTCCTGTGTAATCGCCGACTGGAATGATCAGCCCGAGTCAAGCTTTCTGCTGAAGCGCGCCCGCGAGTCTACGCCCAACCGGGAGGCCGTGGCGATCGCCATTGTCGACCGCGAGCCTCCAGCAGCGGAAATAACGGAAAACCGGCTCAGCTTTCTGGTTTATCGCCCGATCTCTCCGGAGGATGCTCAGGCGGTATTGGCGAAAGCTTGTGAGCAGATGCAGCCCGCGAGCGCCGAGGACCTAGCGAAAACCGCCGCCGCGGACGCCTCTAATGCCCAGACAGCTTCCTCCAGCGCCAATGATTCCGGCCATAACCAGCCGCAGACGAGCGAATCTTCAGGAGCTGAGGCCGGCACCGAAACTTCCGCCGAAGGCGCGGAGCAAGACGAACAGCCTGTTTGGTCGAATCGTCCTGCCATCGATGTCCGCAAAGTTTGCGCGGCGGCTCTGGTCCTGGCGCTTGCATTTTGTCTCTGGCGGTCGCGCGATGCAGTGGCCTACCTGTCGCAGACGCGGGAGAACCGGGCCGAGGTCTTGCGCGAAGCGGTAGCCGCGTTCTTCTATAAAGACCAAAGCGGCGCGCCCCTGGCATCCGCCGGAAGCGATGCGCAACAGGATGCGTATTTCAGCCGCACATCCGCCAGTTCCGGCGCCCCATCGCCATCGCTGAACGTAGTAGCCACCGAGGCGACGCTGGATGAAACGCGGCTGCCTTCGCGTCCCCCGCTCGACTTTCCTTTGCCTGTTCCCACGCTGGCTTTGCAGGAAGCCGCGCCGCCCATGCACGTTCAACACGCGGCGATTCCCGAGAGCATGAGAAACTCGCCGCCGATTGCGCCGCCCGTGGTTGTGACCGTGAGTCCGGCGCAGATGATGCCCGTTTCCGCGTCCCAATCGCAGCTCGCGACTCCAACGGGCACCGAGCAATTCAGCGAACCTGTCTCTGTCAGTGAAGATGCCGAGCGCGCCTTACTTGTTCACACGGTGAATCCCGTGTATCCGCCCGAAGCCGCCGCTCAGAAACTTCACGGAGCCGTGGTTCTTCAGGCGCGGGTGGGACGCGATGGCAACGTGGAAGACCTCAAAATTGTTCGTGGATATTTTGTTCTGGGAAAAGCGGCGATTGCGGCTGTCAAGCAATGGCACTTTCAACCCTACACTCTGAACGGCCACCCCGCCGCCACGCAGACCCAAATCACCATCAACTTCACTTATCCACCGGGATAAAACAGAATCACTCTACTTGTGCTCGTGTTCGGCTGGCGTGGCGCTGGGAGCGTCCACACCGCTGGCATTCTTCCAGTATGTCTGCACCGCCGGCGGAAGTTTGTTCAAGCGCGTCAATAGTGCCGTCACCTTCCATATATCGGCATCTGACAACGCCTTGTCCCACGCCGGCATTCCGGTATAGCGGACGCCGTTACGAATCACGTAGTAGACGTGCCATTCCGGGTCGTCGGGTGGGTCCGTCAACAGGCTCGGCGGCGGGGGATAGAACGACGTCGACAAAGGCGACGCCTGCCGGTCGATGCCACCATGGCAGAGCGCGCAATTCATGGTGTAAATTTTCACGCCTTCGATCAAGTTCTCGTCTGTCGGAGGAACTGGATTATTCAGTCGCGGAGCATGCCTCTCCACCGAACTATCCATCGCACTCATCGCGATGTGACTCTCCATCTGTGGAGGCATGGTGTTGGCACGAGTGGGCAGAAAGCCCAGCAGCGCCAAGCCGAGGCTGCCGATCAGCAGCGCCAGAATCGTAACCACTATCCCTAGAACAAAATTGCGCATTCAGGTCCTTGACACCACACTTTCATTCTACCTTCAACGGAGCCGCCACCGAGCCCACGCGCCCGCTCAGATCGTCGCGCACTACGAAATGTACCGAGTATTCTCCCGGAGCAAGATCGAGGGCGCCATTGTAGAGTAGTCCAGTCTTCTTCAACGAGGCCAGCTTTTCCGCGGTCAAATGCAGTTCCAGCTTCTGGCCCCACGGACGATCCACCTGCTTGCCTTCGGCCGTTTTCGCCAGCGTTACAAACTCCAGCACCACATGGTTGTCGGCGCTCTCATCTACCAGCGGAGGAGCCGGCGCCACCAGCATCTGATAATGAACGTGTTTTTTGCCCGGCTCTTTACCCGCTTCAATCTTGTCCCACCGGGCCGTGAGCGCGAGAGACGTGTAATCCAACGGCGATTGCAGGGCCGACGAAAGATCGCCGTTGCGGCTGCTTTCCGGATCGACCGTCGCATTGGTCACAAAGAATCCACTTCGCGCCCGCACTTCGATGTGCTCGCGCTTTACTTTCACAGCCAGCTTGCGCCATCCCGCCTTGGTTTTCGTCCGGTCGAGATAATAGCCCAGCATGTAGTATTGCGCCGAGTCGTTCACCGCCTCGCGAAAGCCTTTTACCAGGTCGTTGGAGTTAAAATACGCGCGGCCTCCGGTCATCCCGGCAAAGGTCTGGAAGGTCGCCTGCGTGTCCAGGTTTTTCCAGCTCATGTTGCGGTGATAGTTTCGCCCCGGATTGCCCACCGACGCGCTCGGCATCAGCACCTGCAATCCCTTCACGTCCACCGGATACAGCGAAATCTGAGCGTCATTCAGCAATTGCCAGGTGTGTTCGTACATCGGCAGCACGTCGCTGAGCGTGTCCCGTCCAGCGGGCGCGAGTTGCATGGTATTGTCGCTCACGTTAAACGGAAATCCGCCGCTCGCCCAGATCAGCGACTTGCGTCCGGGAAAACCCGACAGCGCCTGCGCCACCTGTTGCATCCCCTGCAGCGTGTAAGTAATCGCCAACCGTTGCTCGAACGACTGAAAATTTAGTTCTTGATCCTCCAGCATCGTC
>DATEBK010000332.1:0-24195 GCA_035287825.1 Terriglobales bacterium
GGAGCATAGTTCGGAGATCCCGCCGCCTCGACCTCGAGTTGCTTTTCGACCTGAGCGATAAATTCCTGCTGCACGGCTCCCGTCAAGCGAGCTCCGACTTCCCAGGCTGCGGTCAGCGCCGCCTTACGCTGCTCGGGCGAGGCGAGACTATAAGCGCGGTTCTCGATAGCGTTCCCCTCCGGCTTGCGCCACGCCGGCTTTCTGGTGGTGTTGAAGGCGAAGCGGAGCCGACAGTACCAAGGTAACGTACCGTTTTCCACGGCATCGACCATAATGTAAAAGGTCGCCGGGATGCCGTAGCGGCTGAGAATTGGCAGCGCGACCTCGCAATTGTCGGCAAAACCGTCATCGAAGGTGACAGCGACCGCCCGAGGCGGCAGTTTTCGTCCGGATTTGGCGAATTGGGCAACGTCTTCGACGGTGACCGGGGAGAAATTTCGAGCCAGCGTCTCCATGTGCGCGTCGAAGCTGGCCCGGTCACGCGAAATGCCGAGAATGGGATCAGTAATTCGCGGGTCTTCGACGATGGAGTGGTACGACAGGATTACCGCGCTGGGTGCAAAAAAGCGGCTCGCTGACCGGAGAATGTTGCTGCGGACAAGCGCTTTTTTGAACCAGCGCTTGGATTTCGATGCCAACACGCTCTACTCTCCCGGGGCGTCACCACGAATATTTGCCCATGATAGCATACGGTTTTCGGGACTCTGGACAGCGGTTTTGAGTGGAGCAAGGCTTTACCGTACAACAGCAACTATTAAACCAGCACCATATATTGATCCGAAATATTGATATCCGAACGAGGGCCACGTGAGTTCTAAAGAGCAAGTAAATGAGCTGTTTACCCAGACCGTCGACGACTGGGCCCGCTTTTACGAAGACCCCAAACCAGCCAACCTTACCGCCCAGAATCTGGTGTCGCGCCGCCGCTTTGCCATCGAGATGATCGAGGCCCGCGTGCCCAAAGGCGGCAAAATTCTCGACGTCGGCTGCGGCACGGGACACCTCGCCGCCGAACTCGCCCGCCGCGGCTACGACACCTGGGGCACAGATCTTTCCGAAGGCATGATCCAGTACGCGCGCGAGCACTACAACGCCGATCGCTTTCAGCCCGCCGATATCGAAAAGATTCCCTTTCCCGACAATACGTTCGACGGCATCGTCTGCCTCGGGGTCATGGAGTATCTCGGTTCAGACGACCCGGCGCTGCGCGAGATGCATCGCGTGCTGAAGCCAGGAGGCCACGCCGTCATCACGACTCCCAGCAGCATTTGTCCTTTTTTCTATATGGATCGCGGTCTGGTCCGCGCCCGTTTCATGGCTCGCCCCTTAGTCGGAGCTGTGCGCCGCCTGTTCGGAGGTGAACTGCGTCCTGCGCAACCGTATCCCAAAGTGCAGCATCGCCGCTACCGCCGCGGTCCGTGGGTCGAACTCATGCGTTCGCACGGATTGGAACTCGAAGACTGGGTCTGTCATTCCTGGGGATGGTATGGACTGGAACGCTTTTTCCCTCAGGGAGAGTTCTGCCGAGCCAGCGACCGCTTCGCCCGCGATGGCACGGTCAACTGGATATCCTCCGATCAACTGTCGTGTGTGCGCGCGGTGAAGTAAGTGTCTGACCCGGGAGCGGGCGCGAACTGGATTGCAAGATCGAGAGCGATCCTCGCTCGCTAACCAATCAGATCCCGATACACCTTGACCCACTGCCCGCGCACAACATCCCAGGTATATTTTCGCGACTCATCGTATGCGTTGTTCGCCAACGCTGCGGCTAGGCCCGGCTCGCGTAACAGCCGAAGCACATTCGCGGCGAGGGCTTTTTCGTCGCCAACGGGTGAGAGTAATCCAGTGCGCTCGTTTTCGACCAGATACGGCATGGATTCGGGCGAGGTCGTAACCACGGGAGTGCCCGCTCCGAAAGCCTCAATCACAGACACGGGCATGTTATCGAGCCATGAAGCGTTAATAAAAATATCGGCGTCGTCGTAATACTTGCCAATCTGCTGGCGTGAAGCGATGCCTGCGAAGTTGACGCCAGTAAGGTTCATGTCCGCGACCAACTGGCGCACCTGAGCTTCGAGCGGGCCGCCGCCGACCAGGTCGAGCCGCGCCTCGGAATATTCTTTTTTCACTTCCGCGAAAGCTTTCACTACTACGTCGACGCTGTAGTACTCCGAGCAGCCGCGCGTGCACACCAGATGCGGACGCAGCGGATTGCGCTCGCGAAAACGGAACTGGGAAAGATCGACGAGGTTGGGCACAACGATGGCGCTCAATCCGAATTCGCGAAAAACATCGACAAGGTAGCCGGAGGGCGCGACGATCCGGTCGACGCGCGACAGCACGAATTTGCCCGAACTAAACCGTTGCAGATGGTCGCGCGCTTCTCCGCTGCGGTAATTGATGATCGTCTTCTTTCCGCGCAGTTTCGCGATCCACCATGCGGGCGCGGGCGCGAGCAGAAACGACCAGTAAGATGCGGAAAAGATGTGAGCAACCTCGACGTTCTTGAGTTGACTCCAAAGATGCCAACAGTAGAGCGGTTCACGCAGGAGCGTCCGCAATCCGGGAATGCGCTCGGCCCATGCCAACAACCGCGGCAGCGGAGGATCGACGGCGATAAAACTGACTTCGACTTCGGGATCGTCGCGCCAAAGGCGCATGAGCAGTTCGGCCTGCACGGCTTGTCCGCCCATGTAACGCAGGCTGGGCGCAACAATCGCGACTTTCACGCGCTGGTGCGATAGATCAGTGTGCGCTTTGGGATTGGACGCCGCACTCATGCCGTCGCCGCTCGCCGAACTTTTCGTTTGAGAAGAGTCGTGTAGAGATCTTCGTAGCGCTGCAGAATGCGGCCGAGGCTGAAGTTTTCTTCCACGAACCGCCTGGCATTCTCGCCCTGCTGACGGCGCAGGCTTGTGTCCGACAGAAGGCGGAGGACCGCGCTTGCGAACTCGCTTTCGTCTCCCGCGGCAACGAGCGCTCCTCGCTGATCTTTTGCGAGCGGGTCAATCAATTCGACATTCCCCCCGACGTTGTACGCAACGACGGGCAAGCCGGCCGCCATCGCTTCGAGAATCACGTTCGATAAGCTCTCCGAATCGGAGGTTAGAACCGCGACGTCGATGGAGGCAAGCACCGCCGAAATGTCGCGTCGGTCGCCGAGAAAGATAACGCGCTCTGCAAGTCCAAGTTCGGCCGCCTGCCGTTCAATTTCCGGACGCAGCGGGCCATCGCCCGCAAGCACGAACTCCGCGTTCGGCATGCGCTTGTGAATCTGGGCAGCGATGCGCAGAAACCCGGCGTGGTTCTTGTAGTGCGCGTTCATGCGCGCGATCATGCCGACGCGCAGATTGGCATCCGGACGCCGCGGCAGCGCTGGCGGTGCAGGGTCGAACGCCACGGCCGGTAAAGCGTTTCCGATGAGCGCCAGTTTCTCGCGCGGTAACCCGGCGGCAGCCAGTCGGTCAGCGGCCGCTTGCGAATTGCACACGATTGCATCGCACCAGTGAAACGCGGCTGCCTGTGCGCGGAATTGCGCGGTAGTCATCAAGTCTCCAAGTTGGCGATGACTGCCAATAACCACGGGCACGCGCGCCAGCCTCGCCGCCGGAATCAGCGTGAGGTTAGCGTAAAAGTCGAAAGCGTGTGCGACTTGAACATTGTTTCGCCGAAAATGGCGGCTGAGGTTGAGTCGCGTGCGCAGTGATTTCCAGCCGAACAAGCTGTTTCCTAGAGGAAATCGAGCGACGTTCTCGAGTTGATCGGCCAGAGGACCACGCGGGTTCACACATCCCAGGTGGCTTTTAAATTTGGCGGGATCAAGATTTCGTGCCAGCGCTGCGAACTGACGCTCCGACCCGCCAGTCTCAAAATTGTTAATCATGAGAAACAGGCTGATGGGCGAATCGGCGACGCGGTTTGTGATTATGCTGGCAGCGTTCGTGGCGCCCACCCGGTCATCCTCCAACCGGGGCTGATGCTAACACGGGAGTGGGCGGCACGGTTCTGCGCGAGTCGGCAGACACCGACAGCGAGAACACGCCCGCCGGCTTGACGTATTTCTCGAGGAAGTTACGGTGCCACAGTTCGAACATCAGCAAGCGCCATAGCCGTCCGGTCATGGTCTTGCCGCGCAGAAGATGGTCATCCATCAACTTGCGGACACCGCTCGGCTGAAAATATCCGCGCTCGAGCGTTCGCGGCTCGACCAGCACCATCAACATGTCTTTGAGTTCGTTGCGCATCCAGTGGACGAGCGGCAGGGAAAATCCCTGCTTCTGCCGGTACAAAACTTCCCGCGGCACGCCCACACGCTCGGCCAGTTTGCGGAGAATATATTTCTGCTGCTTCCCGCGCAGCTTCCATTCTGGGCCGAGGCTGGCGACATATTCGACGAAGACGTGATCGAGAATCGGCACGCGAACCTCGAGCGAATTCAACATGCTCATGCGGTCAACCTTCGCGAGAATGTCATCAACCATATAGGTCTTCGTATCGACGTAAAGGATCTGACTGACTGGATCTTTCGCCGGAGCAGCCGCAAAACGACGGCGCAGAACGTTGCCTGGATCATCACTGCGATCGAGAATCGCCCGAAAATCGTCCGACAACATCGGCATCTCGCGTTCGAAGGCCGGCAAGAACGAGAGACCGTCCACGTAGCGCTCCTGCCACGGCAGCGAAATGTTGTAGCTGAATTTACGGCCCTGCATGCTGTTGGGCAAGCGCGGAAATATCTGGTCGCGGTAGAGCTTGCGCGCCCATCCGGGAATTTTCTCGAAGATCTGGCGATCGGCATGAATGCGATAGCGATCGTATCCGGCAAACATTTCGTCGCCACCATCACCGGAAAGCGCTACCGTCACGTGTTTCCGCGCCATCTGCGATACGTAATAGGTCGGCAGCATGGAAGAATCACCGAACGGTTCTTCGAGCGATGACGTCAGGTGTTCGACGGTCTGCACTACATCCGGCTCAAGAATCATCTCGTGATGATCGGTTTCGAATTTCTTCGCGACGATGCGGGCATAGTCCGATTCGTTGAAATCGTCGTTCTTGAATCCGATGGAAAAGGTCTTGACCGGCCGTGAACTGGCGCGTGCCATGAGTCCGACGACAATCGAGGAGTCCGTGCCACCGCTTAGAAATGCACCCAGCGGCACGTCGGAGATCAGGCGCATCTTCGTCGCTTCAAACAGGCGATGCTCCAGCTCTTCCAGGCACTCTTCTTCGCTCTTCGGCGCGTGCGTGCTGTATTGCGGAAGATCCCAGTACTGGCGGACGCGGATTTCTCCGTTCTCGAATTCGAGCAGGTGCCCCGAGGGCAGCTTATGAATGCCCTTGAAGGCCGTGATCGGCTCAGGAACGTATCCGTAGTAAAGATATTCGAGGAGCGCTTGCGAATTGACTTCGGCCAGGTCCGGAGCGACCGCCAAAATGCTTTTAATTTCCGATCCGAAATACAGGTTTCCGTTATGCAGCGCGTAGTGCAGCGGTTTTTTGCCCAACCGGTCGCGCGCGAGAATCAGTTTGCGCTTTGTCTTGTCATAGATGGCCAGCGCAAACATCCCGCGCAGCTTGGTAACACAGTCGGCGCCCATCTCCTCATAAAGATGGATGATGACCTCGGTATCGGTCTTCGTATAAAAGCGGTGGCCGCGCCGTTCGAGCTCCGGCCGAAGCTCGGGAAAATTGTAGATTTCCCCGTTGAATACGATCCACGCATTGCGATCTTCGTTGAAAACCGGTTGGTGTCCTCCCGAGAGATCGATGATCGAAAGCCGCCGCATACCCAGGCCCGCGCCGTCGGCGACGTAGATGCCCTCGTCATCCGGGCCGCGATACACAATCTGGTCGTTCATGTGACGCACAAGAGCTTCGGTGATATTGCTCTCTCGCGTCGCGCTGACAACTCCGGCGATCCCGCACATGGTCTCTTTATCCTTTCACCGCAACCGCAGTCGGACCGGCCGTTTCCGTCGTGGCCGGTAAATCCCTAAAACGCTTGAAGCGATAATCGCGATACTCGCCGGGATCGCCGTCCCGGCCATCGCAGGCGGCGACGGCGATATTTGCCATCTCACGCGCGGTCACAAAATGCAGCGTCTCTTTTCTCTGTTCCGCTCCGCTTACCAGTTCTTCAAGAAACTTGCGGAAGGGGTTTCCAATGACCGCATCTTTCTGGCTCGGCTCCATGCTATGGCAATGCAGCTTGATGAAAAGCCAGTCCGGACGTCCCTGCACGCGAATGTTGGCCCGCTTCCAGAGTTCCAGCCGGGCAAGACTCATCGGATTCGCGCGCGTAACCGCACCGCTCTCAAGCACAGGCTTCCACGAACGCATACTTCGGCCAACATCGGTGAGCAGCGGACCCTGCAAAATCAGAGGGAAAATCTTGGGCGATCGCCCCGTCTCAAGATCGCTTCCTTTTCTGTGCGGCGCAGCTTGATCCAACGGCAAACCGCACTCGTAGAGCGAATTGATTTTCGCAGTCTGCGCGGCATGCCACGGCCCCGTCGGCAGTGTGAAGTCCGCGTAGCACCCGGTCTCCGCGAGAATCTTCATCTCCGAATCCACGCCACAGTCGCGGCCTTCCCGGGAATTCGCCAATGCAAAATTTCCATGTACGAAACAGTAGCGCGGCTGCGTCTCGCCTTCTTCTGCGGCCAAACAGCGATGGTGAAATGCGAGCCTGTCGCGGAACTCCGTCAGCACCCGCCGCAAATTGTCAGCGGTATCGGCCGTTGGATGGCCATGATGAAGGTGGACTTCAGTCTCTCCCCACCCGGAGTGGCAATGCTCGGCCAGCCGCTCGATCAGTCCTTCGTTGTACTGCTCCGCCGGATAAAAGTATGTGTGCACAAAGGGGCGGCCGTCATGGTCGCGCCACTGCTCGACTGCCTTCGGATATTCCCGCGTCCACCACTCCAACCGCCGCTCTTGCTCGGCCAGCGGCACGCGTTTGTAACCATCCTCAGGATCGATGGCCGGCTCAAAATGGTCAGCCAGCGCGAAAATCAGATGTACCGGCCGACGCGCGGCGGACTGCAACCCGCGCCAGGTCGCAGCCGGCAGCACCTTTCTCGCATAGGCAAATTTCCTTTTGAGACTCATGGTGAACTAGCTTCTTGCAGACGATACCCAACTTGCGCCCGCCCTGACCGCTAGGCCGGTTTCCGTCCTCGAACTGCGATGGCAAAATCTCCGATTCGCATATCTTCCATTCCCATCGCCTCGTACCAGTGGAAGACCTGCTCGTACGTGTGCTTCGATTGATATTTCGGCGAGTACCAATCAAACGTATCGAGCATCCTCGCCTCCGGCCTCTTCTGGCGATTGACAGGAAAAACGTGATGCACCAGACCGGCCGCTGGACGCCCCACGAGCGGCACTTTCTTCAGAATCTGTTGCGTATTGTAGAGGACCGGCACCGCGACTTTCAGGACGCCGTGCAGGGTTTCCGGCTTCATTTTGTGCGTGTAGCGGCGCCAGAAATCGCTGAAGCGATACCACTTGTTGTAGCCACTGTAGAGCCAGACAGCCAGAATGCCGCCGGGTTTCAGATATTTGCCCAGTGCTTTGACCGCTGCTTCGCAGTCGGGCGTGTGATGCAGCACGCCCACGCTGTAAATCACGTCAAAACTTTCCGGAGCAAACGGAAGTGAAAATACATCCGCCTGGAATGCGACGAAGTTACGGTCGGCCAGGTTTTTCGCCGCAACTTCCGCGGCCGCGCTAAGGTCGATCCCCACGACGCGGGCTCCCCAGCGTGTAGCGACTTCGGCGAAACGTCCCATGCCGCAACCGACATCGAGGACGAGTTTGCCGGCAAGTTCTTCGGGCCGCAGCGCCGTCTTCATAATGAAGTTCTGCTCAGACTCGCGGACTTCATCGTGGTCGAGCTGCGTCTTTTGATAGCGATGCCACTGGAAACCAAAGCTCGCGGCATAGTGCTGCGCGTCGACAAAACGCGCGATCCCGTTGACGAAGGGATACCCGCGCTTGCAGGCCGGACATACATATCCTCCGCTGTTGTCGCTATCGAGCTTCGAGCCGCAACTTAGACAACGCAAAATTGTCTGCAAGTCAGCGGACAGGGGAGACTGCAACTGGGCCTCCGTGATCGGCATAAACCTCCAGGAAATGGCGCCCTCTCTTCGGTGGCGGGGTCACCGGATTGACGCCTTCTTTATCTTGTTCTTTGATCGTCTGCAACAGGGTTGCCGTAAATGCGACGGCAAAATAGGGGAAATACTGGTACGTCTCGGGAGCAAACAGCGCTCCCACAACAAACCCGACGAGCGAACTGGTCAGCGCACCGACAAACAACACGATGTCGGGAGCGAGATCGGTCCTTTTCCGCAATATTTTAAGGTTCTGAAAGGCTTTCCGGAAAAACAACAGGTAAATGATCAGCACCGGGATGCCGCCTTCGGCGCCCACTTGCATATACGTCATGTGCACGTCGTGCCAGATCAATGAATACTTAGGGAAGTTCTGCACGCCAATGCCGAGGATGGGATAACTCTCCATGGCATCGAGCGCACGGCCCATCAGGAACATGCGGTCTTCGTAACTTCCGTAGGCGGACTTTTCGGTTGTGCTGTTTCCCGACAAGGCTTCGAAACGCGCATAAAGTGTGCCACCAGCGGTGACCATGACGAGGCCACCCAGAAAGACGGTGGCCACGATCAGGTACATGCGCTTGCCTTTGATGGCGAAGTAGTAGAGAGTCACGCTGAAAGAAATGACCAGGTCGATGAATCCGGCGCGGGACGCCGTCTCAAAAATCGCGATCAGCATGATCAGCATTCCGAGAAACCATGCAAACTTTACGACCGCACTCTTCGCCGTGACCAGAAACGCCAGAGCGAACGGCAGCGACAATACGATGGCAAACGCCAGATCGTTGGGGTTGGAATAGATGCCGCCAATCACACCTTCCAGTCTCTCAACCCCGCGTCCCTTGATGAGCGCGGCGGCGCAAATCACCACCACCGAGACTGCCTGGACAAAAATGATTCGTCGCAGGCGATCAAACGTCGTGATTAGCAAGAAGACCAGCGCCCAGGCAACGAAAATTTTTGAGAAATCGATCGTCCGGGAAACCGCGCCACCTCTCCAAACGGGCGAGAGAAACCCGCCCAGGAACAGCAGCGCGATCATGGTGAACAAAAGCTTCGCTTCGGTCGGAAGATCTTTCAGGGTTCGCTTGGTGCGCCCCACGCTTTTGAACAATCCCCACATGGCGAGGATGGCGGTAATTTTGGCGAGCGGCAGCAACACCAGGCCGGGAATCCAGTCTTCCGGACGCGCACAATAAACTACGAAAAAAGCGCTCAGCCAGAAAAACGCGCCCTTAGTCGGGTCGCCTTCCTGAATGCCCGAACGTCTTCCCGGTAACAATTGCGCCGGTGCCAGGTTGCCGTTATCGCCAGTAGCCACAAGTCCTCGTTTTCTTTCGACTCTCTACTTACTGCGCCAAGTGCGTCTTGTGCCGACTACGCCAAGCGCGCCGGAATCGCACCGGCCTTGCGAGATTTCTTTTCCGCCACCAACTGCAACACTTCGCTGAAGCGTTGCCCGATCGCCGCCCAGTCATAGCGTGCCGTCGTCTCGGCAGCTGCCTTTTCATAGCGGCCCCGCAAATCGCGATCTCGCAATAGCATGATCACCGCCTGCGAAAACGCGCGCGCATCGTCCGCCAGAATAATGTCGCGGCCGTGATGCACGTCCAGTCCTTCCGCGCCTACCGTCGTCGAAACCACCGCTTTCCCCGCAGCCATCGCTTCATAGATCTTCAGCCGCGTTCCGCCGCCAATCCGCAAAGGCACGATCACCACCGCCGATTCGCGCAAGTGCTCAATCACAGAAGGCACGCGTCCGGTTACTTCGATCGATTCCGAAACCCACTTCTCGACGCGACGCACGGGATTACGACCCACGATGCGGAACCGTGCCTCCGGCACTTCAGCCTTTATTCCAGGCCAGATTTCGCTGCAAAAATATTCCACGCCGTCCACATTCGGTTCCCAGTCCATGGCGCCGATAAAGGTGATGAGCGGAGCGAGTTGCGCATCTGCCTTGGATGCCTCAGGACCGGGCGCGTATTGCGCGAGATCGACTCCGGTTGGGACAACGGTAATGCGATCGGCGTCGACCCACTTCATCATCAGCGAACGGTCGTTGTCTGAGACGGCAATCACATGCTGGAACTTGCGCACCCGGCTCTGCTCGTAGCGGAGCATCTTGCGAAATTCCATGCGATACAGCACTTTCTTCGCGGGGTTGACGGCGGTTTCCGCATGACGCCGCCAGATTTCGCTCTCAACGTTGTGTTGAAAGAGCACGCTCGGAATGTTGAGACGCCCCGGAAAATTCACCGCCGCATCCAGAAAATCGCATACCGCCACGTCAAAACGCTCTTCACAAAACCACGTCCGGATCCGCCGTTGCACCGCGTCGTCGGCAAAACGGCTGACTGCATACGGAGGCTGGGCGCTAAGATGCCCTACATAATCCATACCGCGTGCCATGCCCGCCAGTTCCTTTTTTCCCGTACATACGGCAATCGCTCCCGGTAACAACCGCTGGAGTTCACGCTCGTAATCTGGATCCGGCTTTCCCGCGTAGTACGAGTAGAACGTGAGCTCGTGCCGCGCCGACAGGTAGCGCAGCACGTGATAGGTGCGGATATTGCCTCCGTTCTGCACGGGCAGGAGCTTGTCGGCTTTGACCCAGAGGATTCTCATAGCTGGCCTGTTTAGCGAACCCAGACTGCCTTCCTCCCCGTCACAAAGTTTACAAACGCGACCAACGCGGCCGAATTCAGCACAACAAATGTGCGCGCCGCATCCGCCAAACGCGACAGCGGGCCCACCTTGATTCCTCCAAGCGCGATCAGGCTAAGCAGGTAAAACGCAAGCTGCGCTACCAGAGCCGCGCGGTAGAAAGGTTGGGGAAGAAACGTCGAAGCCAGCAACAGTCCTAACAATGCCAGGGGCACAGCCAAACGCGTGAGTTTGTGGCTCACAAACTCGAACCGGATCGTGTTCTTCGAACCGAGCAGCCAGGGCGCAAGCTGCAGCAACTGATAATTTCCGCTGAGGGTCCGCACTTTTCTGGAAAACTCGCGGCCGTCTCCAAGGTCCGGCGAATCCCAAGCACGGGCGCGTGAATCGAAGATCACCCGTGAACCCTGGCCGACGACCTGCATCGGCACTAAAACGTCGTCCAGGATCGTGCCCGGCGGCAGAGCCTCGAATAGATTCCGGCGGACACAATAGATCGCGCCGGTCGCACCGACCACTGAACCGGAGGCTGACTCCAGTTCGCGAATCTTCTTTTCGATGCGCCAGTACAAACCCATTCCCTTGCCCGTCTCTCCGCTTGCCGGATCGCCCAACATCAGTTCCCCACTCGCCGCTCCAACTTCCGGATCGCCGAAATTCTCGATCAGCAACCGTAACGCTCCCCGCTCAATCTGCTGTCTCGCGTCGGTAAAGAACAGCACCTCGCCGCTCGCCTGCGCGACCGCATCGTTCAAACCGGCAGCCTTCCCCTGCGAAACGGTTTTCACTACCACCCGCACCCGCGGATCCCGCTCGAACTCGGCGAGAACCTCGACGGTGCGATCGCTTGAACCGTCGGACACTACGACGACTTCCAGCTTCTGATTGGGATAGTCGAGCGTCAGCAGATTCTCGAGCTTGCGCGCAATCACCGTTTCTTCGTTCCGCACCACCATCACCGCCGAAACCGAAGGTTCGTCTGAACTGCGGCGCACCGGACGCGGCGACCAGCGACTGCGCAGCCATAGCCACGCCGCATACCCCAGGTAGGAGTAGCCGATCACCGACGCCGCCAGCCAAAAGACCCATTTCATTTTCACTGCGCGCCTCGCCCCAGCAAAACGATCTTGACCGTCTGAAACATAATCAGCAGATCCAAGCCGATCGAAGCATTCTTGATGTAGAACAGGTCGTACTGCAGCTTCTCGCGCGCATCCTCGATGGTGCTGCCGTATTTGTATTTCACCTGTGCCCACCCCGTGACTCCGGGCCGCACCATGTGGCGCACACCGTAATAGGGAATCTTCTTGGAGAGTTCCTCGATAAATTCCGGACGCTCCGGACGCGGCCCGACGAACGCCATATCACCCTTAAGCACGCACCACAGCTGCGGAATCTCATCCAGCCGCGACGTCCGTAGAAACTTGCCCACACGCGTCACGCGCGGGTCGTTGTTGGCCGCCCATTGCGCGCCGGTGCCCGACTCGGCATCCTGCCGCATGGTGCGGAACTTCACTACCTTGAAAAGTTTTCCGCCCTTGCCGACGCGCGTCTGCGTGTAGAACACCGGGCCCTTCGAATCGAGACGGACGGCAAGCATGATGAAAGGGAGAAGCGGCAGCGTGAGCAGAAGACCGATGAGCGAGATGAAGATGGAGAGCACGCGGCGTACGAACACAAACATCGGGCTGCGGCGAAAGCCTTCGCTGAATACCAGCCAGCTCGGGTTGAGGTTTTCCACTTCGATTTTGCCGGAGATTTTTTCCAGCCACGAAGTAGCTTCCTCGACCTTTACGCCCTGCATGCGCAGGTCAAGCAGTTCTTCCATGGGAATCGTGCCGCGGCGATCAGCCACGGCGACGATCACGCGGTGCACTTTCTGGGTCTCGACCACTTTCATCAAATGGGCCGCGACTGATTCGCGCGTGACCTCCCCTTCGAGTTTGCCCGTCCAGCTGGCGATCTCGACGCCACTCTCAGGATTCTGGCGTAAGCCTTGCACCAGTCGCTGCGCGCGCTCGCCGGTGCCGAGGACATAAACGCGTTCGACCAGGATGGGTAACTGCACCAGCCAGCCATAGCCAAGCCGCCATCCCGAAAGTGCCAGGGCCACGATGAATAGCCCGAGTGCCATTGAACTGCCACTCAGCAGGTAGTTGGGACGGAAATAGCTGACGGCAGCCGTAACAAAGGCCAGCACGCCGGGCACCATGAGCAGACGGAAATAGAGCTCTCCGCGCGTGTTCAAGCGGGCAGTATCGTACAGATCGAACCAGTGCGAGCACAGCAACACGACCCCGGTAAAAATGAAGAGCTTGTACCATCCGCCCTCATAGTTGAGCACCAGGTAGCTGTCATCCCGAAGCACCACCCACGCCGCTACCAGAAACGAGGTCCATACAATCAGGGCCTCTCCCAGCAGCAGGATGAGCGTTCGAATCGGGTAATAAACGTGAAAGAGCCGAATCAATGGGGCCTCGGTTCATCTCAGGCGGGGCTGCTCACGGCCTCGCCGTAGTAATACTTGGAACGCTGCGACTTGTCGGACGGGGCGCCGTTCAGCACCACACCGAGCAACAGTTTGTCGGGGAACTCCTCGCGCGCGCGCAACGCCAGATCGGAAGGCGTGACCGCCGAACGCACCACCATCAGAATGCCATCGCAGGCGCCCGCGACCAGCGTCGCGTCTGATACGGGAATGACCGGCGAAGAATCGATGATGATCCAGTCAAACAACGGCTCGACGCGCTGCAGGAACAGTTTCAGGCGGCCGTTGGCCAACAGTTCAGGGGCGCTGGCAACGCTCTTTCCCGCAGGCAGGAAGAACAGGTTCTCCATGGCCCCGCGCTGCAGACCGGCGAACTCGTCGATTTCCCCCAGAAGGTAGTCAGACAATCCAGGAGACTGCGTCGCTCCGAGATGGCGATGCATGCCAGGATTGCGCAGATCGGCATCGATAAGGAGCGCGCGCCGTCCATGCTGCCGCACCAGAACCTGGGCAAGATTGGCGGAAACGAACGTCTTCCCTTCTTTGGGCAGTGCGCTCGTCACCAGCAGCCGTTTAAGCGGCATCTTCTCGCGGATCTGATAGAGCCTGGAACGCAGGGTACGGAACTCTTCCGCGCCCAGCCGGCTGTCGTCCTGTTCGAAGAACAACATAGTTTTCTGGTCCGGACTCCACGCACTCTGCGGGCAGCGGGCAACCAGGGATTCGTAATTCAATGCGGAACCCATATTCAGCCCCGACGCCATGTTGGGCATGCCGCCGTTTCCGGCTGACGCCATCGGAGTCTGCAGCGGAGGCATGGCATCGCCCTGCGCGTCCTGCTGAAATTGCGGTTGGTCGTAAGCGGGCTCGACGTGCGTCCCCGTGGAAGTGGCTCTTTCTTGTTCGGCGCGTTTTAAAGCGTCATGGATGCGGCTCATAATTTCCTTTCCTTGGGGAGATCCTGTGGTTCCGATTGGCGCAGCCGGTCGGCTAAGGTGGCCAGCGTGCGTAGAGCTTCAACCAGATCAAATTTGTCTGAGGCCGGGCCCGGAGCGGTCATCGCCGCAGCAGCATTGCCATCGGCCAGATCGAAATCGCGCGCGACCGAATCGACAACGTCAACCGAGACCGTCTTTTTCTGATCGACGAATGCGCTTACCAGGCAGTGCTCGCACAGCAAGTTCACGATGCGCGGAATGCCCTGCGAATAACGGAAAAGCGCCATGATGGAGTCGGAATCGAAAATCGGATCGCCATTCGAACCCGCGATGCGCAGACGCTGGACGATGTAGGACCGGGTCTCCTCAAGATTCAGAGGATGCGTCTTGGCGCGCAGCGTCAGCCGCTGACGGAGTTGGCGCAACTGCGGCTGCTTCAGCCGTTGTTCAAGTTCGGGCTGCCCCACCAGGACGATCTGCAACAGCTTCTCGGTGAAGGTCTCGAGATTGGTGAGCATGCGGATTTCTTCCAGCACTTCATCGGTCAGGTTCTGCGCTTCGTCCACTACCAAGACGGCAGTCTCACCCGCGCGATAGCGATCCAGCAGCCAGTTATAAAGACGCTGCAAAATCTGGCTCTTCGATTGGCCTTCGCACGGAATGCCGAAATCGGCCATCATGAAATCCAGAAACTGCGCGGTATCCATGCGCGAGTTGAAGATGAAGGCCGTCGCCACCTGTTGCAGGCGCAGCCACTCCATCAATTTATTGATCAGCGTCGTCTTGCCCGTGCCCACTTCGCCCGTCAGCAGCACGAAGCCCTTGCGGCTCTGGATGCCATAGGTAAGACAGGCCAGCGCCTCCTCGGTGTGCCGCGTCAGAAAGAGGTAGCGCGGGTCCGGATTGACGTTGAACGGATTGGCGCGAAGTCCAAAAAATTCTTTATACATAGTCTCGCTCTAAAACGTCTCGCTCTAAGACGTCTCGTTCTAAGACGTCTCGTTCTAAACGCCCTGCATTAGACCCCGACGTGCTCGTGCTCTTCTTTCCCCCCGGGATCGCTGCGTCCCCAGAAGCGCCGGCGGCCATTGCCGTTGACGGGCGCGTCATCCTCGTCGTCCCCACCGACCCAGGGCACGGCAATCAGCAGAGGCAGATCGGTGCTGGCGGCAGCATCTTTTTCGGTGCGAATCGACTTGTCACTAAACTCCAAAATCACCGCGATCAGCACACCGAAGGCAAAACCCACACCCAAGCCGGCGCCGGCCAGAAGCGGACGGACCGGAAAAGTCGGACTCTCGGACAAGCTGGCTCCGGCGGCAATGTGCATCTGCTCGCCTTCTTGCGCGGTTTCCATGCTGGTGCCCAGTTCAGCGGCAGTTTTCTTGGCCAGCAGGTCCCGATAAAACGCCTGCGCGGTATCGTTATCGCGCGTCAGGACCTTGTATTCCTCCTCGATGCTCGGACTCATGGAGGTGCGAGCCTGATAGACATTGATCGCGCTTTGCAGCTTCTTCTGGTCTTGCGTCGCCTGATCGATCGAGTCCTGATACTGGTGGATCTGCAGGCGGATCGCCCGAATCTCGGGCGGCTCGGAATTGCTGGCGCTCGCAGTGGTGTCGCTGCTCGGCGCGCCGTTGGCAGCGGCCACCTGAGCTGCATTCACTTCTTTCAGTTTCTTCTCGACTTCGGCGATATCGGCCTTGGTCTTGATCACATCCGGATAATCGTCGGTATAACGCGCCTGCAACTGCAGCAATTGCCCTTGCAGCTGCGTCAATTCCTGTTGCAAGGTCTGCGGATTGGTGCTGGAGAGAGAGCTCTTCCAGGTATTGATCTGCTGCGCCAGCATGCTCTGCGCGTAAGTCCGGTCTTGCTGGGCGCGAGCCAGCGTCTGGGTGGTGGCATCGAGCTGCGAGTTCAGCGACATCAACATGCGCATGTTGTTGTCGACGTCGGTCGGCAACTGCCCCATGTATTGCTTTTTGAAGGCGGCGAGTTTGGCATCCTGCTCGTCTACCGTATGCTTGGCTTCGTCCAGTTGGCGGGTAAGAAAATCGGTCGTGCCCTGCGCTACTTCGGAACGCGACTTCAGGTTCTGCGTCACCATCAGCGAGGTCAGGGCATTGCAGATTTTCTGCGCACGCACGCCGTTGCTGTCGGTGTAGATGACATTGAACCCAGGCACGGGCTCGTTGCTCGCCGACGGCTTCTTCTTAGCCGCGGGTTCGCTGGCCACAGCCTGGCTCATCGATGTGATCACAGGGTCGACCTGCATGGTCTGCTGGATCTGCCCGATGAGTTTGCCCTCCTGGTCGGGCGGGACGAGAGCGAGATCGTGAATCACGGGACGAAGAATGGTGGGATTCAAGATCTCCTGGCTCAGGGTTTGCACTCGCTGGGTAAAATCCTGCGTGATCACCGGCGCAACATAAGCGTCAGGCACTTTCTGGCCTTCCACCAGAACCGTGGCGGTGGAGGTGTATCTCGCCGGCAGCGCGTAGGAAACCAGGAAACCCGTCAGAGGCGCCACCAGGGCTGGGACCAAAATAACCTTCAGTCGCCGCCGCAGCATTGCCAGATAATCGTCCATCGTTAATTCGCGATTTGCCATAACTGTTCACCAATCCGGCCGTTTTCAGCGGCCAAAAAATTACTCGATCCTTGTCGGCTTCGGATGCCACTCCAACCCAACGCTTCCGCTCTGCCGCTGGGCACTTCTGCCGCAGCTGGCGTCCGGAGCGCAGGTATAACTGCTGAAAATGTCCTCACCAAAGCGATACGCGGCAATGAACTCGTAGGTGCGGCCCAGGTGCTTGCGAAAAATGGTGGAGACATACATGTCGTTGTAGCTGTTGGCACTGATGCCGCCACCCTGGATTTTTGCGTTGTGGGAGAAGCCGAGATCGCCAAAAAACTCCCAGGTGCGCCCCAGTGGGCGGTTATACCCAAGCCGCGCCGTTTGCACGTCGGCCCCGGCATATAAACCTGAACCTGGGGAAACAAATTTTTCGTAAGAAGCCAGAATCGAAGCGTGGCCCATCTTGTAGCGAAGTTGGACCCGCGCGCTCAACGACAGATATGATTCGTAGCCGCCCTCTTCCAGGCTTATGTATTCCGGACCCGCTCCGACGATCAGGTTTAACCGTCCCGTGATGGTGTGGCTCCAGCGCAAGTTCACGATGTTCACGTAAATCTGGCCGCCGGTATTCTGCGGAAACTGGATCAGCTGGAACGCATACACCAACCCGAGCTGGTCATGACGACGGAACAAATGACTGTAGCCGGCCTCGAAGGTGAATTGATCGCTGTTGATCAGAAGATGCGTGGGGTCGAAGAAGTGAGCATCGCTGAATCCCGCTGCCACGGTGATCGCGGCCACCGGGCTGACGGCCTGCACCGCATCCAGGATCGCCGTGTTAGCCAAGCGTGGAACATCTCCCACCGCGCCGAACAAACCACTGCCAAAAGGGTGTGCGCCGGGGATACCGCCTCCAGCAAATCCTGTGCCGCCGCCATTGGCAATACCAAATCCCGGAGCGCCGCCAAAGGTGCCGATTTCGAAGGAACCTTCAGGCAGATAAGTGAACGAGTCGCGTATAGCCATCGTGCCCGTCCGCCAGCGGGTTACTCCCTCAAATCCGACGGCTTCCAATTGCCTTATGTCGCTGGGGTTGTTGTAGAAAGCTCCGCCACCCAGGTACTCAAGGAAAAGGTCGCTCTTCGACCAGAATTTCTGCAAGTCGAAAGCTCCGATTACCCGGGTGATCGACTGTAGGCCGTGGTAGTCGAGTTGATTGTCTCCGTTGGTGTCCGCCGATTCGCTCACCTGCAAGGCTGGAGAGATGAAGCTGCGGCTCGAACTGCGCAGATCGAGTGAAGGCTCGTCCAGCCCGGTCACGGGCGGGTTCTCGGGATTCAGCACCGGTGCCGTCTGGCCGAAAGCCGGGGCGGGGCTCGTGTCCGGAGTGGAGCTTGGCGGGGTTTGCGTCGTGTCCGGCGGAGTCTGCGAACTGCTCTGCGCCGCCATACCGAGGCTCAGACTGAACACCAGCAGCATCAACCGGATTATTCGTTTTGTCGACATGATCTTCACTCGCTCGTTCCCTCAGAGGGAATATGTCCCTCTACGGTCTACGGTACGATAATCGTGTCTCCCGGTTGTAATATGTAGTTCTGCTCGAGATTGCCTTTGATGAGCTTGCGATAATTCACCGGCAACTTCTCTTGTTTGCCGTTCTCAGTACGCAGAACATAAATCCCTTTGGTCTTGGCAAACTGGTTGAGTCCGGAACTCGACAACGCCTGCAGGACGGTCATGTTCGGAATCATCGGCGTGGCGCCAGGTCGCAGTACTTCGCCCACCAGGAAAATCCGCTTGCTGTTGATCGTGCTGACTACCACCGTGACGTGCGGGTCAGCGATAAACTTCCTCAGTTTCTCCGTGACTGAAACGCCCAGTTGTTCGGGCGTCAGTCCAGCCGCCTGCACATCGTTGATCAACGGAAGCGAGATCTTGCCATCGGGACGCACGGGCAAAGTGGCCGTCAGCGCTGTTTCGTTCCACACCGCTACGTGCAATACGTCGTCGGGACCAATCACGTAAGTCGGGCCGCCCTTGCTTTCGGGAGCAGCAGTCGTTCTTTCAGCAGCGGTTTTGTCGGCAACGGCCGCGGCAGCGGGAGCGGTCGTGGCGGAGTTCTCTGTCGGCTGCGCATCCTGCGCCCACGCCATACCGCTGATCAAGATCAGTACCGCAATAGCCGCTTTCCATGTTGATTTCATAATCTCAATAGCCCTCTGTTCGTCGTAGTCGGTTCGTCATAGTCCGATCCGTCGATTCTTTTATCGTTCAGGCCCCATACTCTTCACACCCGATCTGCTTCAACTTGTAGAGAAGCGCCTTGTAGCTGATCTGCAACTCCTGCGCGGCGCGGCGCCGGTTCCAGCGGGTGCGCGTCAGAACCTGCAGGATGATTTCCCGCTCCGCTTCGCGCGAGGCGGCGCGGGCCGCGTCCTTCAGCGAAATCTTCTCCCCATTATTTCCGAGGTCGCCACGCCGCATCAGGGAACGCAACCCTCCCATGGCGAGCGCTTCATTTCCCAAGGCGACAATCGCTCGGGCCGCGTCCTTCAGTTCGCGGATGTTTCCCGGCCATTTGTACTCCAGAAAAAAGCTTTGCGTTTCCGGGCTGAGCAGCGGTATCGCTCGGCTAAAGTCGCGCGCCGCCGCCGATAAAAACCAGTCCCGCAACACCGGAATGTCTTCTCTGCGCTGTCGCAAAGGCGGCAGCCGGAGGCACACTCCGCTGATTCCATAATAAAGGCTCTCGCTGAACTTGCCCGTCCTGACTTCAGGCTCCAGTTCACGGGAGGTGCCGCAGATGTAGCGGGGAAAGCTGTGCTGCTCAATGCCATTCAGGGCGATTTGCCGGACCAGTTCTTTCTGCGCCGCTGCAGTAAGGTCTCCGACCTCTTGCAGGTAGACTGTCCCACCTTGACCCTCCAGGGACGCCAGAACTCGTTCGTCCACCTCGGCCGCTTGATAGACCTGAAAAGGTTCCGCCGACCGCCCGGAAAGTGCGTGAATCCGCGCCGCTGCAGCCGCCTTGCCCGATCCGCGCTCGGCTACCACCAGCACTGGCACGTCATTCTGCGACAATTCGCGAATTACCGCTTCGACCGTGCGCATACCCGCGCTGACACTCTCCAGCCAGACGCGAGCGCCTCCGTTCGACGGTGTTACCGCTGTCGCCGGGATTTCGGTGTGATCCAGATCCATTGCAGTTGTCGATTCCGATGAACGGTTGCGCAACCAAGACAAGCGGGGGGCGGACGTCTTGGATAAGCTCTTACACTCTCCAGAGCACACCGGTTGCCAGTCCTCGCCAAAATCTCTGGGCTTAACTAGAGAGAAAAATGCCCAAGATTTCAATAACTTGCGAGCGGCAAGAGCTCTGGAAATCGCCTAAAGCAACGCTTACCAAGTTATCACATTGCGGAGAAATGGGAAAACTATTGCCCACCTCGTTGGTAACATCTGGGACTACTTTCCAACTTTCTTCCACCCAAATGTCGCTATCCCTTTGGATTCAATCGCCAAACTGGCACGCAACCGGTGGTTGGTTGTGCCCCAGACAGGGATGGTTGCCTGAGAAATGTTTTACCCCTTCTTAACCGAGTGTGTCCCCCGCCTGTCGCCGATTCCGGCATCCGGCCGCATCAAACGTTTGGTGGCGGATTCCATGCCTGAATGGCTTGACTCCATCTTCAAGCCTCAAGGTCAGAACCCCCACGTTCCTTATTGCTTGGCGCGATGCCGACTTTCGCATATTCTCAACAGTAAGCGCGCCGTACTAGTATGAGTGATTCAGCTGAAGTGGCCCCGCTCCTCGCCACGCGAGAGGATCGATTGTGGTTCGGCATGCCCTGGTGGCAGGTCGCGACGCTGCTTTCGCTGATCGTCTGGCTCTACGCCTCGATTCTCGTCCATCTCGTTCTGCAGTGGGTCGGGCCATCTCGCGATCCCAACTTCGAGCACGGAATCTTCGTTCCTCTTTTCGCGTTCTTTGTGGTTTGGCAAGATCGTAAGCGTTTGCAATCCATAGCACCTGCGCCGTCCTGGGCGGGTCTGCCCTTCGTGGTCCTCGCTCTACTCATGCTGGCGTTGGGAGTCCTCGGCGCAGAATTGTTCTTTTCCCGGGTATCACTTCTGATTCTGCTGGCCGGCCTCATCATTCTGTTTCTGGGATGGACCTTCTTCCGCGCCGTTTTGTTCCCATGGGCTTTTCTGATCCTGATGGTCCCCATCCCCAGCCTGATCATTTCCCAGATTACTTTTCCTCTTCAGCTGCTTGCCTCGAAGTTGGCGACGAATCTGCTTGAACTGGTCGGCGTTCCCGTTCTGCGTCAAGGCAATCTCATTGTGCTCGCCGCCATGCCGCTCGACGTAGTCGAGGCCTGCAGCGGAATCCGGTCCCTGCTCACGCTGATCACTCTCTCCATCATCTACGGCTATCTGATGGAAACGCGGATCTGGGTGCGAGTGGTGCTGGCGTTTTCGGCGATCCCGATTGCAGTAGCCGCCAACAGCTTCCGCATCTTTGGCACCGGAATGCTGGTGCAGTACTGGGATCCTGACAAGGCCGAGGGGTTTTTCCATACTTTCGAAGGATGGCTGATCTTCGTAGCGGCGCTGGTCATGCTTTTCGCGCTGCATCGCGTGATCTGCCTGATCTGGAAACCCAGTTCAACTGCGCATGTTTCTGCTGCTCAAGTTCAGCAGCAACCGGCGCGCGTGACCGGCACCAACGCGAGAACTGGATCGCTTCGCTTTGTGATGGCCGCCGCGGTCATGCTGATCACCGCAGCCGGTCTACAGGCGCGACCGCGCGACGAGTTCGTTCCCGCTTATCCGCCTTTGAGTTCCCTGCCCTCACAAATTGATGGCTGGACGGGCACGGATGAAACCATCGACCAGCCCACTCTCGACGTCCTCGGGCCAGGCGAGTTTCTGCTGCGAGACTACGAAAACCAGAGCATGGCGCAGCCTTTCATCAATCTTTACGTCGCCTATTTTCCGACGCAGAGATCGGGCGACACCATCCACTCGCCCAGCCATTGTCTGCCCGGCGCAGGATGGATCCCCACTTCGCGCGCGCTCGTCGAAATCGCGCGTCCCGACGGTTCCTCGTTTCCCGCTAACCGCTACGTGGTAGCGAAAGGGGGCGAGCGCCAACTGGTTCTGTACTGGTTTCAAGCGCATGGCCGCGCCGTGGCCAGCGAGTACTGGGCGAAGTACTACCTGATTGCCGACTCGATCAAAATGAATCGCAGCGACGGAGCCCTGGTCCGACTGATGACCCCAATGGTCAAAGGCGAATCCGCGGAGGTCGCCCAGGCCCGCGTGATGAAACTCGGAACCCACTTCTTGCCCCTGCTCGACAGCTACATCCCGCGCTGATCAGGATTGCTCTGACGAGGATTCCACCGGACGATTCGAACGGAGAATTGGAACGCACGATTTCGACCGACGCTACCCGTGCAACCGAATCTCCTCCGATTTGGAATTCTTTGCTTGGGCGAATGCGGCAGGCAGGAAGCGAATCAAATCTGTCGCCACTAAAGAATTCTCACCCAGCGACTCAGCCGCCAGGTCGCCCGCCAGTCCGTGCAGATACACCGCGAGAGCAGTTGCCAAAAGTGCATTCTCCGGATGCTGCGCCAATAACCCCGCAACCAATCCCGTGAGCACGTCTCCCGTGCCCCCGGTCGCCATCCCCGGATTGCCGGTCGGATTGACCCAGACCGTGCCATCAGGGGCTGTAATCAACGTGCGATGTCCCTTGAGCACGACAATTAATTCGTGCTCGCGAGCAAATTTTCGGGCCACTTCCAGCCGGTTCGCCTGAATTTCCGCGATGCTCATTCCTATAAGGCGCGACATCTCTCCGGGATGGGGCGTGATGACAAGTGTTCGCCCGCGCCCGTTCAACTTTTCAGCCATGCCTTCAAAAGCATTCAGCGCATCCGCATCGATGACCATGCCGAGGACCGAGTCGTCAGAGGAAGCGCGGCCACGCTCGGCGACAGCGCGAACAAATTCCGCAGTTTCCGAATTCCGCGAGATGCCGGGACCAATGGCGAGCGTCTTCCGCGCCAGCAGCGACTCCAGACCAGATCCGAGCGCTCGCAATGAAATCGTTCCCTGCTCCGTTTCCGGCAGTGTCTCGGTCATCAGTTCAGGATGAAACGACGCGACCGTCGCCAGCGCGGATTTTGCCGTCGCCACCGTCGAGAGGCCAGCGCCCGCCCGCAGCGCGGCAAATCCCGCCATCGCTGCCGCGCCCGTCTTGCCCACCGATCCGCCGATTACGAGCACGTGCCCGTAGCTGCCCTTATTGGCGTCCCGCGCCCGCGGTGCGAGCAGCGAGGCAAAATCCGGAGCAGTGCTCACCTGCAGTCCTAACTCGGAAACGACCGCCTCCCGTGGCGAACCGATCGGCGCAATCACGGTAGGTCCGTTCGTCAGCGCGGCAAAAATATGCGCGAGACGCGGCGCAGTGAAAGTGACGACCGCATCCCCGCGCGCCTGATTCTCCCAAATCTCATTCTCTGAAATCGCGCTCCGCGAAGCCACGCCACGACTGGAAGTTTCCGCTCGCATAGCGTCGGCGTCCGCTCCTGAAGGAATGTCAACCGCAATCACTGCAGCCGGCGCCGAATTCATTCTTCCTATTGCCGCCCCATACAAGACGCTCATCGGCGGACGAAATCCCGTCCCGAGAATCGCATCCAGAATCACGTCCGCGGCAAAAACTTCTCGAACCTCGGCTGAATCGAGCCCGCTCGCCTCACGCACAATCACGGGAGTGATTTTCAGAGGATGAGGTCTCTGCGCCATCTCCTGAAACATATGCGCCGCATCCCCGCGCAAGTCCTCCGGGTGGCACAGTAACAGCACGCGGACCGCGCGGCCGGCTTCGAGAAGCTTGCGCGCCGCGACAAATCCATCGCCGCCATTGTTCCCTTTTCCGCAAATCACACTCACGCGCTCGGCCTGCGGATAATCCGAGAGCACAAACCGGGCCACCGCAGAGCCGGCGTTCTCCATCAGCGTCAACGAGGGCACGCCAAAGCGCTCTGAAGTGGAGCGATCGATCTCGCGCATCTCTGCCGCGCTCACGATTTTCATAAAAGGATTCTATTGAAAAACCTTCGCTTGGGCGCGCCGCGAAATAATTTATTGAGATCTGAGAATGGAGATCGAAGAGTCGATGGCCCGGAACGACCATCGACCCAGCTCAACTGAGTGGGAGCAATATCACTTTTCCAGCAGCCGCAATTAGCAGTGCACGATTTTGTTGCTCTTGATGCCGCGGGTGGCGTTGCGGGAATCGACTACCAGCTGCGACTCGCGCACGATCTTCGCGTAGTCGTAGTCGGAGTGGTCGGTCACGATCAGCACGCAATCATATTG
>DATEBK010000333.1:0-2007 GCA_035287825.1 Terriglobales bacterium
TGCGCACAGTTCTCGAACAGTTGGCCAGCGCCGATACGCCCGCGACAGAATCTGACGGAGCAAACGAACCCCTGAAAACTAAACGAGAGTAGCCGCCACCCCACAATCGCGCGCAGTTTACAATAATCCAGTCATGAAGCCCACGCCCGAACGACGAGCCAACACCGACCGCCGCAAAACGCGAACTGTGCGCAAAGCTGTTTTCCCCGCCGCCGGCCTGGGCACGCGCTTTCTCCCCGCCACCAAAGCCCAGCCCAAAGAAATGCTGCCGCTGGTCGACAAGCCCATCATTCAATACGGCGTGGAAGAGGCCATGGCCTCCGGCTGCGATCAGATCATCATCATCACCGGGCGCGGCAAGCAGGCGATCGAAGATCATTTCGACGTCAGCTACGAACTCGAACGCATGCTTGAGGATCGTGGAAAAACCGAGCTGCTCAAGATCGTGCGTTCCATCTCCGACATGATTCACGTCGCCTACATTCGCCAGAAAGAAGCGCTGGGACTCGGCCACGCCATCCTCACCGCGCGCGAACTGGTCGGCGACGAGGCCTTCGCAGTCCTGCTCGCCGATGATGTGATCGACGCGAAAGTTCCGTGCCTCAAGCAGCTGATTGACGTTTACAACGAGAAGCAATGCTCCGTGATTGCGACGCAGGTGATCGAAGGCGCAGCCATTTCCTCGTATGGCGTTATCAAAACCAAACCGGTCGCGGGATCACACGGCAGGCTGCACGAAGTCCTGGATTTGGTGGAGAAGCCGAAAATTGCGGATGCTCCGTCCAATCTCGCGGTGATCGGCCGCTACGTTCTCACGCCCGCCGTGTTCGACGCTCTGGGCAGCATCACTCCCGGTGCTGGCGGAGAGCTCCAGCTCACCGACGGCCTGCGCCGGCTTTTGAAGAAGGAAAAAATGTACGCATGTGTCTACGAGGGCCGCCGCCACGACGCCGGTGACAAACTCGGCTTCCTGAAAGCCACAGTGGAGTTCGCCCTCAAGCGCGAGGGCCTCGGCGAAGAATTTCGCGAGTACCTGAAGGGATTGCAGCTGTAAAAAGCGCTCCGCGAGATCCACCGGGTGAATCATTTTCGGGTCTCTGTTGGGCGAGGGAAACTTTGGTTTGTTGAGAAGCCGACCCATCGGGGCTATTCTGGAAACAGTCGATTTATCTTAAAGCTTCTCCTACCATGAAACGCCAAGGGAGTTACACGCACGGATGGGCAAGCGCAGCCAGCCCCGCAAGGAAGTCAAGGTCCCGGTTCGTATCTTTGGCACGGACAGCCACGGTCAGATCTTTTCCGAGAGAGTCCTCACGGTCAACATCAGCCGCAGCGGCGCAGAGATAATCGACGTTCATCCCGAACTCAAGGTCGGGGAGACCATTGGACTGACCTACGGCAACAATCGAGCACACTTCCGCGTAACGTGGATCGGCGCGCCGGCCACGCCCAAAGCTGGACACATCGGCCTGCGCAGCACTGCCCCGGACAAACCACTCTGGGATGACCTGCTCGCTCCCGATGCCCCCGATAACTTCCAGCCGGGAAGTATTGAGCGCCGCAAGACTCCCCGCTTCCGTTGCCAGAACTCGATCGAGATTCATGTTCAGCAGGGCGCATCTTTTTGGGGCACGGTCGCCGACCTCGGCCTTGGCGGATGCTACGTCGAGATGCCCATCCCTCTGGAGCCTGGAACGAAGGTGAGAGTTGCCATCTGGATTGGACAAATCAAGGCCTGGGCCGACGCCGAAGTCGCCCACAGAAGTCCAGGCTACGGAATCGGCCTAAAGTTTACCGCGATTTCCGATCAGGATCTCGATGAGATTCGGAAATTTCTTGCCAGTCTCGCCCCCTTGGCGAGGAAGCCCATGCACCAGGTCGGTTCGCTTTAAACAAAATCCTAGCTTGAGAGCAGACGTTTGCGCCGTTTCGGGGTGCTCCATCCTTGTCGCGTTTTTCGCGACAGGGTGGGGATTTTGACTCTACCCCTGTCGCATCTTCTTCGAC
>DATEBK010000334.1:0-4230 GCA_035287825.1 Terriglobales bacterium
GCGAACGGGAATGGCGCGGCGAAGAAGGTTGAAGAAGTTGGCGAGCCGGTGGCGGGAGATTAGCTTCGCCTCCGCACGGTCGACTCTTCGCGCTGTTTGATGGTTCGAGTTGCTGTTCGGTTGAGAGATTCCTGCTAAAGATCCCATTCATCGCCCTGCGATGAATGGGATTTTCCGGTGATGTGTTTTTGTGCGATGGAATATTCGTTCTAGTTTTTACGTCCAGTTAACAACCTCATCGTAAATTGGAAAGGAAGGAGAAGAAGGACATGCGAGCTGGAGCAGTAGTTGCGACCGAGTCGCAACTGGGAAGATCGCCATCCGGAAAGTCCAACGATAGCACGGCAATTACTCGTCGCTCTCTGATGAAGGAGCTGGGAGAGCGCGGTGTGCGGATGACCACGCAACGGCGCCTGCTGGTGGAAATTATTCAGAACTCACCGCGGCACCTGGATGCGGCGGCCCTTTTGGAAGTGGCGCGAAAGAGAGATGAAGGTATCGACCGCGCCACAGTTTATCGAACGATTGCACTGCTTAAGCGGCACGGGTTGATTGACGAACTCGACCTCATGCATATCGAAGGCGAGAAACACTATTACGAGGTGAAGACGAGTCGAGACCATTGCCACATGGCTTGCTTTCGGTGCGGGGCGATCATGGAATACGCGAGCCCTTCTTTCGAGAAGCTTAAGGCGGAGATGGCGGCGCGGAGCGGGTTCCAGATCCGCGTGGTGCGACTTGAGGTGGGGGGTGTGTGCAGGCAATGCCAAAGCGCACGGAATTAGGCCCTCATTTTTTCAGACTCTATTGCGACTGGGTCGCAACAATAGTTGTTGGCTTTGCGGTTCTCCTTCTCCTGGCTGGCAATTTATGGGCGGGAGCCGGAGGCAGTGTCTCCGGCACGGTGCGAGACGCGAGCGGCGCAGTAATTCCCAACTCCAGCGTTTCCGCCACTGAGCTCGATACCGGAGTCCAACATCACGTGACCACGAACGACCGCGGCTTTTATTCCTTTCCAGAGCTTGCAGTCGGACGTTACAGCGTTGCCGTCGAGAACAGCGGTTTCAGGCTTTACCAGCGGACCGGAATCGTCATCGACGCGAACAGCGCATTGACCGTCGATGCCGTACTCGAAGTGGGCGAGGCGTCGGACGCGATTACGGTGGTCGAAAATCAGTTCCAGGTTGAAACGACGAGTACGCAGGTGGGAGAAGTAATCAGCGCGGCTCGGATGACGGCTGTGCCCCTCAACGGGCGCAGCTACACGGATTTGCTCGCATTACAGCCGGGAGTTGCGCCGGCCACTTCTATCACGTCCGATACGGTACAGGATGTCGGAGCAAGCGCGCTTTCTCCTTCGGGAGACCTGAATCCCGGAACTATATCGATCAACGGTCAAAGGGAATTTGCCAACAGCTTTATCGTGAACGGCAGCGATGTGGAAGAAGACGTCAACATGGGAGCCGCCATCATCCCAAACCTGGACTCCATTGCCGAGTTTCGTATTCTCACGAACAACTTCGATGCAGAGTACGGCGAGTTCAGCGGGGGCCAGATCAATGTGGTCACAAAGTCCGGCGCCAATGCGTTCCACGGCGATGGATTCGAATTTCTGCGCAATACGAACTTCGACTCCCGCAACTATTTTTCTCCTGCGCGGGGAGCGTTCAATCAAAACCAGTTCGGGGGTACATTCGGAGGCCCGATTCGAAAAGGGAAGATTTTCTTTTTCGGCGATTATCAAGGCACCCGATCAACGCAGGGAATCGACACGCCGCAAATCGCAATCCCTTCGAGCCAGGACCGTCAGGGAAACCTGTCCGATCTCCAGAGTTCCTTTACCACCACAGACGCGGACGGAAACACGATCCCGACCACGGTGACTGGTTCTTCCTGGGCCACATCCCTTTCGCAACGGCTGGGTTATGGGGTTACGCAGAATGAGCCTTATTATTATTTCGCCGGTGAGCACGAACCGATTGACCCGACCGACCCCACCAAGGTCTATCCTTCCAGCTGCATGTACACGACACAGTGCGTGTTGCCCACTCTTTCCATCCCCCAAAGCGCCTGGTCCGCACCGGCAACCAACCTGTTGAAATATATTCCCACGCCCAACAATACCAATGGCACATTCTCCACTTCCTCCTTCAACCAGACTCTGCGCGACGACAAGGGCGCCTATCGACTGGATGCCAACACCGGCTGGGGATTGATCTCCGCTTACTACTTTCTCGACAACTGGTCTCAGAACAATCCCTATCCGGTGGCGCAAGGCGGAGCGAACGTTCCCGGCTTCAATGCACTGTATGCGGGCCGGGCGCAATTGTTCGGCATCGGCAATACCAAAACGATCAATGCAACTGCCGTGAATGAATTTCACTTCAGCTACCTGCGTAACGCGAACGATCTCGGCAAGCCCGTCGGCGGAGTCGGCGTTAGTCTGCAATCGCAGGGCTTCACGGTGGGTGAAGGAACTTCTGGAATCGTGCCGCTCTCGCCGGCTACGGAAGGGGTAGAAAGCATCGGCTTTAACAGCTTCACCATCGGAACCAATACCAATGAGTTAAAGCAGGTCGGCAACACTTTTCAGTGGCTAGACAATTTTTCCAAAGTAATCGGAACGCACACCCTTAAGGCGGGTGGCGAGTTTCACTACGATCAGATCAATGTCAATGCCATCGCTCAGTTTAATGGCAGCTTTCTGTTTTTTGGAACGGAGACAGGATCGGACTTCGCGGATTTTCTGCTGGGCATCCCAAGCCAGTACAACCAAAGCCAGCTTCAACCCTTTTATGGGAGAAATAAATATGCAGGCTTCTATGCTCAGGATAGCTGGCGAGTAAGACACGATCTCACTCTGAACTACGGCTTGCGCTGGGACCGCATCGAGCCCTGGTATGAAAAATACAACCAGATCGCCACATTCGTCCCTGGGAAGCAGTCGGTTGTGTTTCCGAATGCCCCCGCCGGCATTCTTTATCCCACCGATCCCGGGGTGCCGAGGACGCTGGCGCCTCCTGGGGATCGAGACTTTGCTCCGCGCATCGGACTGGCGTATTCACCCAGCGCCTCAGGCGATGGCATGTTCGCGAAAATACTGGGCGGGCCCGGCCAGACCAGCATCCGAGCGAGCTATGGCATTTTCTACACTGCGATCGAGGCGCTTACGATCGGAGTAATGGCCGCCAATGCGCCGTACGGTACAACTTATACGAGCCCCGCGCCGCCGCTTTTCCCGACGCCATTTATCACGGCATCAAACGGCCAGAATCTAGGCCAATATTTTCCCGTAACGCTGGCGGCATTAAACTCAAGCGCGAGTCATCCCGACCCTATCGACTTTACGCAGTTCGAGCCGATCACCGGCTTGCCGAACTATTCCACCAGCAATCGCATTCCTTACACCGAACAATACATGCTGTCGCTCGAACGCGGTTTTGGAGCCAACTCCGTTCTCAGCGTGAATTACGTTGGCAACCAGGGGCATCGCCTTCTGGTGCTGGAAGAAGCCAATCCCGGCAATCCAGCACTCTGTCTGTTCTTGAGCAATCCGGCCAACCTTGTTTCGGGAGAGACGCCATGCGGTCCTTTCGGCGAGGATACTAAATACACCACTGTAGGCGGTAAGGTGTATAACGGCACCCGAGGACCACTCGGTTCCAATTTCGGAAGCAATGCCAATCAAACTACGATCGGCAATTCCAATTACAACGCCTTACAGGTCACTTTGCGGCACACCAGCAAACATTTCAACGTCCTTGCCGGATACACCTACAGCAAGTCGCAGGACCAGTCTTCAAACCTTGGTGAAGCGGTCAATCCGTTCAATCCTTCGCTCAGCAAGGCCTTGTCCTCTTTTGATGTCAGGCACAACTTTGTCGTCAGCTACAACTATCAGCTCCCTTTCGAGAGTTTGTTCCGCGCTTCAAACGGCTGGACGAGGGGGTGGGAAATCTCGGGGATCACTCATTTCAGTACGGGTCTGCCGGTGACGCTGATCAATTATGGCGACAATTCTCTGATTGGGGCCGAGCCGAATGGCATCAACAATTTTGGAATCGATGAGCCGGATTACGCAGGCGGCCCTCTTGATTTGAACCACAATCCGCGGAACGGGGCTTATTTCAATGCGTCCCAGTTCAGTGAGAACGCACCAGGGACACCAGGAACGGCGAGGCGGCGCTTTTTTTCTGGTCCTGGATTAGACAATTACGATATGGCGTTGCT
>DATEBK010000335.1:0-6924 GCA_035287825.1 Terriglobales bacterium
CTGGTGTTTGCCTCCAAACTCGATAGCGGCGATGAAGACTTACAGCGCGTGATTGCCGGCGTAAATGCGGTTTCAGTTCGCAGCTACCGTTTTCCCCGGACTTGGACCTACGACCCCGACGCGTTGAGTTCGGTAAAGACCGAGTATCAGGCCGCAGGCTGGAAACAGCTGATGAACAAGCATGAGAAGGATGGCGGCGCAGGTGAGACGGATCTGTGGATCCGGCTCGATAATAACGCCATCAGCAATGTCGCCGTGCTGCAGGCCAAGGCGAACGAAGTCAACTTTGTCGTTGTGTCGGGATCAATCAGTCCCATGGACGTCGCCCATCTCGGTGGCCATTTCGGAATTCCGAAGATTGAGGGTGGCGTTGTCGTGCCTAAGTCCGAGGCACATCCGTAACGCGTTATCGACTTTTTGTAGTTGTCGTTACCACTCCTAGCTTGCGCAGTTTGTCGTGAGCCTGGGTTGCTTCGGGAGTGCGAGGATAGCGTTGGACGACGTGCTTCAACTCCTGGATGCCATCGTCTTGCTTGCCCAGTTCGATCAGCGCGAGTCCCTTCTTAAGCTGCGCGGAAGCAGCCTTATTTCCGCTGGGAAAGTTCTGCAGCACGAGATCGTAGCTCGCGACTGCCTTCTGATAATCGCCAGCTTTGTATTGAATTTCCGCCAGATAGAAATATGCGTTTCCCGCCAAATCGGTATTCGGATAAAACTTGATGTAGTCGTTGAACTCCTGTGTAGCCAGATCGTTATTGCCGCCGTTGTAATCGCGCAACGCGTTCTGGTAAAGCACATCTGGAGGAGGAGCCGACGCGATCTCCTGAGCCTTTTGCTGTGCTGCCGTCTGTTGCGCAGCCATGGACTGCTGCGCGACCTGCATGTCCTCGAATTGCTTGCTCAGCTTGGCAAGGCGAACCTTCAGTTCGTCCATGGTGTCGTTGAGCGCCTGAATCTGGCCTGAGATCTGGTCGACTTGGCCCGAACGATCCTCCTGCTGCTTATTGATCGAAGCCTGCAGGCTGTTGATCGCGGCGCTCACTTTGTTGGCGGCGTCGGTGTTCGCCTCAAGCAGGTTTCGCATGACGCCCATGCGTTCGTCGAAAGACTGCTTCATCTGCGTCATCTGTTGCTGCAACGCGGTGATCTGCGTCTGCAGTTCGACCATGTCTTTGTTGACGGCGTACGCGGGAGAGATCGACATCCCGGCGAAAACCGCCGAGAACAACACGAGTGTGAGTGAGATGCGAATTGATTTCATAGTTGACCTTGGAGAATCTCTGCAAATCTCAAGCTTGCGCTGGCGCGGACATTGAGATTGCTCCGCGCCAGTCGTTTATCTGTACGCAGGCTACCCGCGCGTGCCATGCAGCTATTTCTCGTAGACGAAGTGCCCGCGGCGGTTCTGCTGCCAGCAACTTTCGTTCGACTCGGTACAGAAAGGTTTTTCTTTGCCGTAGCTGAACGTCTTGATGCGATCACCGCTTACTCCGGCCTGAATGAGCGCGTTCTTGACCGAATCCGCGCGATTGGTGCCGAGAGCCAGGTTGTATTCAGTCGAGCCGCGTTCGTCGCAGTGTCCCTCAATCGTGATGCGGATGTTGGGATGCTGTTGCAGGAACTGCGCGTCGCCCTGGATCACGCTTTGGTCGGACGCGCGAATATCGGCTTTGTCATAGTCGAAGTAAATGTCCTTTACGTTTTGTGCAAAGAGTTCTTCTTCGGTGGCGTTATAAGTCGAAGTCGGTGCCGGAGCGGCCGCGGCGTTGACCGTGACGCGCGCCGTGGCCTCCTGTGTTCCGCCAGAGCCTTTGGCGACGAGATGGTAAGTGGTCGAGTCGGCCGGAGTCACCTGACGCGAGCCTGTTGGGTCAACCGGGCCGATACCGTCGATGCTGACGTCGGTTGCGTTCGTTGTCTGCCAGGATAAAGTAGTCGGTTGGCCGGCGTCGACGGTGTTCGGGGTCGCCGACAGCGAAGCGGTGGGAGCTGTCATGCTGGGTGGCGGCGGTGGCGGTGGCGGAGCAACTTTCTTCGCGCATGCGGCCAGAAACGCGATTGCGCCGATTGCCAGCGCAAGAGAGAACCATCCAGTCAAGGTGCGTGTCGTCCGAGTTGCTGTTACGTGCTTCACGAATTCCTCGTTTCTGTGCGCCCCGAGGTGGCGGTGCATTTGCAACTTGGCGGCGGGGCGCACACGGGCCAGCCGCAAAAAGTGATGTCGAATCTACTTCCAACTCCAGTTCGGCTGCGTGTTCGAACTGCCAAAGGTTAACTGCTTCACATTTGTGCCGTCGGCTAGCATGCTCCAGATCTGATCGCTGCCGGAACGGTGAGACTGAAACACTATGTGCCGTCCATCTGGTGACCAGCAGGGAAAATCGTTACGTCCGGCGTCATGGGTGAGCTGCACCCATTGCTTGCTGGCAACATCCATCAAGTAAATGTCGTTCGATCCCGGCTCTCCTGGACCATATTTGCGCATCCAGGAAAAAGTCAGAAATTGCCCGTTCGGCGACCAATTAGGAGAGACCGCATAGCCTTGATCCGTGACGCGCTGCAGATTGGTGCCATCGGATTCCATGGTGTAGATCTGCGGCAAACCGGTGCGTCCGCTGACGAAGGCAATCTGACTGCCCGTCTTACGATTCCAAGTGGGCGAAACGTCGGGCCCCTTATCGCTGGTCAGACGGCGCGAGTTGCCTCCAGAGCCATCGATCACCCAGATATTGGGATAACCATTGCGCGAAGAAGAGAACGCGAGCTTGCCGTCGGGCGACCATGATGGCGATAGATTCATACCGCCAAAACGCGGAAAGGCCACGACGCGGTTGAGATCGAAGGAGTACATCATGATTTCCCAACCGCCTTTGTTGATGGAACTGAAGGCCAGGCGAGAACCGTCGGGCGAAATACGCGGCGAGAGCGAGATGCTTCCGGAGCGCGTGAGTTGCTGCTGGTTGGCGCCGTCGTAATCCATCATCCAGACTTCTTTGTGCCCGGTTCGTTCACTGATGAAATAGATTTTGGTTTCGGCGATTCCTTGCACGCCGCCGCCGAGGCGAAAGATGATTTCGTCAGCAAAGCGATGCGCGATAATGCGGACGGCATCGAGGGTCGCATTATCGGTATATTGTTTGCCGAGCACTTGCGGTGACGCCTGATTCTTCACGTCATAGAGCCAGCCCTGCACCGTGACTTTGCCCGAGGCCGCTCCGAGATTGCCGAACGCGAGCATGGAGGTATTCGGAGGTGGGGAACTCCACGCCGAGAAATTGACATCGGAAGGTTGACCCGGCTCTTGCAACGGGTAAAAACTTTTCGAAACGAGATCGAAGATACCTGCATTTCCCAGGTCGTTCCAGAGTACGTCGTTGAAGGTCTTCAGTAGTTCGGCGTTCTTGGCGTCAGACGTCGAGGGCTTGAAATCGGCGGCGGCGAGACGCACGCGCTCCACACCGAGCCCGGTGCCAGTGCGAATCCAGTCTTGCGCGGAACTAGCAGCCCCAAATAACAGCAAGGCGGCGAAGGTCAAGGAGGCGTAGCGACCAATGCTGCGATACGAGTTGCTCAAATTAAGCTCCCTATCTTTCTACCTCTTGTAATCAAACCAAAACTCTACCGACACTTTGCTTCCCGAATAAGTCGAGGGCAGTGGGCCGAATGTGTCAATGCGCTGCAGTGCCCGGACCGCCGACTGATCAAGCGATGGCACGCCACTCGATTGCTCAACCTCGACATTTGAGGGATGGCCGTCGCGCGCAATATCAAACGTCAGGTAAACGCGTTTCGCATCGGAGATCCGTGGATCGACTTCATATTTCAGCCAGTTCTCGGTGACTTTTCTTTGCACGGCCTGTACGTACCACGCGAACTGGCTCCCGAAATCACCGCCGCTTCCTGTAAAGCCAAAGCCACCCTTGGTGCCGCCTGCGGTCATGGTATAGGGGCCGCTGACCGGGCCGCCCTCGCCATACGGAATTTGATTCGATTCTGCCGGTTCGGGTTCCGGTTTTCGTTGCGTAGCGCTCTTTACGGGTGCGGGTTTCAATTTTGTCTTCGTGTTCTTGTCGGGAATCGGAATCGCTTCCGGTTCTTTCTCCTGAACCGCGGGCTCCGACTTCGAGAGTCCTTTGGATTCCGTTGCCAGCACATTCGTTGTCTGCTCGGGATTAGCCGGTAGCGGAATCGTGCTTACCAGTGTCGCTCCCATGGCGTCACCAGTGCCACCGCTGCCCCATGAGTTCTTGCGGAAGCCTTGAAGGAAAACGGCGTAGAGCACGCAGAAGGCGGCGAATGCCACATGCAGCCCAAATGACCACGCCAGAGGCCGTCGCAACTGTGCGTGTTCGGAGTAGATGTCGAAATTACTGGCGGCTGCCATGGCTATCCATTGGCTGCGTGACGATGCTTACGTTGCTGATGCCTGCCTGCTTTATAGCATCCATGACGGTCGCAAAGGCGCCGAACGGGACATCTTCGTCGGAGCGTAAGAAAATCGACTGGTGCTGCGGATCGCGGACTTTCTGTCGCAGGACCGTTCCGATCCTATTAATGTTGATGGGATCATTGCCAAGAAAAACTTTCTGCGACTTGTCGATGCTGATCACCAGACGCTCTTCGGTGATCTCTTTGACGGTGCGGGTGTGCGGCACATTCACTTCGATTCCCGACTGTAGCACCGGTGCAGTCACCATAAAAATAATAAGCAACACCAGGACGACATCCACCAGCGGCGTGATGTTGATATCAGCCAGCGCCGTTTGTGTGCGTCCGTTAGCAGCAGTAAAGGCCATCAGCGGCGTGCCTCGGTGGACTGCGTAGTTTGCTGGCGCTCTACCAGATTCAGCATCTCGAGCGCGAAGTCGTCATTACGCGCAGCCAGTTCGCGGATCGAGCCAACGATAAGGTTGTAGGCGATCACCGCCGGAATCGCCGCAGCGAGACCAGCGGCAGTAGTAATAAGAGCTTCGGAAATTCCCGGAGCGACGGCACGTAGAGTCGCGGCCCCGGCCGTGCCCAATCCGTGGAAGGCGTCGATGATGCCCCAGACGGTCCCGAACAATCCGATAAACGGAGTCACGGCACCCGTGATGGCCAACCACGGAAGATTGCGCTCGAGGCGCGTGATTTCTTCCGAGGACGCGATTTGCATGGAACGCTGAATGGCGACCAAGTTGTGGATGCCGCCAGTCGTTCCCATCTGCCGCTTGAACTCAACCACGGCGGCCTCAAATACTCCTACCAGCGGGCTGGGACGGAACTGATCAGACACCGAGGCGATGTCTTGCATGCGTTGCGCCTTGCGGAACGAGCGGATAAAGCGTTCGCTCTGGCCGCGGGCACGGTTGATGACTCTCCACTTGGAAAGGATTACCGCCCAGGAAAGCACGCTGAATGCGATGAGCAGCAGCAGGACAGATTTGGCGACCGGACCGGTCTGAAGGACGAGATCAACGATTTCGCCGCCGACAAACATCAGCAGGACGGAAGAAAAGTGCATCGGTTTGGGGAAAATCCCTGACCAATTATAGAACATGGTTGGGACAGGGTTTAGCGGGGTATCGCATCGGTAATGAGGAATCTGCTGTAGTGACATTTTGACAATATCTACTTCGCGTTTGGTGCTATGCTGCGCACAAATTGCGGATGAACGAAAATGGTGGCAAGCTGAGGTCGAAAGCACATAAGATCGAAGGCATAAGATCAAACCAGCGGGCGAGGTTCGCTCGCACTGCATTACTAGAGGACTTTGTGCTGGCGGAACTTCGACTGGAAAATTACGCGGTCATCGACAGCGTGGTCATCGCTTTCGAGTCTGGCTTGAATCTTCTGACGGGCGAGACTGGAGCGGGGAAGTCGATTCTGATCGATGCGCTCGGCTTGCTACTCGGTGAAAAAGCTTCGTCGGATGTAATTCGCACTGGAGCTGAGCGAGCGGTCGTCGCGGCCGTGTTTGAGAGCGAGGGAACTGCGACGCGAGCAATCGAGGCGATCCTTGAAACCAATGGACTCGACGCTGATAATGACTCGCTAATTCTGCGGCGCGAGATTGCTCCGGGCGGCAAGGGACGAGTCTTCATCAACAATCAGCCTGCTACGGTCGCGGTTCTGAAGCAGATTGCTCCGCATCTGGCCGTAATCCACGCACAGAATGAATCGCTGGTGAATTTCGACGCAGCTGCTCGGCAGGACTTGCTCGATGCTTACTCCGGAGTCGACACGAAAGATGTGTCGGCAGCGTTTCTCCATTGGAAGAAGATTCGCGGCCGCATCGCAGAACTCGAACAGGACGAGCAGGATCGCGTGCGACTGCTCGATCTGTGGAACTTCCAGTGGCACGAGATCGAAGAGGCGCAACTTCATCCGAGCCGTGGCGAATCGGAAGATGAGCGTCTGGAGGCCGAAAAGCGCGTTCTGGCGAATGCCGAGAAGATTTACGGCGCGGCGATCAACGCCTTCGATTTGCTCTATGAAGGGAACTCTTCTACCTCGTCGAGCTTGCGTGCTGCGCAAAAGCATGTGGAGGAACTGGTCCGTTATGAGCCCAAATTTCAGGAAGCGCTTGCAGACCTCGAATCGGCGCGCATCAGCGTGGAAGATGTGGGAGCGACGCTGCGCGATTATGCGGGAGGAATTCAAGCTTCTCCTGAACGGCTTGCGGAAATTGAAGAACGTTTGGCCCTGCTCGACCGCCTGAAGCGAAAGTACGGACCAACGCTCGATCAGGTGATTGCTTACGGTGATGACACTCGCCGCAAGATTTCGGAGATGGAGAATAAGGACCAAGTGTTGCTGGAATTGCGGGCCGAACTGGCAATCACCGCCGACGATTACCGCAAAGCGGCGCGCAACTTGTCACGCAAACGGTCGGATTCGGCTCGGAAGCTGGAAAAACTGGTTGAGGTGGAGATCAACGACCTT
>DATEBK010000336.1:0-3807 GCA_035287825.1 Terriglobales bacterium
TCTCGTTCACCGGTGATTTGGGTTGCGAATTCGGCCCCAGCACAGCCACTCTTGCCGGCGTGAGCTGCCTCGGCAACAAGAGGGATCCGCTGGCGCCGGCGAGCGCCAATTTTCCGTATGGAGGAATCGATCCTAAGCAAAGCTTTATCGGCTACATGCTCTACAACCGCATGTGGTTCAAGAAAGACACATTCGGACTCACCGTTGGCGGCGGCCAAATCAACAATCCCGGACGTTACTTGGTCCTCGATCCACCTATCAACGGTGAGACTGCGCCTTCGGCAGCGATCAACGCTCCCTACTTCACCGGCAATCCCGGAGACCAATTCAAGGCCTGGGATTCCTCGCTCACGTTTGATTACATGCCCCGGCAGTGGCTCACTTTCCGCTGGGAGTACGACTACCGTCACGCCAGCGTGCCGTATTGGACTGGTCGCGGCGGAATTACGCCGCCGGGTTCCGGCGGAGTGCCCTACACCAACAACGGCTATCCTCAGTTCTTTGCCTGCAACGACGGAAATTCGTCCATGGAGGAGACCCTAACCGCCGCCCAAACTGCCTGCGGCGCACAAGGCAGCACCGTATGGTTCCCCGATCTGCGCAAGGACGAGTCCATAGTCGACATCGACATCCTGGTTAAGTTCTAGGAACTGGATGCGTCTCGCCACAAATAAAAAAGGGCACCGCCCACGCGGTGCCCCACCTACCAGCAACTTGACTTACTTATTCTCGTTTTGTGATCCGGCGCCAAACTCCTTGCGTTGTATCACCGGACGCGCCGCTCTGGCCGCCGCTACCGCCGGCATCGCCGCCGCCGCTCCATAACGCTCGAGCAGCACCGGTACCATCGCGCCTTCCGCTTCTTTTACAAAAGTGAGTTTATTCTCCCCCACCAGATCGACGCGGATAAAATCTCCCAGTTTCACCTGTCCAGTCGCCACCAGGTTCGCCAGCGGAAACACCAGATGCCGTTCAATTGCACGTTTCAGGTGCCGCGCTCCATACTTCGGATCGGTACCTTCCGCCAGCAGAAAGTTCTTCACTTCTGGCGTGCAATTGAATACGAACTGATGCGCGCCCGCGGCCATCAGCACCCGCTGCTGCACCATCCCCAATTCGATTTCCAGAATCTGCTGCAGATGCTCCGACCGCAGCGTCTTGAACACCACCACCTTGTCGATGCGGTTCATGAACTCAGGAGCGAACTTGCGCCGCGCCGCGTCCACTGCCGAGCGATTGATTTTGTCGTCCAGCGCGTTATCCACTTGCACCGCTCTCGGCGCAAATCCCAACCCGCCGTCAACCAGCCCATTCATCTCCGCCGCGCCCAGGTTCGAGGTCATGATAATGATGCAGCTCGAAAGATCGACACGCCGGTTGTCGCCCAAAGTCAAAGTCGCTTTGTCCAAAATTCCCAGCAGCAGCTGCCACAGCGAGTCAGACGCCTTCTCAATCTCGTCAAACAACAGAATCGACAGCTTCAGCTTTTCCGTGTGCCACTGGTTGAGCGCTTCCTGCGTCAACAGCGGATGCGTCTCGCGATGTCCCAGATATCCCGGAGGCGAACCAATCAGCTTGGCAATCTCGTGCGAATGCTGGAACTCGGCGCAATCGATCTTGATGCACGCGCGCGCGTCGCCAAACAAAGATTCGGCTACCGCTTCTACTACTCGCGTCTTGCCCGAGCCAGTCGGCCCCAGAAACAACAGATTTCCCACCGGACGCCCCGGCGCATTTAGCCCCGCCAGAAACATCTGATAAATCTCGGCGACCTTTTCGATCGCTTGGTCCTGCCCCACAATCTTCCGGCGCAGAGATGCTTCAAACTCACGGGCGTCATTGCTGCGGCGGCTCGGATCCAGCACGGTTGCAAGGTTCGTTCTCATCGTTTCGGGCCCCTGTTTCCTTTCCGGGATCTTCATATCTTCTGGAAAGCTCTTTCCTGCCAAGCTGCTCATTTTTGTCACTTGTGAGGAGGCTGCTCTCTCCTCTTCCCACTGCCTCCTAGTGCAAGCCGTTAGCCATCTTCCGCCCGCCCCGTAAGGCCCCGTTTCTCATCGTCCCCACGTCGCCTGGCCCGTCCCGCGCCGAAACCCGGCAATTACCCACAGCCCCTCCAAGAGCAATAGTTTGCAGACTGCTGGAAGTTTCCATCAGCTTCCGTGCTCCACCCGCGCGCCCATGTCCCGTAGCCAAACCCGCCTAGCCCGCACGTAACTGGAGATTAGATTACTGTCCGGCCACAATAGAAATAGCTTTCCTTCTTGGAGAACACCCTTGTCCACACTCTCGACGCCCCGACTCTCGACGTCCCGGCTCTCGGCTGCTAGACTTGCGCTAGCCAAACATCTGACTGCCACGATCACATTAGAGGCCGCTGCCGCTTTCCTGTTCCGCTTGGCCGTGTCCAGCTTTCTCTTGTCTCCCCCGGCAGCCGCCGTGCAAAATCCCCACGCCCAGCAGTTGCTTCAGGTGAATGCCACTGCCACCAAAAAAGCCGGCGCAACCGCCCTCGTTCCCATCGTCGCCCCACCAGGGTCCGGCGTCTACGTCGCCCAGCGCGGAGACAGCATCCCCTCCGTCGCCCGCAAATATCTGAAGCGCACAAAGTTCCTCACCTCGGCCGAACTCGCCGAAGCTATCCATGCTGCCAATCAAGATCTTAAGGGAACTTTCCTTAAACCCGGAGAGCAGATCATTATCCCCGGAATTCTCGAAGCCGCAATTGTAGAGAAATCGGTGCCAGTTGCAAGAGATTTTGAAGTACGCGCCATTTATCTCACCGGAGTCATGGCCGGCAGCGACCACGGAATGCGCATCATCCGCCATTGGAAGGAAGTCGGTGGCAACGCCGTCGTCTTCGATATCAAAGATAGCGACGGCATCGTCAACATCGCCTTCGATAACCCCCTCGCCACCGGACAGCGCCACTATATTCCCGATCTCCCCAAATTCGTTCACTTCCTGCACTCCGAAAACATGCACGCCATCGCCCGCATCGCCATCTTCCGCGATGAGCACCTCGTTACCACCCATCCCGAACTCGCGGTAAAGTCGCGTAGCTCCGATCAACCCTGGCGCGAAAACGGCAAGCTCGTCTGGACCGACCCCTCGAACCCCAAAGTCCAGGATTACGACATCGCCCTGGCGAAATTCGTCGCCCAATCTGGAGTCGATGAAGTTCAGTTCGACTACGTCCGCTTTCCCGCCGAAGGCAATCAGAAAGATGCCGCCTTCAATTACCAGACCGACCATCCGAACCAGCAGCGCTCTGAAGTTATAGCCAACTTCCTCGACCGCGCCTACACCCAGATCCATCCCACCGGAGTCCTGCTCTCGCTCGACGTCTTCGGAGTCATGGCTTGGCAACGTCCCGTCGATCTAGCGCACACCGGACAAGACATCGTCGCCATGGCCAAGCACTGCGATGTACTTTCCCCCATGATCTATCCCTCACACTTCTTTGGCATGGATGGCATCGCTCACCCCGGCGACGCGCCTGAGCATTTCATCGGCGAGTCCATGGATCGTTTCAAACTCATCACCAAAGATAGCGGCGTCGTAATTCGTCCCTGGCTGCAGGCTTTCGCCTGGCGCACCAAGACTTACTCACCCGAGTATGTTGAGGTTCAAATCGAAACGGCCAAACAAAAAGGTGGAGTCGGCTTTCTCTTCTGGAACGCCAACAACGATTACTCCAAGCCCTACGCCGCCATGCCCGAAATGCAAGCCGCAAAAAATAAAGGCCGCTACTTTCGCGGAGACGAAGTAGGCCAGAAATCCGAACCCGCCACCGCCGCCGTCGTA
>DATEBK010000337.1:0-8309 GCA_035287825.1 Terriglobales bacterium
TGAATAAGGGCGATGGAAAATTCGAGAAGCTGAAAAAGATAGAGAACGGAAACGGGACGGTGGGATACGTGGCGGCGGCGGATGTGAACGGGGATGGGATTCCGGATTTGCTGGCGGTGATGAGCAATTGTCCTTCGGGAGGTACGTGCTCGGAAGGCGGCGTTGGAGTGTTATTGGGCAATGGCGACGGAACGTTTGGGCCGATGGTGACGTATGGAACGGGCGCATACAGCGCGACGTCGGTGGTGGCGGCGGATGTGAATGGAGATGGGATTCCTGATCTGGTGGTGTCGAACTTCTGTGCTCCGACGGAGTGTTCGTCGCCGGGAGCGGGGACGGTGAGCGTGCTGCTGGGGAATGGGAACGGGACTTTTCAGACGGCATCTACTTATGGGTCGGGTGGATATTGGGGCGCGTTCTCGGTGGGAGTGGGAGATCTTACGGGGAATGGCGCGCTCGACTTGGTCATTGCGAATTTTGAGGGATATGGCGAGGCTGGAAGTTATGGAAGTTCCGCGGGAGTGTTGCTGAGCAATTACTGAGCGCTAACTCAGAACCCAAGAGGTTGTGAGGTCAATGACGATGGGAGAGAATTCCGAACAAGAGGGACACTGGCGTGTTCGAATTCGCTTCCTGCGTCCTAGCGCGGCAGACCCACACAAGGCCGCTGCAGCACCAGAGAAGCCCGAGTATGATTTTTTCCAAAGGATCCACGCAGCGATTTTACGCCGCTCTTCGCGGTAGTCAGTCTCTCGAAGCTATGCCCAAGATCCGTGTGCGACACCGATACTGGCATCTAGCGTTGGCCGGGGCTATGACCTTGGCCATCCCGGCCGCCAATGCGGCGCAGCAGGACAATGCGGCCGTCGACTCCGGAGGAAGGACTGCCTGTGAGAACCTCGGTGTGTATATTTTCGTCGGCGGGACGGGCGGGTTTGATGGCCTCGAAAACGGTGACCAGTTCACCGAGCTCCTCCAAACCGGGCATGTGGGGCTCTACGAGCATGCCAATGCCGTCGTTGCAGCCGAGCACCCGCCGAGCATCATCCAGGCGATCGAGAGCGTGTTCACCGGAACCGGGCCCGGGCAAGCTGAGCTCGGACAGGTCGGCGCTGACTACTTCACCCTTCCTCCAAGCTACGGTTACTACCAGGCGGTGTACATACAAAATGGTCTTAAGCCATCGGAAGCCAATGTGGACACGCCGTCCGATCATGCCCGTCGCGGACAATTGCAGAAGGACCTGAAGCTCTGGCGAGAGTACGTGGATGCGGCGAGAACTGTCGGCATCGAAACGGTTGCTCCGATCGTGGGCCCCAATGCTCGAAACGAACCAAAACAAGGAGATCACGTTTTTGCTACGAACCCCTACTACGCGCTGGAGCGCGGGGAGGCTCTTTATGGCAAAGCCATCGCCTTCGATGTTCCGCCCAACTTCTTTCTGACCGGCGGAAGCGGCCCTGGCTACCAGAAATTTATTGTGCAGGCCATCCAATGGGGCAATGAACACGGCTTGCGCACGACCATGTTGCTTTCTCCTTATCCTTGGCCCACCAACGCCAAAGGCAAGCCAGATACTTTCCGTGAATTCCACAACAATACTTTTAGTAGCGACACGCAGACGTTCGTCAGCGAGTTGAGCCAGCAACAAGCCATTCCTTCAGAATGGTCGGTTGACAATTACGAAGATCCGTATCCGCACGATACCCCCGCTGTCGTGCCGGAAACCGTCCAAAACACAACGACTGCGGTTGGTCTTTGGTTGGCCCAAAATGCACCGGTTTATGTAAGCGGGCACAATCAGGGTGTAATCTGCGGAGCGCCTGATTCAACGGACAAACCAGAAGTTAACTATTGAAATCAGGCCATTACACTCATCGAGAATCAGGCCGACCAAGGGTCAGTGAGTGTAATTGCGATTTTAGGTTAATTAATGCGCGAGGCTCTGGGCTTGATAGACTCGGACGAGTCGAAAAGGCATGCTTAACACACGACTTCTCGCGCTGCCGGTTGTGGTCATTTGGTCCGCGATCGTCCCGGCCGGACTTGCGTTCTGCTCGGAGTCCTGTTCGCAAGGGCAAGTCTATTCACAGGGACAGGACCATACGGCGACTCATTGCCCGGCGCCGGTTGTTCAACCGGGTAGCGCCTTACGCAATGCCGCAGTCATGAACGGCGTCGACGTGCTCGAGCATGATCACTTCAAAGAACTGCGAGCTTCAGACCCGTCGAAGGTCCGGACTGTCGGCATCATTACGAATCACACAGGGTTCGATGTCGAAGGGCGGCGAACGATTGACGTTCTGGCAGAGGCTCCCGGCATCAGACTCACGGCGATTTTTAGCCCCGAACACGGGATCACGGGCGAACTCGACGTCGACTCGGTTGGCAACTCCGTCGATCGCACGAGCGGCGTGCCTGTCTACAGCATCTATGGTGAGACGGTGGCAAGCCGGCATCCTCCGGAAAACGTGCTGAAGAAGCTGGATGTCCTGGTCATTGATATCCAGGACATTGGATCGCGGTTCTACACTTATGAATCAACCCTGGGCTACGCTCTTGAATCGGCTGCGGCTACGGGCACAGAAGTTGTGGTACTCGACCGGCCCAATCCTCTGACCGGCATCTACGTGCAGGGTCCAGTTTCAGACGGCAATCATCTCAGTTTTGTCGACTACACCACCGAACCGATTCGACACGGGATGACGATGGGTGAGCTGGCAAGAATGTTCAACAGCGAACGCCGCATCAACGCCAAACTCACCGTGGTTCCCGTCGAGGGTTGGGAGCGCGGAGACTGGTTTGACTCGACCGGGCTGGTCTGGGTCAATCTGTCTCCGAACATGCGGAACATGAACGAAGCGGCACTCTATACCGGCGTGGGAATTTTAGAGTATACAAATGTTTCGGTGGGTCGCGGCACCGACACGCCTTTCGAGATCTTTGGTGCACCGTGGATCAAGCCGCGCGAATTCGCCGGGTATCTCAATGCGCGTGAAATCCCGGGCGTCCGCTTTGTGCCAACGTGGTTCACACCGGACAAGGGAAGCAAGTTCGGCGGAGAGCGACTCGGCGGGGTGCAGATGATCGTCCTTAACCGCGCCATTCTTGACGCGCCCGAACTCGGACTCGAACTCGCCTCGGCCATGCGGACGCTCTATGCCAACGATTGGGACACGACTCATCTCATCGAATTGCTCGGCAGCGACGCCATTCTTGCCGACCTGAAAGCGGGTATGGACGCTCGTTGTATTGCCGCTGAGTATCAGGCCGGCCTGCGCAACTTCATGCTGATCCGCCAGAAGTACCTTATCTATGGCGGTTCTTGAGTCGTTTCACATACGACCCAAGTCCTTATCTCTATCTCTGTCGTATCTGGAAGAACTATTGATCGGGCGCTGGTGATCGGGCGCTGGCGAGTTCTGATTTTGTTCCCCTTGGGATGTTTTTTGGGCGGCGCTGAAGCGCCGAAGTGTGTCGAATGGCCTCGTTCGCGGCGGGTGTTTCCCACTTATTACTCTGCTGATTCTCTCCTGATCGTTTGAGGGAGGGGCTGACGCTGATCTTCTTCCGGCCAATGCGAGTTTGAGGCAGATGCGCGCGTGAGTTTGTCTGCGGCTGTAACTTTGGTATTGTCGTTGGGCTGAGGTTCAGGGCTTGGTTCACGCCTTATTAATAATGAGGGGATATGGGAATCGTTAATGTTTTGTTTGGGCGGCCGCTGGCTTCTTCGGAGGATGAGGGAGAGAGGATTAGTCCGGCGGCGGGGATTCCGACGTTTGGGCTGGATGCGTTGAGTTCGGCGGCGTACGGGCCGGAGGCTGCGCTGACGATTCTGTTGCCGCTGGGATTGCTGGGGGTGAAGTACATCGTGCCGCTGACGTTCGCGATTATTGGATTGCTGGTGATTGTGTTTTTCAGTTACCGGCAGACGATTGCGGCGTATCCGATGGGGGGCGGATCGTACACGGTTGCGAAAGAGAACCTGGGCGAAGGCGCGGGATTGCTGGCGGGCGCGGCGTTGATGATCGATTACCTGTTGAATGTGGCGGTGGGAATTTCGGCGGGAATTGGGGCGCTGGTTTCGGCGGTGCCGTCTTTGGAGCCGCATACGCTGGGGCTTTGCCTGGTAGTGCTGGTGATATTGACGGTGGTCAATCTTCGGGGAGTGAAGGAAGCGGGATCGGCGTTCATGGCTCCGACGTACTTTTTTGTCGGGACGCTGGCGATTGTGATCGTGGTGGGATTTTATAAGGTGATTGCGTCGGGCGGGCATCCGGTGGCGGTGACGGTTTTGGCGGCGACGGCGGGGCAAGCGTCGACGGCGACGATGGTGGGAACGTGGATTCTGGTGAAGGCGTTCGCTTCGGGATGCACGGCATTGACGGGCGTGGAGGCGGTGAGTAACGGAGTGCAGGCATTCAAGAATCCGGTGGTGCCGGCGGCACGGGCTACGCTGACGGCGATTATTGCGATCCTGATTTTGCTGTTGGGCGGAATCGCGGTGCTGGTGAAGTACTACGGGATCATGGCGACGGATCCGGGAGCGGCGGGATACCAGAGCGTGTTGTCGCTGTTGACGGCGGCGGTTGCGGGGAAAGGAATTTTCTACGATGTAACGATGCTGTCGGTACTGGTGGTGCTGTGTTTATCGGCGAACACATCGTTTGCGGATTTTCCGCGGCTATGCCGGATGATTGCGCGGGACGATTATCTTCCGCATTCGCTTTCGACGCGAGGACGGCGGCTGGTGTTTTCGCAGGGGATCTGGGGGCTGGCGATTCTGGCGGCGGGTCTGCTGATTCTGTTTCGGGGCGTGACGGACAGGTTGATTCCGTTGTTTGCGCTGGGCGCGTTTTTGGCGTTTACGTTGTCGCAGGCGGGAATGGTGGGGCACTGGTGGAAAAACGCCAAGGGATGGGAAGCGGCGCACGGGATGGCGATCAACGGGATCGGGGCGCTGGCAACGGGATTGACGCTGCTGGTGATCCTGGTGGCGAAGTTTGCGGCGGGAGCGTGGGTGGTGGTGATCCTGGTGCCGGCGTTGCTGATTTTTATGGGGCGGATACGGCGGCATTACGATTTGACGAATGCGGAGGTGGCGCTGAAGGGCGGACTGGTGTTGAGCGCGAAAAATCTGGAGCCTCCGATTGTGCTGGTGCCGGTGGATCGATGGAATTTGGCGACGGAAAAGGCGATGCAGTTTGCGCTGACGCTTTCTCCGAATGTGGAGGCGGTGCACGTAACGTGCGACGCGGATGAGGGACGAGCGGCGTGGAAGTGGGCGGACGATCGGCCGCCGGAAGGACCGGCGCCGAAGATGGTGACGTTGCCATCGCCATACCGGCTGGTGATTCATCCGATTGTGGATTATGTGTTGAAGGTGGAGAAGGAGAATCCGGCGCGGACGGTGGCGGTGGTGATTCCGACGATGGTGGAGCGGCACTGGTATCACTATTTTCTGCACAACCAACGCGGACAGATGCTGACGGCGCTACTGCTGCTGAGCGGCGAGAAACGGATCAATATTATTAATGTGCCGTGGAATTTGAAGGCGTAGGAAGGCAGGAGGCAGGTCTCAGGTGTCAGGTCTTAGGTCTTAGGTCTTTGGAAGACCGAAGGCAAGAGCCTGTTTGATGGATCACTGATTGGTTGCGGGTCGGGGTCGTTCGACTATGTGGAACGATCGCTTCGCGAATCGTACGGCTGCGCTCAGGATGACAATGAAAAACTAGCGGCCGCCGGTTACGTCGAGGATTGCGCCGGTAATGTAGCTGGCTTCTTCGGACAATAACCAGAGGATGGCGGCGGCGACTTCTTCGGGCTGGCCTCCGCGCTGCATGGGAACTCCTGTTTTGACGCGGTCGACGCGGTTGGGCTCGCCTCCGAGGGCGTGGAACTCGGTGTAGATGTGGCCGGGGCGGACGGCGTTGACTCTTATCTTTTCTTCGGCGACTTCTTTGGCGAGACCCAGGGTGAGCGTGTCGATGGCTCCTTTAGTCGCGGCGTAGTCGATGTATTCGTTGGGAGAGCCGATGCGGGCGGCTCCGGAGGATACGTTGACGATGGCGCCACCGCGGCCTCCGTGGCGAGTGGACATGCGAAGGACGGCTTGGCGGGCGCAGAGAAAAGATCCGAAGACGTTGGTGGCGAATACGCGGTGCAGGCGAGCGGCGTCGATCTGGTCGAGACGGGATTGGTGTTCGACGATGCCAGCGTTGTTGACGAGAGCGGTGATGGGGCCGAGCTGGCTCGTGGTTTGGTCGAAGAGACGGACAACTTCTTGCTGGTTGCTGACGTCGGCCTGGAGGGGGATGGCGGTGCCTCCGTTGTGGCGGATGGCAGCGACGACTTTTTCGGCAGCGGGCTGGTTACGGTGGTAGTTGACGCCGACGTGGAATCCGCGGGCGGCGGCGAGCTGGGCGGTGGCGGATCCGATGCCGCGGCTGGCGCCGGTGATGAGGAGGACGGGAGGATGGGCGGTGGATTGCCGGGCGGTCATCGTGGGTGATTTTAGCAGTTGATACTAAAGTAAGGTGGGGGCGGGGCAGGGCGGGTGAGAAAAAAGCCCAATTTCATTGAGGATTACAAAGGATGCGAGGATTGAGGTACGACCAAAAGTTAGCATGAAATTCCCGTATGGTGTGCGGGAATTTCATGGTATGATTTGCGGGTGATTGTACGCATGACCGATATTGTGCTGGTGCGCTCCGCGTTGAGGCGGAGCCGCGTGGTGGCACTGCTGGGACCGCGGCAGTGCGGCAAGACCACGCTGGCACGGGAGATCGTCGCTCCCGATTCAGTTAATTATTTCGATCTGGAGGACCCACGGAGCATTGCGCGGTTGAGCGAGCCGGACTTGGCCCTGCGCCCGCTTAAGAAGGTGGTGGTGATCGACGAGGTGCAGCGGCGACCCGATCTGTTTCCACTGCTGCGGGTGCTGGCTGACCGGAGGCCGCTGCCGGCGCGCTTTCTAATTCTGGGCAGCGCGTCTCCGGATTTGCTGCAGCAATCTTCGGAGTCGCTGGCGGGTCGCATCGAGACAATTCCGCTGGAGGGCTTCCGGCTCTCCGATCTGGGGGCGGCGGCGCAAAGCCGTCATTGGCTGCGGGGAGGATTTCCGCTGGCTTACACGGCGCGAACCGATGCAGATTCGATGACGTGGAGGCGGCAGTTTCTGCAAACGTTTCTGGAGCGCGACGTGCCGCAACTGGGTGTCGCGATTCCGGCGCTGGCGTTGCGGCGGTTCTGGAGCATGGTAGCCCACTACCATGGGCAGACCTGGAATGCGGCGGAGCTGGCGCGGGCGCTGGCCGTGAATGAGTCCACCGTGCGGCGCTATCTCGATCTGATGAGCGCAGTGTTTATGGTCCGGCAGTTGCCGCCATGGTTCGAGAACCTGGGCAAGCGGCAGGTGAAAGCTCCGAAGGTGTATGTACGCGACAGCGGTTTGTTGCATGCGCTGCTGGGTGTCGGCAATCAGCGGGACTTGGAGGGTCATCCCAAGGTGGGGGCTTCGTGGGAGGGGTATGCAGTGGAGGAGGTGCTGAAGCACGTTCGTCCCGACGAGGCTTATTACTGGAAGACGCACAATGGGGCGGAGCTCGATCTGTTGTTATTCAAGGACGGGAGACGCATTGGGGTAGAGTGCAAGCGCGCAGATGCACCGGTGCTGACGCCTTCGATGCGAATCGCTCTCAGTGACCTCAAGCTTGACCGGCTGTATGTTTTGTATCCGGGCGAGAAGGGATATTCGCTGGGGAAGAAGGCTGAGGTGGTTCCGCTGGCGAAGTTTGTTGGAGCGAAGTAGGGTGCGGGGTGGAGTTGGATCAAACATGCTGGTAGAAATCGGGCAGGTAGAGGCGCTCTTCCGGTATCCGGTGAAGTCGATGGGCGGCGAACGACTCGAGGCCGCGCAGATGGGCTGGCACGGGATCGAGGGTGACCGACGCCTGGGGTTGCGGCGGATGGATGACCGCGGTGGGTTTCCGTGGCTGACGGCGGGCAAGCTCCCTGAGCTGGTGCTGTTTGCTCCGCGGCGCGACGACGGCGGTGAAAACGGTCTTCCTACTCGGGTTCGAACTCCGGATGGGGAAGAGATGGCCGTGTTCGGGGAGGAGTTGGCGGCGGATGTGGGACGGAGGTACGGGGCGCGGGTGGAGATGATGCAGATGAAGCATGGCATCTTTGATGAGGCGAGCATCTCGGTAATTGCTTTGGAGACGGTGGGCGAGATCTCGCGACTGGCGGGGGTGAGCGTGGACGTGCGACGATTTCGCCCCAATGTTTTGGTTCGTTTGCGGCATGCG
>DATEBK010000338.1:0-4909 GCA_035287825.1 Terriglobales bacterium
CGGCACTATCCAGGGCACTGTGCTTGACGACGTGGGTGCTCCCGTCGAGGGTGCGAAGGTGCTTTACAGTTCGCAAGCCACCGATACCAGGGGCGTGACGCGAACCGGCAAAGACGGCAAATACATTTCCGAGGTGGTTCCTCCAGGTGTTTACATCGTCCGCGTCGAAGGGCGTGACATGGCGCCAGTCGAAAGCACGGTCACTGTGGTCCTGGGAACTTCGGTCAAGGCGGATTTCAAGACGGAATGGATTAATCCCGGTCCGTTGCGCGTGGAAAGTAGTTTTAGCGGCGAATCTGCCGATCAACTGCCGATTCAAGGGCGAAACTATCTGAACGCTGGACGTCTCGATCCGGGAGTTCAGGCGGTGGATGGAAAAGTTCTCGATCCGGGAAAGAGCGGCCTTCAATCACTCTCGATCGAGAGCCAGTTGGGACGTACCACGCACTTCGACATGGATGAAGTCGAGGTGATGGATGAGACGCGCGGCGCCGCTACGAACAATCTGCCGGCGGAAGCCGTGCGCGAAGTGGTGGTTTCGCGGGTGACTCCGGAATTGTTTCAGTCCCTGAACGCGACCGGTTCGGTTCGAGTTACCACGCGCTCCGCTGGGGATGAATTCCACGGAGATGTCTTCGGCTTTTTGCGGGACCAGTTCCTCGGTCTTGCTGGCTTTCCGGCGGGCGGTTCTGATTACAGCCGGCAGCAGTATGGATTCAGCGGGGGCGGCGCGGTCATTAAAGACAAGGCGTTTCTGTTCGTTACGGGCGAGCGCACCAAGCAGGACGGTCTGACGCCGATGAACTACGGAGACCTTCTTTTGCCGAACGCGAACAATCTCGGCGCTTTCGATCAGACCAGCCTGCAGAGCGCTTACTTCCGCGAAAATATGCTGACCGCGCGACTGGATTACGATTTCAGCGATGACATGAAGGGATTCGTCCGACTCAGCTACGACAATTCCAACGGAATCGGACCCTCGAACAGCCTGTCGGACTATCGCAACCAGATCAATGTTCCAGCCGCTGTATTCGGATTGGATTGGAACAAGGGCAGGTTCGTGAACAGCGCGCGCTTCGGATATCAAAAGCTGGTGGACGCGATCAATCCGGCGCTCGGAGCATCGACGATTCTGCCGGACGCGCCATTCCACATGCAGATTGGGCCGTTCGCAGTGGGGCCGAGCGTGCTGGGTCCGCGGCAAACGGTTCAACGCGATCTTTTCGGCCGTTATGACAGCATCACCACTTACAAAGTGAGGCACACGGTCCGCTTTGGTGGAGCGATCCATCGCATCACGCAGGGCGATTATTATGCTCCGGGAAGCGAAGGGCCAGCGGTGACCAGTTCTGACGGACTAGCCGAAATCGCTGCCGTCAACGGCAACCCCAACCTGTTTCCGCTCTACACTGGGGATCCGCGCGGAGCTGCCGATAATCCTCTGAACTTTCCGGTCGGCACGCTCACGATTTTCAACGGCCTGGGCAATTTCAGCGAGAGCCCGTCATTCAATCGCTCCAGCGGCGGACACTTTGACACGCGTTTTGAGGGCTATGTTGGCGACACCTACAATCTGTTTCCCAACTTGAATCTCAGCGTCGGCGTAAATTACGTACTTGATACCGGACGCACGAACGGCGACTTGCCGACCGTCCCGTGCTCGGCCATCAACCCTGTCATCGTGACCACTCCGCCTTGCACGACTGGTCTCATCCTCGATCAATTCGATCTACTGGGACTGGAAAATGTGGGCTCGTTTCAATCGATCGGCCGTCGTGTAACCACGCCGTCGCATAATTTCGCTCCACAAGCGGGAATGGCCTGGGATCCCGGGCACAATGGCAAGACCGTGATTCGCGCAAGCGGCGGAATGTTCTTCGACAATTTCCTGATGCAGAACGCGTATCAGGACCGCATCAACCGACTTTCGAACGGGCAATATAACCGAAGCCTGACGTTATGTCCGACGGGAGCGGTGCTGTTTCCGAACGGATCGATTGTCAATTCCGTCGATGGTTTGGATATCGCAACGCAAATCTGCGGCCAGCCGATCGGTTCGGTTTCCACGGCGATCCAGGATTTGCAGTCGCAGTTCATGACGACGCAATCACAAGTGACCGGCGGACCGAACGTCTACTCGCTGGCGAACAGCATTGCCAATTTCGGGGGATTGCTCGCGCCCAACTACAAAACGCCGCGCATCGTGCACCTGAATCTGGGAGTCCAGCACCAGATCGGTGAGCGGGGCTCGTTCACTGCCGACTACATACGCGAGATCGGCACGCAATTTCCCATCGGCATTGACACCAATCACGTGGGTGACGCGAACTATTTGACCGACGGCGACAACTCTAATCCGCTGAATAACAACTATGCGGCGGAACTGGGGGCGATCAATTCGACGCTGCTTTCGAACCCCAATTCGGCAGGATGTCCGCTTGCAACCTACACCAATGCGAGTTCGCAGGCGTCGGTGAATTGTTATCTGGCCAACGTGCCGACGGCGAGCATCGTCGATTTCGCGCGGCACGGCCTCGACTCATCGAATGCGTTCTGCGGGCCGTTCCCCTGCTCGGTGCTGGGCAAACAGCAGGCCGCGTTCGGCGGAGTTAATCCGACGGTGGGATCGAATGTCATGTACTTTCCTGGCGGACGGTCGAAATACAGCGGGATTCATCTCGCCTATCACGGAGTCACCGCGGAAAATCCCGAGCACACGGTGCGCCGGCTCGACTTGAAGATTTCGTACACTCTCTCGCGCTATCGCAGCAACATGGCCGAGCCGAACGGCAGCGGAGGAGATTATTCGACCTTGAATCCGGCGGAAGATTACCGCCGTCCGCATGCATATTGGGGAGATTCGGGGCTGGACCGCACGCACCAATTCAGCCTGATTCCGACGATGGACTTGCCGCACGGACTGCGGCTTGCGACCATCATCGATCTCGCGTCGCCGCTGCCGCTGACCGCATATCTTCCGCAGCAGGATGGCGGCGGTGTGGCCGGGGAAATTTTCCGCAGCGACGTGAGCGGAGACGGCACGGTGGGCGACATTCTGCCGGGAACGCTTCTGGGCAGCACGGGAAGATATTCGGCGAACAACTTAAACAAGGCGATCACGTATTACAACTCGAACGCCGCCGGGAAGCTGACTCCGGCGGGCGAAGCGCTGGTGACGAACGGATTGTTTACGGGCAATCAACTGGTTGCGCTGGGCGCCTACGAGCCCCTGATTCAGGGCCTGCCAGGACATGCCGCCACGGCTACGTGGCTGAAAACAATCAATCTGCGGCTGAGCCGGCCCTTCCAGGTCAGCGAACGCGTGACCGTGGTGCCGAACATTGCCATGTTCAACATTTTCAACTGGGCCAATTTTGGCGGCGCGGGCGGCCAGTTGAGCGGAGTGCTGGACGGCGCTCCCGGAAGTTCGCTGAACAATGCGAGTTGGGCGGGATATTGCGGCAATTCGACTGCGTTCTGCACCTCACGCCTGGATCGGGTGAATTCCGGTTCGGGCGCCTACGCGGATGGAGCTCCACGGCAATTTGAATTTGGCGTCCACATTAACTTCTAGCCAACTTCCAGCCTACGTTCCGGTGCATAATATCGGACTTTAAAGGACAAGCTTGCGGGCATGGCGCGAGGCAGCTTCTTGCACACCGCGGGGCGCAGCGCCTCTTCTGAGATGCCGCTTCTACTGCCTCATCTGGAGCCGACTGGCAAGTGCTAATGCGGATTCGCAGCGAGGTTTCTGAGCGCGTATTTTCACGTAGATACTCAGGTTTTGCCGTAAGAGCGCAAAGTTTTTATCTTTTTCGCGGGCTGACAAATTTTTTTTTGCGGAACGGCGAATAAGGGCTTGACTTAGTTTCTGAATGAGCTAAGCTGCGTGAGTCAGTGAGAGCGAATACGCTTCCCCAAGTAAACGCGAATCGCTGAAGATTGGGTTGTACAACCTTCACAATTGAACAAAACTTCCAGGAGGAACTCCTTTGAAACTGAAAAGTCTGATGGTAATCACTCTCGTCGTTCTTGGCTGCAGCTTCGCTCTCGCACAGGCACCCGGCTCCTATAGTTTCTGGAGCAGCGCGGGAACAGAACAGTATTGTAACTACAACGTTATCACCCAGAACAGCGGCGGCGTGGCTGCCGGCCTTGACAACACCTCGGTCTGCGGGATCGCATACAATTCCGCGATCGTTGGTTTCGCCGCCAGCACGAAAAATGATGGTCAACCTGCTTACGGCGCGGGCATTGTCGTCGGCGATTCCATTTATGACGCTTCGTGCGAATGCTTCTCCGGCCTGCAGTGGACGGTTTGGCAGTCGGCAAAGCTGAGCAAGGAAAAAAACGGCCGCTTCTCCGGTAAGTATGGCTGGATGGGCGTTGCTGGTTCTTTCGGCGGCACCTACTTCGGCGACAACTACGGCTACATCAGCGCAGGCGCTCCGAAGGCTGAGGTTGCTTCCCAGAAGACGACCTCTGGCAAAGCACCGCAGGCTCGCAAGTAACGAATCGCAATTGATGTTGCTGCATCGAGCCACGCCGTTCCACGGCGTGGCTCTCTTTTTTTTATTCCCGAGTTTGTATTCTTGGGACGTCAGCGCGTCAAAGCGTGATTTGTGGGATAGTATTTAGCGGGAGGGAATTAAGAAATGATTCGACCCATCGCAGCCTTGCTGCTTGCGGGCTGCCTTACCCTGCAGGTGTGGGCGCAGGAGCCATCGCCCTCATCGCCAACTCAGACGCCAGCCGCATCTGATCAAGCCCCCGCCGCTGCGGCAAAGCCTGCCGGGCAGGCCGCTGCCGCTGAGTCGACCGAATTTCCGCTGGACAAGTTCCGGGAGTTTTCGGCGATCGAGAACGGAGGTATTCTTCCGGGGAGCGACTGGGATGGGCATATTTACCG
>DATEBK010000339.1:0-6221 GCA_035287825.1 Terriglobales bacterium
CGTGTCCGAAGCCGGCCATCAGGCACACGTCGCGGAGGCGAGAGAAGACAGGCAATGAGTCTACAGCCTCCGCGAGTTGAAACCTTGATTTCTGCTGACCGAAACCCATAGCGGCTTCGGTCAGCTATTTCATAGTTTCGCGGTTGGAGCCGCCGTTAGTCGGCATAATATCACCATGACGCTCACGACCTCCTGGCATCACGCTTTCGCCCAGTGGAAACTTTATTGCCCCCCCGGTAGTCTAATGCTAGAGCGGTGGTGTGCTTTTCTCGGATGAAATTCTTGCGACAGCGTCTTCTGGTTTCGGCCTTTGTTCTTTTTTGCGTTTGCGCTGGGGGCTTTGCTGCTGAACCGCCTAAGTCCGCCTTTTCTTCTCCAAGCCCAGCTTCGTCGGTTGCTTCCATCCCGGTTCTTCCCCCTGAGTTCTCCGGTTGGCAGGTGAAGGGCGCGGTTGAGCACAGCGGCGATCCTGCGGTCGCGGATGCGGTGAATGTTCCAGTGCTGAAAGAGTATGGTTTTGTGAGGTTGGAGAGGGCGGCTTACACCCGCGACGACGGGCGCAATCTTACCATCCGAGCGATGGTGTTCGAAGATACCAGCGGCGCGTATGGTGCTTTTACTTACTATGATTCTCCCGACATGGAGGAAGAGACGATTGGCGAACGGGGAGCATTTCAGAATAACCGCGTGCTCTTCTATCAGGGGAATGTGCTCGTGGACGCGGTGTTTGACCGGACCAGTGTGATGTCGGCTTCGCAATTGCGACAACTGGCCGGATTGCTGCCGCAACCCGAGAGTGGAAAGCGCAATGCGCCGTCCCTGCCGGAGTATCTTCCGAAGCGAATTTCCGACAGCAGTCCAGCGCTGGAGAGAAGCACGACGAAATATGTTTTGGGCCCGGTGACGTTGGATCGGGTTGGATCTCCTCTGGCGGCTGGGGTGGTGGACTTCACGTCGGGCGCAGAAGTGGTGATGGCGAAGTATGCGGCGAATGCGGGCGATTCGACGCTGATGCTAGTAGAGTATCCAACGCCGCAGATTGCGGCGGAACGGTTGCGTCAGATCGATGCCGCGCACAAGATCACGCAGCAGCAACCAGGAGTCGCTCCGATTGTCGACGTCGGGCCGTTCTTTGACGCGCGCACCGGACCCATTATCGTGGTTGCGGCGGGACCGCTCTCGCAGAGCGAAGCGCGTTCGCTGATGGCGGCGATCAGCTACGAAGCCGATGTCACCTGGAACGAGAATACTTACGTCAGCAAGAAAGACAATCTGGCAAATTTTCTGTTCAATGCAATTATTCTTTGCGGAATTGTCGTGGGACTGGCGCTCGTGGCGGGCGTGGCGTTTGGGGGCTTGCGGGTGTTGGTAAAGCGGCTTTTTCCCGACTCGGTGTTCGACCGGCCGGAGGCGGTGGAATTCATCTCCCTGCACTTGGATGACACGCCACCATCACGACCTCGGGAACGGTAAGTGACTCAATCGAATATTGTTAGCCTCAAAATCGGGGCATTTGGAGCCGATTCAGACCGGTTTGCCGACTTGTGGACGCATCGTGTAAGTATTTGAAAATAGGACTATTTAAGTCGAAAATTTTGCTTGACACTGTGGTTTTGAGGCTCATAAGATTCCCGCAGAAAGTTCTGATGGGATCTAACCTCCGTTAGGACTATTCTCCCTTGAAAGAAAAGGCCGCCCAAGTTGCCGGGTGGCCTTTTCGTTTTGAGAGCCAGATCTGTCCTCAGCGTTTTGGTCTTCCCCCGGAGCTGGCGGCTGTAAGCTGACGAATGGGAACTCAAACCCGCTAGTATCCGTACAATACAGTGGACGGCGGTTGTGAGCTCGGGAGGAGACGCGAATGTTCTGCGATCAATGTGGGGCGCAGTTGCAGCCGGGCGAGGCGCGCTGTGGACGCTGTAGCAAACCCGTGGTGGGACTAGCTGAGCTGCGGCGCAGCCGGGTGCGCGAGCATGTACGATTGCTGGGTATTCTCTGGATGGCATACTCCTCGTTGTATGTTGTGGCCGGAATCGTGCTGCTGGTGGTGGCGCAGACGATTTTCAGCGGATCGTTCCATTTCAACGGCGCCCCTCCACCTGAGGTCACGGTCTGGCTGCGACCTCTGATCAGCTGCATCGGATGGTTGGTGCTGGCCATGGCTGCGATGGGTTTCTTCACCGGGTGGGGCTTGCTGCAGCGAGAGGCATGGGCACGCACCGTCGCTCTGGTGGTGGGCTTCGTCGCGTTGCTCAGGATCCCACTGGGAACAGCGCTCGGTATCTACACGCTCTGGGTGCTGCTGCCTTCGCAATCGGATGAGGAATATGCTGCGATGGCGCAAGCGGCTTGATCGCTCGGAGTAAGTCGGTGAAGCCAATCTTGCAGTCAATCTTGACGACCGGGGTTCAATGAAATAGAGGCGTTTCAGCGGCGAGTGAAGGGTTACGTTCGCTTGCCTCGCGCGTTTGCAGGAATCGGCGACGGGTCTTAGAATCGAAAGACAGAATCGAAGGCAGAGATCATAGAAGCCGACGTAGCTCAGTTGGTAGAGCAGCCGATTCGTAATCGGCAGGTCACCAGTTCAAGTCTGGTCGTCGGCTCCATACATAATCTCAACCGCAGATCCACGGCAATTATTTTGCAGAATCGGGAGTCGTGCTTGAATTCCCGGTCGACGTCCGACTTGCATCTTGCCGGATCAGCAACGCCAGGCGCGGAAACAAGAAATGTCCGCCGGCGTCATCGATAACATTCACCTGACAAGTATAGAAGCCGGGCCTGAGCGAGGTGAGCGGTACGTCTAGTTGAAACACGGCCGCACTGCGCTCGTGCGCGTTAAGTTCGGTTAATTCAACGAGCGAGCTCTCGTAGGCTTTGGTTTTGCCGCGGAAGAAGGCGACGTTCGACAAGAGACGGATGTTGGGCTGGCGAGTCCCGGGCTGGGTGGCGCCCGCGACTCCGACGGAATCTGCGGCCGCCGGGTGGGCCGGATCGTAGACTTCGTAATAAAGAAGCATGTGCTGCGCGGCCGAGAACACGTGCGTGATGTTGGGGATGATTTCAGAACCGTCGTGTACTAGCGGGCTAAGGTTCGCACCCTTCTTTGCCGGTTGAACCTGGCTGGCTAGCACCACGGAACTCATCTTCAGCGGGAGCGCCTTCAGTTCGGGCACGTCAATGTCGGTTTCAAAAGATCCCATGCGTCCTGTCTGATTTTCGCGGACAACAAATTTCAGATGATACTTGCCGCTGAGCAGGCTCATTCCGGTGTCATACTGCACATTCTTTTTCTTCACGTCGGCAGACGTGCTGACGGCGAGTTTTACCGTGTCCCGAATCTGGTTCAACGGATGGCGCCGACTGTCGAGTATGGTTCCGATGACATCCAGAGTAGCCTTTTCGTGGTCACTGTTACGGACGAACGGGATCTGCGATCCTGGCACGACCAGCGAAATAGGAACGAAAAACTTGTTGCCCTCCAGTCGAAAATAGGAGACGCCGAGATACAAAGGGAAGTCGGTGGCCGGCAGGTCCGATGCGAGCTCTTCTTCGAGTTGGCGCTCTTTATCGTCTTGCGTGGAGTGCTGATAATCGGCGGCCGCGTAGTAGCCGCGGCGGAAGTCGAGCTTTAAGCCGGGAAGATTACACTTCACGATAATGCGCCGGTAACGTCCGTCGCGCGCGAGATTCGTACTGTGATAGCCAATCACATAATAGGTTGACGTGTCCTGTTGTACTCCCGTGAAAATCTTGCTGAAGTCGTTGGAGTCGAGAAAAGCACGGCCGCCGGTGTCGCTGGCGAGCGTGACCAGCGTTTCCTGCGTGGTGAAATTGGAGTTCAGCGCGTTGAGAGTTGCTTGTCCCGAATAAGGGGAAACGCCGCGCAGGCTGGCATTCTGTGCTTCTCCTCCTGCTACCAGCGCCTGCAGGCCACGCATATCCATGGTGTAGATCGCCAGATTGGAACGCACCGCGGCGTTCACCGCAGCTCGGAGTTCGGATTCGTTCTCGATGCCGGTGCGGTCCATGCCGCTGGAAAAATAAATCAACGATTTCTTCTGCTGAATGTAAGAGAGTTGTTCGGCCACGGAGCGCAAGGCTTCCAGACGCCGGTCAGTGCTGAAAATGTTGTATTCAGTATCGTCGGCGGTGAAGGGTTGACCACTGTCCGGCGTGCCCTCGGTCGTGCCAGTCGTGCCTTCTTCAAAACCCTGGCCGCTGCCGGAGCTGAATTCGTCCAGCTGTTTTCTCAGGAGGGCGCGATCGGTGGTGAAGTCCTGATTTACGAGCAGAGAGCTCCCCAGCGACACGATAGATACCAGATCGGCAGGCGCCATTTGGGCATCGAGGTAGTGTTGGGCAGACGTTACGGCGTGGTCGATCTCATCTGGTTCCATAGCGGAGAGATCGAAGAAAAGAACGATGAGGCGGTGGTCCTTATATTGATCTGCCGTAGTCGCGGCAGATTGCGATATGGGCGCCTCTCCAGGAGCCACGCGAGGCAGCGGCTTGGCCTGGGCCACATCGAGCGCGGGAACGTTATCGACATTTTCCACATCGAGAGATGCGATCTTCTGCGGTTTGTTGTCTTCGAGGACAGTAAAGTTTTCTGACTTCAATCCGAGGACGAAATTTCCGTTTTTGTCGCGCACAGTTACGTTGACGAGCACGAGGTCCGATTCCGCGCGTAACACATAGCCGGATTGCTGCTGCGACGATGAGGAGAGGCAGAGAAGTGTAACGAGCAGCAGAAGAGCCAATATCCGACGTCCTAATCCAGTTGTAGCGCTGGTCATTGTCATCTTCATCTCATCAAGAGTCCGGGGCAGTTGGATGCTCCTCAAAAGCGAAAGCGCGCCGTCATGGTGAACTGTCGCATGGCCCCAGCCGCCGTGACCCTGCCAAATTGGGGCGTGTCAAAGCTTGTATCTATCGACGAGTAGTTGACTAGGTTGAATATGTTGGTGGCCTGAGCGCGGAACTCCAAGACGCGAGCCTCCTTCAACGGGAATAGTTTCGTGAATGCCATATCAAAGACTGTGGTCCCAGGACCGATGATGCTGTTGCGTCGGGCATTGCCGTAAGCCAGAACTTGCCCACTGCCGTTTTCGGGAGGTGCCGTGAATGCCGCAGTATTGAACCACTGAGCGATCGAGGGATTAGAAAGGCTGACCGACTGTCCAGGAACGACGTCAGGGCGCAATGTACTGTTTGTCCCTGTATTCACATCGTTGACGTCGTTCAGAAATCGTGGAGTGAAGGGTAATCCGGAGGCGATTGTCCAATCGCCGCTCCATTGCCAGTCGCCGGCGATGTCGCGCCACGGAGTGTTCCCGTTGAGCCAGCGCTTGGCATGGCCAAAGGGCAACTCCAGTAGATAATCCGCGGTGAACTTATGTTTCTGATTAAAGCTGGATAATCCGCGCTCCGCCGAGAGGTCGAATGGATTCTGCGCCACATTGGCTGCCCCGCCGCCGGTTGATGCGCCACCACCAGCGGCACCGGTGCCCCCCGCACCCAGTCCGGCACTGCTTGCCGCCGAGGTCGCGCCGGCGCCGATCGAAGACGCATCATCGATCGACTTTGAGAATGTGTAGGTGCCGCCGATCGAGAATCCCGCTGACAGGCGTTTGCGCAGTCGCACCGATCCCGCGTTGGCCTCGGAATCCCCCACCGAGTTTTCGTAGGTGAAGGCTTGGACGCCGGCAATGCGAATGCCAGTCAACGTTCGGTTCGGAGCTTCGAGAATATCGAGGTCAGTGCCCTTGGTACCTGTGTAATCGAGGTTGAGCAGCAGGGTAGGCCGAATCTGCTGTTGGAGGTCGAGATTGCGGATCTGGACGTAGCCGAGGCGGTAATTCGGATTTACGGCGTAATTATTGGTAACGGTGCCGGCAGCGGGTGGGGGGAATCCGCTTTGTAACGTCAGCGCTCCGGGAGCAGCTTGAACGTTGGTCGAAGTTGTGGCAAAGGGCGGCTGCAAGGCGAGTTGCTGCACTATGCTCTGGTAGGCGCCGGTGTTGTAATTGATGCCATATCCGCCGCGCACGACGGTATTGGGAAGCGGCTTCCAGGCGAAGCCAAGCCGTGGAGCAAGGTTGTTGCGATCTGGGCGGACCAACGTGGCCGGAAGTCCGGGGGTCCCTGCCTGAATCGGAGTTACCCTCGCGGACGAGAGCGGCAGGTTGGGATTCAATACAGCTGGAGACAGGGCGAGGTTG
>DATEBK010000340.1:0-9563 GCA_035287825.1 Terriglobales bacterium
AGCCATGATCGACGCCGCTCCTTGGGCGGGAGGGCGCCAAAACTCATGCTGCACCTGATCAGCTGCTTCTGCCATAGACTGCTCTTCTCGCGACCCGCTTTGAATCGCAAACAAATCACCAAAGCAACTTATTGCAAAGACAGGAGCTTAAGAGATGGCCTCGGGGGAGTGGGGCCGTTCCGAGAGCAAGAATTACGCGATCCAACCCGGAATTTCCATATTGTGCACGAATCAACTGAATGGAGGACGTACCCGGTTTGGTTCACGCTCGCTCTACTTCATGACGAATCGCCCAGCCTGCTGACAAGACGCGTGCTCACAACACTCAGAATTAGATAGAGTGGTCGCTTAACCCTTCGCCTCGGCCAGCGCACGCCGCAATTCGTCAAGGTCTGGGAAATCGGGATTCTTCTTAGTTACCTTATCCAACTGTTGCCGTGCCAAAGCCGTCTGCCCGTTCTTCGCGTATGCCAGTCCCAGATGGTAGTTGAAAAGCGGGTTGTCCTCGTTCGGATGCTTCAGCGCCTCTTTGAACAGCGTAATCGCGGATCCATAGACCTTCTTATGGTAGAACGCCCAACCCAGTGTGTCGGCCGAATTGGGATTATCGGGCAGCAGACGACGCGCCGTCTGTGCCATCGAGAAAGCGACGTCCACGTTACCGCCCTGCTGCAGTAGCACGTAGGCTAGGTTGTTCGAAGCAACCGGGTTTTCCGGCTGTAAGTCCAGCACCTTCTCGTACTGCTCCTTTGCATGCCCCCAGTCCTGTCGGGTTTCGTAAATGGCCCCCGACAGTAAATAAAAAGATGGCTCTTTAGGATTGACCTTCGCCCCTTCAGAATAGGTTTGCAGCGCCTGGTCCGTCGCCCCACGCTCGGTCTGCACCACTCCGAGCTTTACCATCGCCTCACCGCTCCTCGGATCCAGGTCGAGTGCCTGTCTGAACTCCTGTTCCGCACCAGGCAGGTCTTTTTTCTGCTCCATCAGCAGTTGGCCGAGCATCACATGAAACCCTGCATTCTTTGGAGACTTACTCATCTGGGCCCTGGCCGCAGCGATCGCCCGGTCAGGCTCTTTTTGCATCAAATCGACGTTCATCACCCCGCCCAGCGCGTCGGTGGAATTCGGGTCTAGATCCAGCGCCTGCTGGTACGCCTTCTGCGCTTCGGCCGCTTGGTTCTGCGCCATTCTCAGGTTGCCCAACTGCACATACGCGCTTGAATTGTTCGGATCCTTCTCCAGCGACTGCCGAATATGCTGGTCGGCCGCGCCGAATTCTTTCCGGTCCATGTCAGCCACAGCATGCAACAGGTATCCATCCGGAGACCCCGGCTGTAGCGTAATGATCTGATCTGCTTCCTGTGCCAGAGCTGCTGCGTCGTTCCGGTGTATGGCAACTCCCGCCAGGGCCCGGTGCGCTTCTACGATCCCCGGATTCAGCCGCACCGCATCGCGCCACTCTGCTTCCGCTCGGCTGCCATTGCCCACCTGATCAAACGCCAGACCCAGCTGATAATGCGCGAGCGGGTTGTCCGGATCGTTCCTGATTACTCCCCCCAGCGTGTTAATGGCGTCGTTTGCTTTTCCGCCGCGGATCTCGATTTCACCCGCATACATCGGGGCGTCCGCGTCCTCCGGATTGTCTTTCAGGATCTCAGCGTTCAATTTCCGCGCATCGTCCAGCCGGTTCCGCAGAATCAGCAGCTGAATGTAATTCTTCTTCACCACCGGGTCCTTCGGATGGTCCCGATACAGCGCTTCATACTCCTCAGTGGCTTTGTCGAGCTGGTTGTTGGCGTAATAGAAATCCCCCAGCATCCGGTAGCCCGTGGAATTATTCGGGAAATTACCCTTCGATTGCCGCAGTAATTGCTCTGCCTGACCGGGCTTGTTCTCCGCCAGATACAGGCCCGCCAGCGCGAGCGTGGGGCTTGGATCATTCCCCGCTACTCCAATCGCGCGCCGGAACCATTCTTCCGCCTCCGGAAATCGCCCCCTGGTTTGATAGAAGTTTGCCAGCGACCCCAGCGCCGCCATCGACCTCGGACCTAATTCAACCGCTTTCTTGAAATCCGTCTCTGCCGCGTCCCATTGTTGCCCCCGCATTTCAAGCATCGCCAGGTGCAGATAGGAATCTACCCGCTTCGGATCCAGTTGCAGCGCCTTCTGCATGTCTTGCAGCGCATCGGCCATGTTATTGATGCCGGCGTCGTAGTTGGAACGCGCGATGTAAACGTCCGGATTATTCGGCTCCTTCGCCACCAGCACGTTCAGCTGCTCCTTCGCATCGGCAAACTGCCGCCCGCCGATTTCCAGCTTTGCCAGCTCCAGCCGCGCCGGATAGTGATCCGGCTGCAGTTCCGTCGCCTTCTGCAGTTCCTCGTACGCCGTTCGCCACTGTTCCAGCTTGAGCGCCGTCACTCCCAGCCGGTAATGCGCCTCGGCGAATTTATCGTCCACCTGAATCGCGTTCTGAAACTGAATCGCTGCTTCCCGGTAGGCGCCTTTGTCGAAATAGCGCTCACCACTCTCCAGATATTTCTGCTTGCGGACCTCCGGGTCCCGGGAACACCCCGTCCACAGTGTCGTCAGCAAACCGAGCACCGCCACTGCCACTGCAAACCTCGCTACTCTAGCCATCCGCATATCGCCAACCGCCTTTAGATCGCGCAAACTTTTTCTTATCAGTGCCCTATTGCACAAAGGTACTCTTTTCACCGACAGCCATAAAAGTTACTGCCGTTATTATCGCAAACTTGACCCAGTGGCAGCATGGCCCGAATTGGCCCGATGGGATTGTCCCTAGGCGCTTTCGTAATCTTCACCCCGCCACCCATGACGTGGCATAGTTCTCTTGGCTATGACCCATTTCCCCCAAAAACACACCAGCCAGCGTGCTCCCCGTGTACAACTTAATGGATCGATTGCAGCTGCCGTCATGGCCGAAGGCGGCCTGCGCGAGCGCGCTAAACTCCAATCCATTTCCCTCAACGGCGGATTGCTCCAGCTTCACCATGAGCTGTCCACCGGAGATTTCGTCGAAATCGCTTTCCACACTCGCGCCGGCGCCATCTGCGGAATGGCCGAAATGCTCCACCCCACACGCAAATTTCAGACCGCCTGTCTGCAACCGTTCCGCTTCATCGCCTTGGGCGACGACGACCACCGCAAACTCCGCATGGCGCTGGAATCAGCCTTGGATCACAGTTTCCGCGACCCCGCCTCCGAGCTCAAAGCCCCGCCCAAATTCTGAACTCAAACCGGGCACGTCCATCCGGACCTCGCCTGCCGGAAGCCGCTGGTGCCTGGAAGATCGCAGCCCACCACCCTTCGCTATACTTCCAGCAGCGAATCACCAGCAGAGAATCACCAGCAGAGAATGACCACCACCGAAACCGTCACCCACTCCGCCGATCAGACCATCGCTTTCGGACGTGCCCTCGCCGCCGAACTCACCCCTCCCCTCATCGTCCTGTTGCGTGGCGACCTCGGAGCCGGCAAGACGACTCTCGTCAAAGGCATCGCCGAAGGCTTCGCTGCCGCCCGCGCCGAGGATGTCACCAGCCCCACCTTCACTCTCATCCACGAATATCGCGGACCCCGCGCCACTCTCTACCACATCGACCTCTATCGCATCGATACCGCCCGCGAACTAGAGACCTTGGGTCTCGACGACTTGCTCGCACCAAACTGCATCTTACTGATAGAGTGGGGAGAGAAGTTCCCTCGTTTCCAACGCGACAACAACGTCGAAATCACCTTGGAGACGGTGGGAGAAACTGACCGCAGAATCTGCCGGACCACGCGTTGAATCTAAACTTGTCACGGCCTCGGCGCATCTCAATCAACTGAAGGTAGAGTCATAGTCAATTTGAAGCGAAGCTATTCCATACTTGCAGGCCTGCTGAGCGTGTCCATCTCGTTATCCGCGACTCTTTGTACAGCTCAAAGCGCCCCACCCACTCCAACATCCGACCCCGCCCAATCCGCCCAATCGCCCGCGCCCAGTCCTTCTCAGCCAGACAAACCCGCAGACCAACCGTCTGCCCAGAGTAATTCTCAGGATCCAAACCGCCCGGCCCCGCCAGATCCTAAAAAGACGGAAGATCCTAAAAAAACAGATACGAAGAAGAAAGACGACCGGATGTTTTACGTCATGCCAAACTACTTGACGGTAGATAGCGAGTCGCAGGTCACGCCGGTCTCCTGGAAAGAGAAGTTTGCCATGGCCGCCAAAGGGTCCTTCGACCCGTATGAATTCACGGTTGTGGGCATCGTGGCTGGCATCCGTCAGGCCGAAAATTCCTCTCCCGGGTTCGGACAGGGAGCGCAGGGCTATGCGAAGCGCTATGGAGCGGCTTTCGCCGATCAGGTCGATGGCAATGTTATGGTGGGCGGCGTCTTCCCCACCATCCTGAAAGTAGATCCTCGCTATTTTCAATTGGGCCACGGCTCGTTCTCGCACCGCTTTGGCTATGCCTTCAGCCGTATCTTCGTCGCCCGAAGAGATTCTGGCGGCAGTATGTTTAACATTCCCGAGTTTGCCGGTAACGCTACCGCGATTGCCATTTCCAATTTCTATTATCCGGCCGCCGATCGTAGTGCAACCACGAGTCTCTCCGGATGGGGAACGCAAATGGGCATCGATGCTTTTGGCAATGAACTAAAAGAATTTTGGCCCGATATTCACCGCTATTTTCAGAAGAGACACGCCCGTCACCTTGAGAAAGAACAAAAGGCAACGGATTGATCATTGCCCAACTCAGGTGGTTTTGTGTTCTTGGCCGATCTCTTGACCGATGGGTGCCCCATCCTTGCGCGTTGTTTGCGCAAGAGGGGGATTCCAGTTTCTGATTTGTTTTTGCTTTCGGATGGCGCAGCCGTTTACCGCTGCGATAACCACCCCATTTTCATTGCGGCTTTAGCCGCTGAGGTACGGCAATTTTTCAAACCGTACCACAACCAAAAGTAGAGTGACTAGACATGACAGGAAAAATACAACTGTGGGGGAAGATTTGAAAACGATTCGATCCTTCTGCTTGGCGATAGCTTTGGCGGTGACGTTCGGAACCGCGTCGGTTCAAGCCCAGGAACCAACCGCTGTGCCAGTGCCATCCCAGGAAGCGACGGCACTCTGGGCGCAGGATGATGTCTCGCTGCTCAGCGCCGACGCTCAGCAAACCGGCACCACACCAGCCGGCACCGCGACCGATGGGAAATCCTCGCAGGCAGACGCGCCGGCACCCAAGGCCAATCCGCCCCAACCCGCTAACTCCACCGAAGAGTATGGAAAACAACCCAAAAGAATTCTTTGGGTAGTCCCCAATTACCGCGCCGTCAGCGCCAACACGACTCTGCCTCCGCTGAGTTTCAAGAGCGAACTCTGGCTTGCCACCCAGGATACATTCGACTACTCCGGTTTCATTTTCGTGGGAGCGCTCGCGGGAGTCGACATGGCGCAAAAATCGCAGCCGACCTTCGGCCAAGGCGCCGAAGGGTACGGTAAATACTACTGGCATGTCTTTGTCGATGGCGCCATAGAGAACTACATGACCGAAGCCATCGTGCCGGCAGTGACCCGCGAAGACCCGAGATACTACACCTTGGGTAAAGGTGGATTCTTCAAGCGGACCGGTTATGCTGTGAGTCGTCTGTTAATCACCCGAACCAATTCTGGCAAAAGCACTTTTAACCTGTCGGAAGTAGTTGGCGCAGGCGCAGCCGCGGGCATCGGCAATGCGTATTACCCGGCAGAATCCAACCCCTTTGTGAAAACGTATCAGCGTTGGGGAACGCAGGTGGGCCTGGATGGCGTGTTCAACGTACTAAAAGAGTTCTGGCCTGACATCGATCACGCGGTATTCCACGGAAAGTATTAACTCAGCCCTGGGGGGACCGAGAAGGACGGCACTTCTAATGCCGCTGAATGTTGCTCTTGCCTTTGGATGGCGCAGCGGCTTACCGCTGCGATAACCATCGTATTTTAAGTGGCGGCTTCAGCCGCTGGCGGAAGCGTCGTCCAAAACTGACCCGTTACAAATCGGTTCTTTATTGCGCCCTGTCTCATCCAATTTGATTGTGGCTCTCATGACCCAGGCAACTGTAAAAAAGGCCAACGAGTCCGATCTCACCGTCGGCCTGATCTGCGCCGATCGCGACGGCAATCGCATTCGCATCGACCACGTTGATCGCGCCGCCGCAACCCTCTCTTATCATTTTCTGAATGACGAGCTCCGCGTCCAGGAAGGCATTCAGGAACGCTCGATCGACCAATTCCTCGCCGAAGGCTGGTACATCGCAGTTCCGGGAAAATCGCTCTAGGTTCCAGCCGCAAGCCAGCTTAGGAATCCAGCCCACAGCCCGAAGCCATGCAGGGTAGCCTGCTTTGCTGACTTTCGGTGGAGCGCTTCGAGGAGTGGAGTCGGGCCTCGGTTCGAAAATTAGTGCGGCAAATATCCGGCTTCGAGCGGCAGCTTGCCATCCACTTTCACAATGCCCACACGATCGGTGATGGAGTGTTCTTCTACGAACCCGATCGCTCCCGGCGTCGACGACACCGCCTCGACCACTTCCGCATCCGAACTCACCGTCCGGACCGAATCGTCATGCGACGCGAGCAATGCCTTTACCTCGGCTTCCGTCATCTTGGTCAGATGTTCCAGCGTTGCCATCTCGCCTGGCGACGACCTGTGCAACACCAGCACTACATTCTTTCCATCCGCCCACTTCTTCACTTCGCCCTTGAAAAGCTTGGCCAAATGCGCCGAGCTGACATTCTGAACGGCGTTATCTTTATTCACTACCACCGCCATGTGGTGCGCAAAACATGGCACCGCCGAAAATGCGACGCAAGCCCAAAGGCACAGAATCCGCTGATACTTCATATCAAATCAAGGTTACGCCTGAACGCACCGCGATTCGTGTCAACAAATTGTCAAAGGAAAACTGTAGTAACCAGCTTAGTAACGGCGACCCCCCCGTTACGCTTTTCCGAGAACCGAGAACCGAGAACCGAGAACTGAGAACTGAGAACTGCCCCTAAAACCCCATAATGTTGTAGCCGCAATCGACGTGAATAACTTCGCCCGTAATACCCGAGCTCGCATCCGACGCAAGAAATACTCCCGTACTCCCCACCTCGCCTACTTCCACGTTGCGCCCCAGAGGAGCGCGTTCAGCGTGGCTCTTCAGCATGTCGCCTAGCCCCGAGATGCCGCGCGCAGCAAGGGTTTTGATCGGTCCCGCTGAAATCGCGTTGACGCGGATTTTCTTTTTTCCCAAATCCTCCGCCAGGTACCGCACCGAACACTCCAGTGCCGCCTTGGCCACGCCCATCACGTTATAGTGAGGTACAACCTTCTCCGCTCCGTAATACGTCATCGTGATCGCGCTGCCGCCATCTTCCATCAGCGGCGCCGCAGCCCGGCACACCGCGATCAGCGAATACACGCTCACGTCGTGCGCCATACGAAAGCCTTCGCGCGTGGTGTTGATAAAGTCGCCCTTTAATTCCTCTGCCGGAGCGAAGGCCACGCTGTGCACCAGCGCGTGCAGCTTTCCATAACGAGCCTTTAGCGCCTCAAACAGTTTCGCTATTTCTTCGTCCCTCGAAACATCGCACATGAACGCTTCCGCGCCCGGCAGCGAAAGAATCAGATCCTTCGCTTCCATCTCCATGCGCTCGTTCTGATAGGTAATGGCCAGGTTCATCCCCGCCGCATGCAGCCCCTGCGCGATGGCCCACGCGATCGACCGCTTGTTCGCCACTCCAAACACGACCGCCGTCTTGCCCTTCAAGTCTTCAAACATGCATGGATCTCCCGAAGAAGAAAGAAGAAGAAAAAGAATATCAGCATCCGTGTCGATGCGGAGCGGGCGTCTTGCGCGGTCCGCGCATGGCATGCTACTCCGCCGTCGCTGCCACAGCCTTTGCCGCCCGAACCGGCCAGCAGGCGCTGCCGAACGCGATGGCATAGATCGCCGCTATTACGCCAAAACCGGCCGCCAGGCTGACTCGCGATGCGATCCATCCCACCCCTAGCCCGAGCGCCACTTGCAGCAGCGTGCCGAAGAAATAGAAAGTGTTCTGTACGCGCCCCATGACATGCGGCGGCACCTGCTCCATCAAACTTGTATTCATGGCCACGCCGCTGACACCGCGAGCCGATCCCATCATTCCATACAACAACACGGCGATCGCGAGCCATGGTGAAAACGGGGACAGGGCCATGGCCAGCGTGAGTAAGAGCATCGCGAGCGCAATCGATCCGCGCGCTCCCACGCGCCCGATAAGCGCGGGAGCATACAGGGCACTCACAAACGCGCCCACACCCCACCCTCCGTTCAACCATCCGTAGCCAGTCGCGCCCGCGTGGAAAACACGATCGCTGAGCGGAGCGGTCACCACCACTCCCGTCATCATCGCTCCCAGGAAAAGCGCCCAACTGGTTCCCAGAAAAATCACGGGACGATGCTCACGCAGAAAGACCAGGCCTTCGCGCATCTCGCGCAGGAAGCGCCCAACGGCCGTCTCCGCCGCTGCCAGATCATGGCGGAGTTCAACCGCCCGCGGCACCACATGCCGTCCCTGTCGCACCGCGAAGTAACACGAAAAAGAAATGACGTAGGTACTCACGTCGATCAGCAACACGCCGCCCAGGCCAATGTGTTCATAAACAAATCCGACGATTGCGCCGGCAATCAGCCATCCGCCCTGGATGCCAGCCAGCAGAAAGGTATTCGACTGCACGTACCCGCCCTCGGGCGTCAGCTCCTGGATCAGCGCCGTGATCGTCGGCCAGAACATCCAGAAGCCGGCCGCTACCAGCGTGTTCATCAGGTAGAGCTCCCACACCTGCACGCGACCGAGAAAGGCGAGCACGGTGACCGCGAGGATGATGATGGCGCGCAGGGCGTCCAGCCACATGACCAGCCGCCGCCGGTCTTCGCGGTCGATGAGGACGCCGGTGAAGGGAAGCATGAGCATGGCCGGGATGGTCTGCAGGGCGGCGAAGGTGCCAAGCGCCATCTCAGAGTGAGTGCGCTGCAGGATGGTCCAGGCCACGGCGGCCGAGTTCATCCCGCTGCCCAGCATGGAGATCACGTTCGCCACGAAGACGAAGCGGAGCGAGCGCTTCTGGAGGATGGAGCGCATGGTTCAAATCTAGCATGGGGGATTCCTGGGTTTTGACAAATCGGAGATGTGTTCCACGTGGAACACTTTGCATATAATTTTGTACGTACAATAGTGTAATTACAAAAACGCTAACGATTGGCGCTTGTAGGGGTTAGCGGGAAACAAAGCGAAAATCCTGCTTATCATATGTGACCAGTGGCACATATGATAAATCGTATCTGGAGGGCGCTCGAGGCCTCAAACGGGGTCCTGATTGATTTTTGACCTTAGATCTTTAGATTTTGGACTAGAGATATTTGAACTTTAATCTCTAATTGCTGTCCATCGATTTGAGGCTGGGGCTGACTTGCAGGTCGGCTCCGGTGGCTTGCTGGACGTCTGCCGCGGTCAGGCCGGGGGCGATTTCTTCGAGCAGCAGGCCTTGTGG
>DATEBK010000341.1:0-12563 GCA_035287825.1 Terriglobales bacterium
CCTCTATATTGAGCGGTACGTTGAGCATCCGCGGCATATAGAGTTTCAGGTGCTGGGTGACGAGCATGGGAATGTCGTCAGTCTGGGCGAGCGCGAGTGTTCGATTCAGAGGAGGCATCAGAAACTGCTGGAAGAATCGCCGTCGGTGCGGATGACTCCGGAGCTGCGCAAAGAAACCGGCGACATGCTGAGTAAAACGCTCAGCCAGATCGGGTATCACAATGCGGGGACGATTGAGTTTTTGATGGATAAAGACCGCCGGCTTTACTTCATCGAGATGAACACACGGATTCAGGTGGAGCATCCGGTAACGGAGATGGTGACGGACGTCGATCTGGTGAAGAGCCAGATCATGATTGCGGCCGGCGAAAAGCTGAGCAATGTGTTGCAGGGTCCGATTGTGCATCGTGGACACGCGATCGAGTGCCGCATTAATGCCGAGCATCCGGAGAAGTTCACGCCGTCGGCGGGGAAGATTACGACATTCAATCCTCCGGGAGGGACGGGCGTGAGGATTGATACGGCGGCGTATGCGGAGGGAACGATACCTCCTTATTATGACTCTCTGATTGCGAAGCTGGTGGTGCGAGGCAAGGACCGGGCGGAAGCGATTTCGCGGATGAGCCGGGCTTTGGGAATGTTTATTGTGGAGGGGATTTATACGACGATTCCGCTGCACCGGCGGATACTGGCGGACCCGGATTTTCGCGCAGGGAATTTTGATACAGGATTTATCGAGAGGTTTCTGGCGAAGGCAAAATAAGACGGATGCTCTGAGATAGAAAGGAATTGGAATGAAAAAGGTACCGAAAACATTCTTATTCGTCTCCCTTGGAATTTGGACTAGCGCCGGATTTTGTCAAACGTCGACGACGGACTTTGAAATTTCCCAAGCCTTGCATGCGGCTCCGACGTCCATTGCTTCGGGCGCAGGGGTGGCTCGGATGGACGCCAAGGGGAACATGACGCAATTACGCCCGGGATCGAACGGCTGGACGTGCCTCGCGCACCAGCAGGACCCGCTTCATCCAGACACGATCGAGCATCATCCCGCTTGCTTTGATAAATACGGCCTGGAATGGGCGGAGGACTACGCTGCGGGCCGCAAACCCAATCCCCAGCACGTCGGTTATTCCTATATGTTGCAAGGGGGATCATCGTGGAGTAACACCGACCCGGCTGCTGATAAACTAGCTCCCGGTCAGAAGGACTTCATCCGCATGCCGCCTCACATCATGATCTTGAATGCGGCACTGGCAAACACGTCCGGATTTCCCTCCGGAGAGGCCATACCCGACACGCACAAACCGTTCGTCATGTTTGGAGGCACTCCGTATGCTCTGCTCATCATTCCTCTGAGCTGAAAGTGGAGAACCTGATCTAGACTCTGTTTCACGGCATGCTCCCTCGTCTCTATCCAATCCTCGACTCTGCCTGTTTCCCCAACTCCGCTGCGCTCTTCATCGCAGCCGAAGAACTGGTTACCGCCGGATGCACGCTGCTGCAATACCGCAACAAATCCGGCGACGCCCGCCGCATGCTCGACGAGGCTCGTGAACTCAGAGTGCGTCTTGGCCCAACCGTTAAGCTCATCATGAACGATCGCGCCGATCTTTGTATAGCGGCTGGATTTGAGGGGCTCCATGTCGGACAGGATGATCTTTTACCGAAGTCGGCGCGGCGCATCATTGGGGCTGATCGCGGCCTGGGAGTATCGACGCATAATCCGGAACAACTGGCCGAAGCAGATAAGACTTCTGCTGATTATCTTGCTATCGGGCCGATTTTCGCGACCGGCAGCAAGGCCAATCCTGATCCTATTGTTGGGCCCGATGGACTAAGGCGGGCGCGGGAATTGACGCGCAAGCCGCTGGTGGCGATTGGGGGGATTACTCGCGCTAATGCGCGTTCGGTTATCGATGCGGGGGCAGATTCCGTTGCGGTGATATCCGACTTGTTACGGGATCCGGGCAAATCAGCGGGAGAATTTTTGCGGGTTCTGCGGTAAAGTGGAACCCACTCATTCGCAAAAGGCGCGAATGAATGGGGCACCCGCTTTTCTTGTGGGGCGCGCAATTTTTTAGGAGGTTCGTGAGTACTGAGGTTCAACTTCCCAACGGATCAACGGCTCTGAGCGATTGGGAGCGGCATACCCATCAAGATAAGGATCTTGTCAAAGGCCTCGGGCTGACCAGCGCGACCATGCTGGTGATGGGGTCGATGATCGGCTCGGGAATTTTTATTGTCTCGGCGGAAATTTCTCGCGAGGTTGCTTCGCCGGCGCTACTGATCGGGGCGTGGCTGGTGACCGGGTTTCTCACGGTAGTCGGAGCGCTCACTTACGGCGAACTGGCGGCGATGATGCCGCGGGCGGGCGGGCAGTACGTTTATTTGCGCGAGTCGCTCGGGCCGCTCTGGGGTTTCCTTTACGGGTGGACGCTGTTTCTGGTGATTCAGACGGGGACGATCGCCGCGGTGGGCGTGGCTTTTGGGAAGTTCCTCGGGATTTTCTGGCCGGCAGTTTCTTCGACACATTGGATTCTGCATCTGTGGACGGTGCCGAAGTTTGCGGTCGGTCCGATGATGCTGGGCGGGATGGATGTTGGGCTGAACACCCAGAATCTTGCGGCGATTTTGGTAGTGATCGCGCTTTCCGTTATCAATATATTTGGCGTGAAGACGGGCGCGTTCATCCAGAATATTTTTACGACGGCAAAGGTTGCGGCGCTGCTCGGGCTGGTAGTGTTTGGCATTTTTCTGGGGCGGAACGCACAGGCGATCGCAGCGAATTTCGGCGCCAATTTTTGGACCAATTCTGGCCTGGGCGTTTTGCATGACGTCGGCGGCGGCATGGGCGGCCCGGTGTTGGTCTCGACGCTCACCGTGCTGGCGATTGCGCAAGTGGGATCGCTGTTTTCGGCGGACGCGTGGAACAACGTTACGTTTACGGCCGGGGAAGTCAAGAACCCGAGCCGCAATCTCCCCTTGTCGCTGGCGATGGGGACGGGCGTGGTGATTGCGCTGTATATCGCGTGCAACTTCATTTACCTGGCGGCGCTGCCGCTGGTGGGCAGTCCGGCGGGAACGACACTGCTGGAGCGCGGCATCCAGTATGCGAAGGAAGATCGCGTGGCTACAGCGGTGATGACGCAGATGTTCGGATCGTCGGGCGGCGGCTTGATGGCGGTCGCGATCATGATTTCGGGGTTTGGCTGCTGCAACGGTCTGATTCTCTCGGGCGCGCGAGTTTACTACGCGATGGCGAAGGATGGGCTGTTTTTCCGGAGCGTTGCGCGGTTGCATCCGGGATATAAAACTCCGGCGATTTCGCTGATGGTGCAGATGGTTTGGACTTGCGTGCTGTGCATCTCCGGCAGCTACGGTCAGCTTTTGGACTACATTATTTTTGCCGTGCTGGTGTTTTATGTGCTGACGATCGTCGGACTTTTCGTACTGCGGAGGACGCATCCGGAGGCGGAACGTCCGTACAAGGCGGTGGGATACCCGATTTTGCCAGCCATTTATATTGTGATGGCTTTGTTTATCGATGTTGTACTGTTACGCTACAAGCCGCAATACACGTGGCCGGGATTGTGCATCGTGTTGCTGGGGATTCCGGTGTATTACATCTGGCGGCCGCGGAGCAGTAGCGCTTCATCTTAAATCCGAAGGAGAAACCGATACATGGCAAACCTGCTGGCAACCAAGCCGATGGACATGCTAATGTCCGAGGCCGGCGAAGAAGGCGGACACTCGCTGAAACGGGCCCTGGGGCCGGTGAATCTGGTGACCTTGGGTATTGGGGCCATCATCGGTGCGGGCATCTTCGTGCTGACGGGTTCAGCAGCGGCAAAGTATGCGGGGCCAGCAATTGTGCTTTCGTTCGTTTTGGCAGGCATTGCGTGCGTGTTTGCGGGCCTCTGTTACGCGGAATTCGCCTCGCTTATTCCAATCGCAGGTTCGGCTTATACATACGGCTATGCCACGCTGGGAGAGATTTTTGCCTGGATCATCGGGTGGGATCTGATTTTGGAATACGCCTTCGGAGCAGCCACGGTGGCTTCGGGTTGGAGCGGTTACGTCCTTAGCTTTTTACAGGATTTCGGAATTCGAATTCCGGCGCGGCTAACCGCGGCACCCAGCGAATTGCTGATTTCCTATAACGGCCACTGGGAGCACTATGACCGCGTGAAGGATACGCTGATCGCGCGCGGCATCGACTGGCATACGCTGCCGCAGATGAAGGGCCTGTTTAACCTGGTGGCGTTTTTCGCAATCATCCTGGTGACGACGATTCTGGTGATCGGCATCAAGGAGTCGGCGAACTTTAATTCCGGGATCGTGATTGTGAAGGTTTCGATCGTGTTGATGTTCATCGGAATTGCGGGATTATTCGCACTGAAGCATAGCAGCCTGGTATGGGCCAACTGGACGCCGTTCATTCCGCCTAACACGGGACAGTTTGGAAAATACGGATGGTCGGGAATTGCGCGTGGCGCGAGCGTCATCTTCTTCGCGTATATCGGATTTGATGCGGTGTCGACTGCCGCGCAGGAATCGAAGAATCCGCAAAAAGATATGCCAGTCGGGATTCTGGGTTCGCTGGCGATTTGTACGGTGTTGTATATCGTGGTTTCGGGCTTACTAACCGGGATAGTACCCTACACGTCGCTGAATGTTTCCGACCCTGTGGCAGTGGGAATTGACGCGACCGGTGTCACCTGGGCGAGTTTCCTGGTGAAGGTTGGGGCGATCTTTGGTCTAGCCACGGTGATGCTGGTAATGCTGCTCGGACAGTCGCGCGTGTTCTTTTCGATGTCGCGCGATGGATTGTTGCCGCAGTGGTGTGGTGCGGTTCATCCGCGCTTTCGCACGCCATGGATTTCGACCATCTTTGTTGGGAGCTGTGTTGCGGTCTTCGCTGCGGTTGTTCCGATCGACATTCTTGGGGAACTGGTGAGCATAGGGACGTTGCTGGCTTTTGTAATCGTTTCAGCGGGCACGTGGATTCTCCGGCGACGGCGCCCCGACTTGCCGCGGCCGTTCAAGACGCCGTGGGTTCCATTTGTACCGATCATGGGTGTTTTGGTCTCGCTCGGACTGATGGCCAGCCTGCCGGCTGCCACCTGGATACGGTTGGTTGTCTGGTTGATTCTCGGTATGGTCGTATATTTTGGCTACGGGCAGAAACATAGCCGCGTGCAAGCGGCGCTGGCGGCGCGCAAACGAACGTAAGAAATCTGCGTTGTAAGAAAGGCGGGCGAGGACGCCCGCCGCTCGATTAAGCCGGTCTCGACTAAGTCAGTCTAGACGTGGGTCAGAGCTGGCTCTACTCCATAGATTGAATGCCAACTGGTGGCGGCTTTCAGGCGGGCGTTGACGTTGTTGATGTTCTTGACGCCTTCATCCTCGAGCCACTTACGGAAGGCGCCGGCTCCCTGTTTCGCATAGATGGGGATGCCTTCTTTCCAAGTGGCGCGCCCGCAAAGGACGCCGTTGAATTTCACTCCCGACTCGGCGGCGAGTTCGAGGGACTCAGTGAACTCGGCATTGCTCACTCCGGCGGATAGATAGATGAAGGGCTTGGTCGCGACGGCAGCCGCGTCGTTAAAGAGCTTTATCGCTTCGCTTTTCGAATAAGCCTTCTGACCTTTGAAAGACTTGGTGCCCTCGACGAATTGCATATTGACGGGGATTTCGACCTTCATGACGTCGACGCCGTAGCGGTCCTTGGTGAACTCGCGCATGCTTTCGATGACGGCTTTCGGTTTCTTTTTGGAGAAGTCGAAGCCTTTTTCGTCGACCCCTTCTTCGTAGACCACGAATTCAAGGAAAAACGGAATGTCATTGGCGCGGCACTCATCGCCGAGACGCTCGACCCAGGCGTGCTTCTGGTCGTTGATTTCTTTGGGATCGAAGGGCGTGTAATAGAGCAAAATCTTGACGCAATCTGCGCCTGCTTCTTTGAGGCGGCGAGCGGACCAATGGTCGAGCAGATCGCCGAGGCGACCGGGACCGGTCTTGTCGTAGCCGGTTTTTTCATAAGCGAGCAGCAGGCCGGCATTTTTGGCGCGGCGCTTCGAGGCGGGAAGTCCCCACTCGGGATCGAGCAGAATGGCGCTGGCGTGAGGAGTCAGAACTTCGGTGACCAGGGTTTTGAATTCCTCCATCATGGAGTCGGAAACGGCCGAGCCTTTTTCTTTGGCGAGAGATTTCTGCAGGGAGCCACGCTGATCCATGGCGGCGGCGGCGATAACGCCGCGCTCGTTGGAAACGGCATTGAGGCCGGCGAGTTTTCCGGGGGTGAGCTTCATAGATCCTCCTATTAATCCATTTAATCCATGACAAAAATGCGCCAACGAAAGTGCTTGACAACCAGACATTCTAAACTACGCAGGGTGCGCTGAACATCGGCAGTTTCCGACGGAAAGACACGCCCTGAAGGCGGCCCAAGCACGTTGTTACTTATGAGGCTACTGGCGAAGAGCCAGATTTCCGAGCAGCGCCTGCTGTTTGGCAATCAAAGACTGGATGCCTTGGCGCGCCAGCGAAATCATCTTTGCGAGTTGAGCGTCATCGAAGACCTGGTGCTCGGCGGTGGCTTGCAGTTCGACGATTTTGTTGCCGGCGGTCATGACGAAATTCATGTCAACATCGGCCCGGGAATCTTCTTCGTAGTTGAGGTCGAGAAGGACCTCGCCGTCGACGATGCCGATGCTGATGGCGGCGACGAAATCCTTGATGGGGGCGGCGGACAAAGTGCCGGCGTCGATGAGGCGCTGGAGAGCCAAGCCGAGCGCAACGAATGCTCCGGTGATGGAAGCAGTGCGCGTGCCGCCATCGGCCTGGATGACGTCGCAGTCGATCCAGATGGTGCGCTCACCGAGGCCTTTGAGATCGGTTACGGCGCGGAGCGAGCGGCCGATGAGGCGCTGAATTTCCTGAGTGCGGCCACTTTGCTTTCCCTTGGCGGATTCGCGCGCGGTGCGGGTGAGGGTGGAACGGGGAAGCATTCCGTACTCGCCGGAAATCCAGCCTTTGCCGGAGTTGCGCAGGAATGAGGGCACGGTCTCTTCGACCGAGGCGGTGCAGATGACGCGGGTGTTGCCCATCTCGATGAGGGCAGAGCCTTCGGCGGTGGAGATGAAGTCGGGAATGATGTTGACGGGGCGGAGTTGGTCGGGAGTGCGGTTATCGCTGCGATAGATCATGCATGACGATTCTATAGCGAATCAGGAACCTATGATGAGGCGAGATCGCTGCCAAATCGGGCCACGAAGGCGGCCCGAGCCTGCCCGAACTTACCTGCTGCCCGCCTGCTCAATCGCGATTACGTCGAAGGATCCGCTGAGGTCGGCGTGACCGGCAAGGGTGTCGCGCTGCTTGCCTTCCACGAGAATATTGACGCGCTGGATGCCGGGAACGTTGACGGCGAGGGTTTCGACCAGAGAATTGACGGTGAGCTGTTCGCTTAGGATGCCGGAGCGGTGCTGGTCGGCGAAGGGGGCGTTCAGATCGATGACGGCGGCTCCGGGATCGACGAGAAAAATGCTGCGGATGCCGGCGGCGGGCGTGATGGGATGGGCCGCGCCGGGTTGCTGATAAAGGCGGAGCAGTGCGCGCAACAATTCTTCGGCACGCTGCTGGCGTCCTCCGGGAAGAGGAATCTGTGCGGCCTGGGCGCGGAGCGCGCCAAGAGCGTCGTCAGCCACGTACAAGGTGACGGTTTCGGTCGGGCCGGAGGCTGGGGGGGCGACGGGAAGCGCGTTACCGGAGGAAGCCTCAAGTGCGGCCTCACGACGGCGCATGTGGCGCAGAAAGATTCCGAGCGACACGACCAGCGCGAGCAACACGGCCACGGCGATGAGGAGGTGGCGAGGGATCATCTTTTTTTCGTCCTCATATTCGGGTTCTCATGTTTGGCCATCATCTTTCCGTCTTCATGGCTGTGCTCCCAGGTGATCGCGGAGCGCAAAGGCGGCGTCGGCTACGGCGGACGCCGCGCGTTGTTGGTAGTTGGCCGAGGTCAGATCGGCAATACCATTCGGGCCGGGTGCGAGTTCCACGGCGATGGCGGGCATGAACACATTGTTCAGGGGTCGCAATGAAGCCGACGACGCCTGGGCTGAGAATTGGCTTTTTTGCAGGGCGGCAACCATGGCGGCGGCGACAGTTCGGCTGATAGGCAGAGCGGGGGCCTGGGCGGCATTCCACGCGTGAAAGATTCCTCTGGTCTCGCCTTCGACCGGGAGGAGCGCGGTATAGACGCGCACGCCGCTGCCTTGAGAGACGGCGTGCAGGGTGATGTAGATGGAAGAGTGGGCGGTATTCGCGGCGGAGGCGCGCTGATCGAGAGACAAGCTGGTATCCGCGTCGCGGAGCAACTGGACGGCGAAGCCGCGAAGCTCCAGTTCGTGGCGTAAGAGACGCGCAAATCCCAAGGTCACATTTTTTTCAGCGAGCGTTTCGGTCAGGGCCGCGCCGCGTTCGTCGCCGCCGTGCGCGGGGTCAACCACGGCTAGAATGCGATGAGCGCTGGCATTGGCAGTGGAGTTGGTGTTGGTCGATGGCGGCAGATTTTGCGGGCGCGCAGGAATGGGGTTGAGCTGAGCGGCGACGGACGGCGAAATAGTAATTGTTTTTTTATCTGCGCTGACGCTCGCCGTCAAAGGCTGGGTCGCGGTCACTTCCAATTCAGCATCGCCGTTAACTTCGGAATAGGCGGCGTGGGTGATGACCTGATTGTCAAAAGAAATTGACTGGCTGCCCGGGGACACGACCGGATCGCGCTTAAAGACGATGCGGAGGCCGCCGGGTTCCTGGGAAATGGTTGGAGTCACGGGAGCGGTGAAATTCAGCAGCAGGCGCGGAGGGTTGCTGGCGTCCAGCCGAAAACTCGGTTGTATTCCGACATCGCCGATGAACAGGCGGTGCGCGGCTTCGCGAAAGTTTACCGGAGCTCCGAGAAAACGAGATAGCAATGGACCTAGAGAGCCGAGTGGAGCGAGTCCGCGCGAGTTTTCGATGAGGAAAGGAGCGGAGAGATCGAAATTGTGGCCGTGAATTCTAGCCTGAGTTTTGCCGGCTGTGAACTCGGCGTCGGTCGCGTTATAGCGGATCTTCAAGGATCGTCCGTTGGCCACTGAGCTGACCTGGCCGAGCGGCTCGAGCAGTTCGAGCAGCCCGACGTAGTCACTGCCGGCGCGCTCCAGCAGCGGAAGGGAATAGAGGGCGACGGGAGAGTAGACCGAAATATGCTGGTCGCCATTGGAAGTAGGGGGCGTGGGAGCAGCGGACAAGAGGGTTACGCTGAGGAGCAGGAGGGCGAACGACTTGTCGGTGGCGGAGGACACTGCTCTTACAGTGTAGATCTCAGTGCGGTTCTTGTTGGTCAGTTCTCAGTTCTCGGTAAGACACTTGCGACTGAGGGCTGGGAACCGCAGTTTGTTACTCCAAGGCATAAATGGTGAGACCGCTCAGCAGCTTGGGGTAGAAATCGGTGGACTTCTGGGGCATGACCTCGCCGGCAAAGGCGATGTCGCGGACCTGGTCCATGCGCACGGGATTAGTCAGGAACGCCATCTGAACTTTTCCACTCTGGGCTTGCCGCAGAGCGTCGGCGGCGTCGCGACAATAAGAAATGTTGGCCTGATTGCGGATGGCTTCTTCGGAAATCCTGAGCACACCTTCGAGAAGGCACTTGTGGAGTTGCACGACATCCAAAGCCTGCTGGCGCAGAGAAAGGTTGCCGAAGATCAAGGTGCCGACAGCCTTTGGGGTATGCAGCAAGAATGCGCGCCCGGCGGTGACGGCGAGCAGGGCTGTCCCGGAGTGGCCGGCCTGGCGCAAGATGGCGGTGGCGCGCGGAGCGTCGATTGCAGCGTCGACCTCTTCGATGTTGAAAAACTTTTGTGCGTCGGAGCGAAACTGCTCGGCGGAAAAAGATGGGAGTCCGAAGATGAGGCGGTGGGTGGGAAGAATGACGAGGCCGGGGCAATCCATATCAACGAAGGTCATCATGACGGAGTCGTAGGGAGTGGGCAGACCGGATCCGGTTTCCGCGGTGGCGCGGCGTTCATCGCGATAGGTCAGGGCGGTTTCATAGCGATGATGGCCGTCAGCGATGATCAGCTTCTGAGTGCGCATTTGTTCTTGCGCGGAAGCGATGACCGACGGATCTGAGATCTTCCAAACGCGGTGGATGACGCCGTATTCGTCGTTGACTTCGATGTCGGCAGGGTTACGGTTTCCGGGGTCGAGCATGGCGTTGACCTTGCCGGCTCCGCTGTAGAGCATGAAAATCTGGCCGAAATGGGCGCGAGTTGCCCGCAACAGGTCGAGACGGTCAGCCTTGGGCTTGGTCAGGGTCTGCTCATGACGGAAGACTACACTGGCGGAATAGCTTTCGATACGTCCGAGGGCGATGAAGCCGCGGCGTTCGGCGTGGGCGGGTGGTCCGGCGCCGGCTGAAGTATCGTCGGGAAGCCGGAATGTCTGGGAATAGCGGTAGAGCGAGGGTTCGGGATCGCGGCGTAGAACGCCAGTCTGGCGCCAGTCGCGGAAAGCGGCGGCGGCGCGAGTATAGGCATTTTCGGAGCTGGAATCAGCAGGAAGGCGCTTGCCGAGAATGATTCGCACCAGGTTATAAGGACTGGCCTGGTAGTAACTCTCCTGCATGGCAGGGGTGATTTTGTCGTAAGGCTGGGTAACTGCTTGCTGGACCGGGACTCGCTCAGGATCGTACCGCCAGGCTCGAAAAGGGGAAATAATCGCCATAAGAGGGAACGCAGAATTGTAGCAGGGACGGCCGGGCGGGGGCCAAGGCGCGGGATCCATGGTCGATGATATGGCCGATCTATTGGAGAGAGCCCGGTGGAGCGAGTCAGGCGGGAAGGAGAAAAACATTGCGCAGGGGAAGGCTACCTTCTGATCGTCGCAAGAATCTAAAGGCCGCGTTCGAAAAGATGACAACAGTCTTTCGAGAGTGTGCTACTATCCCGCTCAGAGCTTGTTAGCCCACCTTTTTGGGGCAACGGGCACCCTGCGCGGCGCGGATTCAGTGGGGCCTATGTTGTACGGCAAACAGTTTGCGGCTCGCGTCTTCTCCCTTTTACTCCTGGTGGTTGCTGTGTGCGGCGCGCGGCCGTTATGGGCGCAAAACTCAACTGAAGACGTCCACATTCAACCGCGCATCCAGCCTGCGGCTCCGAAGGAGCCCGATATCGATCCGGCTTTTAATACCCACACCAAACCACTCAAAGTGGATGTGAACATGGTCCTGGTGCCGGTGACGATCACCGATCCGTTAAACCGGCTGGTCACCGGGCTTGACCGGGAGAACTTCAATCTTTTTGAAGGTAAGGATCAGCAGGAGATCAAGACGTTTTCCAGCGAAGATGCACCGGTTTCAATCGGTGTGATTTTCGACGTCAGCAACAGCATGAGCAGCAAGATTGAACGGGCCCGCGAGGCGGTCACCGAGTTCTTCAAGACGGCGAATCCCCAGGACGAGTTTTTTATGATCGCCTTCTCCGACAAACCGGAGGAAATTGCGGACTTCACTTCGTCGGTGGATGAAATTCAGAACCGGCTTCTGTATACCGTTCCCAGGGGACGTACGGCACTGCTGGATGCTATTTATCTCGGCGTGACGAAGATGCGGCAAGCGAAATATCCGAAGAAGGCTTTACTGATCATCTCTGACGGCGGCGACAATCACAGCCGCTATACCGAGAACGAGATCAAGTCGATGGTCAAAGAGGCCGATATTCTTATTTATGCGATCGGCATTTACGACCATTATTTTCCGACCGATGAAGAGAAGTTGGGTCCGGCCTTGCTGAGCGATGTGACTGAAATCACTGGCGGGCGGGCGTTTACGATTGATAACCCGAACGACTTGGCGGATGTATCGACGAAAATAGGCATCGAGTTGCGCAACCAGTACGTCATAGGATACCGTCCAAAGAACCCAGTGCGTGATGGCAAATGGCGTAAGATCAGAGTGAAACTCTTGCCGCCAAAGGGATTGCCTCCGCTGAAGGTTTACGCCAAGACGGGTTACTATGCGCCGACGGAATAAGATTGCCCTGCTGATATTCTTCCCGCTGGGCTCGGTGTTTCTAGCTCAAAGCCAAGTGCAGTCAGGAGCGCCGAATCAATCACCTCCGGCAGCGGCGGCAGGCACCCAATCCAGTACAGCTCCACTGGCGCCGAGCGGGGTTCAGAGTGTCTCGCAAAATCCTGAAGATTCGTCCGAGAGCGGTGTGTATGTTTTCCGCAAGCAGGTGGAGGAAGTCGTGCTGCACGCCACGGTAATTGACGACAAGCAACGCATCATCACCAGCCTAGATAAGGGCGACTTCACCGTTTACGAGGACAATCATCCGCAAACCATCACATCCTTTCGACGCGAGGATATCCCGGTTGCCATGTGCATCGTCGTGGATAATTCGGGGTCGATGCGGGAGAAACGGCAGAAGGTGAACGCGGCGGCGCTGAATCTGGTGCGGTCGTCGAATCCGGAGGACCAGGTGTGCGTGGTCAATTTTAACGACGAGTAC
>DATEBK010000342.1:0-4104 GCA_035287825.1 Terriglobales bacterium
TTGGGGCGGCGGTGGTTTTGGCGGCGGCGGTGGCGGTGGAGGATTCGGCGGGTTTGGCGGCGGCAGCACGGGCGGCGGTGGATCGTTCGGTGGTTATTAGAAAGCGAGATTTACCATGGTTCCGGAAAAACTGATCGGTGAGTTCGTCGAGCGGTTACGTCAAGCGGGGGGAACGAACCTGAAGTCGGTGATCCTGTATGGATCGGCGGCGGCAGGGGATTATGTTCCGGATTCTTCCAATGTAAACCTGCTCGGCGTGCTGGGCGAGACTTCGTTTGCGGCAATTGCGGCGCTGGCTCCGGCAGTCAACTGGTGGGGGAAACAGCGGCATCATGCGCCCCTGCTGATGACGACGGAAGAACTGCGGCGTGGCGCCGATGTGTTCTCAATTGAATTTCTGGACATGCAGCAGAGCTACCGCGTGCTGTGGGGCGAAGATGTCCTGCAAGGGTTGGAAATCCCGATGAAATTTCATCGGATGCAAGTGGAGTACGAACTGCGCGAGAAAACGATTCTGCTCCGGCAGCGGTTACTGATCATCGCGGGCAATGAGGACGCGGAGTGGGAACTGCTGTTGCGGTCAGTCTCTTCCTTTGGCACGCTCGCACGGCATGCGCTGATCGCGCTCGGTGACAAGTTGCTAATGTCGAAGCGCGAGGCGGTCAAGAAATTGGCCGCAAGATCCGGATTCGATGCGGGTGCGATTTTGCAGCTTTTCGATCTGCGTGAGGGTAAAGTCCAGCGCAAAACGCTGAAAGTAGACGATGTGTTCGCGGGGTATTTGAAAGCTGTGGAACGGATTACGGCTGCGGTGGATGAGATGCTGGATTAGCAGAGAACAGGCATCGGTCTGAGATGACGCACTGAAGAACCAACGGATTCAAGGAGAATGAAATGAGCAAAGGATGGATCGTTTTGATCGTGCTGGTCCTAATTGCGCTGGTCGTTTTCGGACAGTACGTGGGTGTGCGTAATACGCTCGTAACAAAAGATCAGGCGGTGAAGGCGGCGTGGTCGCAGGTGGATATCGTTCTGCAACGGCGGGCGGACTTGATCCCCAACCTGGTGGAAACCGTAAAAGGGTATGCCCAGCAGGAGGTCACCGTGTTTGGCGACATTGCGAAGGCCCGCTCGGCGCTGCTTTCGGCACAAACTCCTTCGGACAAAATTGCCGCCAACGGTCAACTGGATGGCGCGATTGGACGCTTGCTGTTGGTAGTGGAGAACTATCCGCAGTTGAAGTCGAACGAAAACTTTCTGCGCTTGCAGGACGAGCTGGCGGGCACGGAAAACCGCATTGCCGTCGAACGCAAGCGCTACAACGATTCTTTGCAGGATTACAACACGTACTTGCTGAAGTTCCCGAACAACCTGTATGCCGGATTCGCGGGATACAAGGAAAACGATGCGTACTTTAAGGCTGCTGAAGGATCGCGCGAAGCTCCGAAAGTAAATTTTGAAACGAAGCCTGCGTCCGCGCCGCCAGCAACGGCCCCGGCGCCGGCTCATTAAGGTCGGCCCATAGTCGGGCTCCGGCCGACTCCGCCGAAGTGTCGTGAACTTGACAAAGCAATCGTTGAGGCCTAAAAAATACAGAACCGTCGATTCCTGACGGGCGGGAGGCTCTTCAGTGCAAACGTCGCGCAGAGACTTCTTCAAGGTTGCGGCTGTCGGCGGAGTTGCCGCGACCGTCTTCGGGTTCGACCTCAAGCCTGCCTACGCCCAACTCAAAGAATTAAAGATCGCACGGGCTGCTGAAACCCGTTCGACATGTCCATATTGCGCCGTTGGTTGCGGCGTGCTCATCTACACGATTGGCGACAAGGCCAAGAACGTCACGCCGCAAGTGATCCATGTCGAAGGCGATCCTGATCACCCGACCAACCGCGGAACCTTGTGTCCGAAAGGTTCCTCGCTCGAGCAGGACATGCTTAACCCACGTCGACTCACCAAGCCGCAAGTCCGGCGGCCGGGCGGGACCGCCTGGGAAGACATTTCCTGGGACATGGCCCTGACAGAGATTGCGCAGTGGACCAAGCAAACTCGCGATGCAAGCTTTGTGGAGAAAGACGCGAACGGCAACACCGTTAACCGTTGCGAAGGCATCTCGTTCATCGGCGGCTGCACGGACACCAATGAGTTCAATTATCTGGCCGTAAAGGCCATGAGGAGTCTGGGCTTGGTGTATTTAGAAAACCAAGCCCGTGTTTGACACGGCCCCACGGTCTCAAGTTTGGGACCAACATTTGGACGAGGGGCCATGACGAATGGCTGGATCGACATCAAGAACACTGACATGATGTTGATCATGGGCGGGAATCCCGCCGAGAACCATCCCTGCGGATTTAAGTGGGCGATGGAGGCCAAGCGTAACCGCAACGCCAAGCTGATTTCCGTTGACCCGCGCTTCACGCGCACGTCCGCGACGGCCGATCTGTTTCTCCAGATCCGAGCCGGCACCGACATCGCATTCCTCGGCGGGCTGATCCGCTACGCGATTGAGAACAACCGCGTAGCCAAAGAGTACCTCGTCAATTACACCAACGCTGCTTTTATCGTCAAAGAAGGTTTCAAACTGCCCGACGACGGGTTGTATTCCGGGTTTAATTCCGCGTCGTCCACTTACGATAAGACGACCTGGAATTATGAGGAGGGCGGAGATTTCAGCGGCAAAACTGACTCTCCTGCGACGGCCGCGCACGTAAACACGACGCCGGCCGCTGGTCATCCCTCGACACCAGCGCCAGCAACGCCACCGACACCTGCGCCGCCGGCATTGCCGCCGAATGTCGCCTACGACCTGACGCTGCAGCATCCGCGCTGCGTGTTCCAGTTGATGAGGCAGCAATATTCGCGTTACACGCCCGAAGCGGTCGAACGTATCACGGGCATACCGAAGGACCAGTATCTGAAGGCCATCGATCTGTTTACCTCCGTCCGCAAAGACGGCGACATGAAGAAAGTCGCTACCATCATTTATGCGGTCGGTTGGACGCAGCATAGCTTCGGAACGCAAATCATACGCACCGCCGCGATGATCCAACTTCTCCTCGGCAACGTCGGTCGAGCGGGTGGCGGCGTGAACGCGCTTCGCGGCCATTCGAATATTCAGGGCGCTACGGACATGGCCGGTCTGTTCGACTCTATGTCGGGATACCTCAAGGCTCCCATTCCCGCCGACACCGATCTGGCGGCTTTTCTGAAGCGCACCACACCGACAGCTTCTAAACCGTCGCCGTGGGATTCAATGAACTATTACCAGAACACGCCAAAATTCATGGTGTCGCTGCTCAAAGCGATGTATGGCGACGCAGCCACCAAAGAAAATGGATTTGCTTTCGATTACCTGCCGAAATTTGACCGCGATTATTCATGGACCCACATCTGGGACGATATGTACAACGGCAAGGTCAAGGGCATGCTGGCCTTCGGCATGAACGGGGTGATGATCGGTCCTGACACCGATAAGAACATCAATGCGCTTAAAAAGGCCGACTGGTTGGTGGTGGGCGAAATCTATCCCGACGAAACCAGCGAGTTCTGGCGCGCCCCCGGGATTACCGCCGAGGAGCAGAAGACCATCAAGACTACGGTTTATCGTTTGCCATGCGCTGGTTTTGCAGAAAAAGACGGCAGCATGACCAATTCCGCGCGCTGGGTTACTTGGAAATACGCTGCCGTTCCCCCTCCAGGTCTTGCGCGGCTCGATCAGGACATCATCGCGCAGATCTTCTTGCGCGTTCGCGCTCTTTACAAAAAAGAAGGAGGAAAATTCCCTGACCCAATCTTGAATCTGAGTTGGGCATACGCCGACGCGGCTCATCCTCCACTTGCACAAGTTGCCATGGAACTAAACGGCAAGGCACTCGCCGATCTGAAAGACGACACTACCGGGCAGGTGATTAAGGCCGGTCAGCAATTGCCCGGGTTCGCGTGGCTAAAAGACGATGGCACGACGATGTGCGGCAATTGGATTTATTCCGGTATGTGGACCGAAGCCGGTTCGCAAATCCAGCGGCGCGGTACTGAGGATCCCTCGGGGATGGGAGTTTTTCCCAATTGGGCGTGGTCGTGGCCGGCCAACCGGCGCGTGCTCTACAATCG
>DATEBK010000343.1:0-8009 GCA_035287825.1 Terriglobales bacterium
CTCTACGCCGATTACATTGGCGGCAGCGGAGATGACTATGCCTATGCGATGACGATGGATGCATCCGACAATATTTTCATCACTGGCAATACCGGGTCGACTGACTTTCCGACAGTGAATCCGTTTCAGGCACAAAACACAGGTGGCCAATCGGCATTCGCGACGGAAATCGCCGCTGGCGGCGCCTCATTAACTTATTCCACCTACCTTGGAGGCAGTGCTTTCAGCCAGGGCAACGCAATCGGCCTGGATGGCACGGGAGACATCTATGTTGGTGGCTCGACTTATGCTGTTGACTTTCCTACTGCCAATGCATACCAGGCAGCTGTGGCAGCGAACCAGAATGGATCCTATGGTCAGTACGGGTTTCTAACGGAATTTACTGCGAATGGCTCGTCGCTGGTTTATTCCACCTACATGGGCGGCAACAGTAACGTGGGACAAAGCTGCGAATCTGGTTTGTGCTGGCCCTCCCCCTATAGCAGCGTTACCAGCATTGCGGTTGATAGCGGCGGCGATGCCTATGTCACCGGCGGCACCAATACATACAATTTTCCTACCACGACGGGCTCCTATCAGAGTTCCAATTCCACCAGCTGGAACCAGGACGTCGGGTTCTTCGGCAAGTTCAATCCCTCCGGCACGATCAGTTATTCCAGCTATTACGGTGCGGTAGCGGGAACATACAACGAGTTGTATCCATCTGCGATTGTCGTGGATTCAACTGGCTCAGTTTATCTGGCCGGCTCGGCGTTGCCAGAGTACAACCCCATTCCGATTACGACTCCTAACATTTGCAACCCGCAGACCAGCGCTTGCGACCCCGGATTCCTAACCAAGTTTGATTCGACGGGCGCAACGGTCGTTTACTCGACTTACCTGTCATCTGGAATTTCCGCCGTCCCATATTCGCTGGCCGTGGACGCCCTCGGAGATGCTTATGTATCGAGCGTCGCGCTGGATGGTTGGATCTCGCTTACCAATCCAATCGAAAATTATGCCGGTGGTCGCGACCTTTATATCCAGGAAATTGATCCGACGGGAGGAACCATACTTTTCAGCTCCTTTATGGGCGGAAGCGGAGACGACTATCCCGGCGGGATGGCAGTCGACACGATTGGGGACATTTACATTACTGGATACACCTATTCCTCCGACTACCCGGTTACGCTGGCCGCTTTTCAGACGGCTCTGGCCGGGCAGATCAATGTGTTCGTGTCGAAAATCGGTGCGGATTCGGTGCCTGCGGTCACGCTGACGGCACCCTCAGTTCAGAATCCCATCGCTTCAGTCGGATCCGCAAGTCCGTCTGACACAGTTGTACTTCGCAACATGGGAAGTTCTCCCTTGATGATCTCGCGTATCACCATGAGTGGCCCTTTTTCCGAAACCGATACCTGTGGCCAGGGAGTGGGCGCTGCCGACACGTGCACTCTGGCCGTGACTTTCACCCCGACTCAGCCCGGACTGCAGCTCGGTTCCATGGTGATCGAAGACAATGCGCCGGGTAGCCCGCACGTGGTGAATCTGACCGGGGTCGGCACCTCAGGAGTCGCTCAAACGAGCACGTCCGCACTCAGCTTCAGCCCGCTGACCGTGGGAACATCCAGCACACCACAGAGCATTACCATAACGAATGCGGGTAACGCCCCGCTGACCATTGACAGTATTCAGACGACAGGTGACTTCTCGGAGAGCAACAACTGTTCGAGCTTAGCTCCGAATGGAACATGTTCGATTAAAGTTACATTTACACCGACGGTTTCTGGGACGCACGCTGGTACCTTAATCATCACCGATTCTGCAGCCAATAGTCCGCAGAGCATTATGCTCACCGGTGTGGGCACCACTCCTACTGAATTATCTGGTCAGGGGAAGAAAGTCTCTCAGCCAGAGTCTCCCGAACTCTCAAATTGAAGGGGCGTTGCGCCAGGTCTGCACTTTTAGTGACCCGCGCGGATTATACCTATTTCCCAAAGTCGTTAGGATTGGGCGCAAGCGCACCCGATTCGCTTCCAGGATGGCTTCGCGTACGGGCATGCCATCAGCTACCAGGCAGTTCGTGTAGTCGACCTGTAGGATCCCGTTCTTTTTCACAATGCCAAGCAGCAGAAACATACCTAACGCGCTCCACAGGCTCAAGGCGCGTCCCGTGACTCAAAGTGATAACAGCGCGAAAGGAACACTGAGCGGCAGTGTGAGCATGATAATGAACGGATACGCAAAACTCTCAAACTGTGCCGCCAATACCATGTACATGAAAACCGAAGCGAGCAACATTGCCAACAACAGGTTCCAGGTTGTTTCTTCCAGAACCTTTACCTGACCACGAGAACAGATACGAGTAGCCTACGGGCATTCCTACTTCCTTGATCGAACTGATTGTGTGCGCGGCGGCCAAATCGAGAGGATACTGATGCATACGGTCCGCGACCTTCTTGCTGATTTCTGCTAGCTGATTTAGATCTGGTCCGCGAATTATGGCGGAGATCGGAAAATAAATTTCGCCGCCGAGGACTGAAGGCAAGCGCACGTTGTAGGTGGCGTTGTGATACTCCGCCAAAATGGCGCGCACCTTGGTCGCCATCTGCTGATGCCTTCGCAGGGCTCAATTGCCGAGGACGCTCACTGCAGTGCGCTGCCATTCAATTTCCTTGCTTTGCGGGCGACGAGGTCGAGACCTCGCTTTCGCGCCTCCTGCTCCAGAGCGGCGAGGCTTGCCCGGCTAGCTTTGGAGTGGCCCGACTCCGCCTCGATCTCAGCAAGCGCAAGCCGAGTCTCGAATTCATCCGCTATGAATCCTTGTCTAGCTTCATTCCTCAAGATCGTTTCGAGAGTAGATCTTGCCTCGGCGAGTTTGCCGGTTGACGCCGTAGCGCGAGCGGCGCTGCTTGTAAACTCGTACGCGACCGGCCGATTCTGGGTCTTCGCGGCGATTTCTGTCTCGGCATCCGCCGCCGCCTTCGCCTCTGTTCTTTTTTTCTGGGCGAGCAGAGCATCCACCAGCACACCCGCCGCCATCAACTCATCATCCGTTTGTTTGTCGCCATGAAACTCCGCCAGGGCGTCACGCACCGACTTCTCGGCATCTGGGGCATGACCTTCTTCAATCGCCACCTCCGCCAGGTAAGTACGTGACTCGGCCGCGGTTTGCTTCTCTCCCAATGCGCTGAATATTGCGATGGACTGCTCGTAGGCCTGACGCGCTCCCGGCAGATCTCCCTGTCGAAGTAGCGCTTTGCCGAGACCGGCCCACAGGTAGCCCTCCGTGGCTTTGCTCCCGATGCGTTGTGCCAGCATAGTTGCCTGTCGATAGGTGTCCTCGGCGCCGTGCAAGTCTGCCTGGTCAGCTAAGAGAGCGGCAAGATTGCCCAGGGTATCAGCCTCGCCTCCAGTGTCTTCCACCTTGCGATACCTTGGGATAGCGTCGCGAAACAGTTTTTTCGCTTCGACAAGATTTCCTTCGTCATAAACAGTAAGTGCAAGATTGGCCAGAGTTGCGGCGACTCCGTCATCGTTGCCGACTTCGCGAAGATTTTGTGCCGCCTCTTGCCACAGGAGTTTTGCCTCGCCGATGTTGCCCTGCTGCAGCTTGGCGTAGCCCATATCGTTCAGCTCTTTTCCCACCCCATTGCGGTCGCCAAAGGAAGCGTAAAGATGTTCTGCCTCTTGGCAAGCAGCGAACCCTTCATCGAGTTTTCCGAGTTCGACCAGATTCGCGCACCGGTTCCCATGCGCTCGTGCTACTAGCAGTTTTGCGTCCGCTGCAAGTCCTTTCTGAATGGCTCGTGCATCGGCTGCAAGCGCTTTGGCGTGGTCCAGACCCGTATAGGAACTGGCCAGTTGCAGGTCGATTCTGGGATCGGTACCTAACGGACTGGGAAGTTTTTGCAGAGTATCGAGCGTACCCAGCGATTCTTCAGGCTTGCCCGCTTGATCTTGAGCTGACGCCAAGCGCAATCCATAGTCGAGGTTATCGGGAAACAACGTGTAGAGGGTGCGATAGACCTCGATCGCCTTTGGGTAGTCGAGGGTTGCCATCCGGTACCGACCCTCAACGGCGAGTTGTTCTTCATGTCGGAGTTTGTCCGACAACTGAAAGGCTTTGGTGGCCTCCGCTTTCGCCTTCGCATCGTAGCCCAGTGTTTTCCAGGCATCGGCAAGCGCCATGCGCGACAAGGGATATCTCGGATCAGATGCTACTGCTTGCTGCAGAAGGTCGCGCCCTGCGACCGCATCGAAGACCCGCAATTTCGATAGACCCATCGCATAGAGGCGCGCTGCTTCCGGGTTGCCCGGTAAGGAGGCGCGCATGCTCACGACATCATCGGAGGAAACACCTTCCAGACCCATTTTTTCTCGCAGGCGCGCTCCCGCCTGCGAGACCAGAGCGAACAAGTCATCCTCTTTTCCCGTGGCCGATACTTCGGCGATGGTCTCTCCGGCCACTGCGTCTTGCATGCGCAGATCGAGGCGAACAGTACCCTTCGCTTTTCCTCCCAAAGTTGCATACGATCCCAGAACCACGACGTCGGCGCCCAGCCTTTTGTGCAAGCGAGCCAGCGTATCTTTCGAAAGGCTTTCCGCGTCAGGTAATCGTAGATCCAGCTCGGCGCGTGCGACGTCCTCTCCGGGAATCAGACGAAGCTTTTCTCCAGCGGCCAATTCCGTGTTCAACATCTCCGCCAGGCCCGTGGAGAGCCATGAATCTTCCGTTCTTAGGGATAGGTCCTGAAGGTTTAACACCGCAACCGACCGGCGTGACGTCTTCGCCGCGGTCGGTGGTGGTGTTTGCCGATGACCGATCACCCCATACGCGACGACGAGCGCCGCAGTTAGCGCAATCCCGATCGCCGCGACCAGTACGCCCGATCGCCATCCCGCAATAGCGCGTCTTGAACTCTCGTGCCTGAGATCGAGGCCAGCCTGGACCGTTTTCAAGTCGGCCAACATCTCGGCCGCTGACTGGTACCGCGCCGCGCAGTCCTTGGCAAGAGCCTTATTAATGATGCGGACAATCCCAGGAGAGACGTTGGGACTTAGACTGGCAAGCGGCGTTGGATCACGATTTAGTATGGCGTCGAAGACCGTAGCCATCGCTCTCCCGGTAAAGGCGCGGTGACCGCTCACCATCTCGTAGAGCACGGCACCAAAGCTGAACAGGTCAGTCCGGGCATCTAGGTCATCGCCGCGCGCTTGCTCCGGAGACATATAGGCCACGGTGCCTAGCGCGCTGCCGGGATCGGTCAGTTGTTCGTCCAGCCTTGGTTCATCCAATTGCTGCTGTTCGTTGAATCGGGTGCTGGGCGAACCCGAAGGTACGGCTCTCATTTCGCTCCTGCGTTCAGAAGCGAGCTTGGCAAGTCCGAAGTCAAGGATTTTCGCCTCATCGCGCCGCGTGACGAATATGTTTGCGGGTTTTATGTCGCGATGGATAATGCCTTGAGAATGCGCGGCTTCGAGACCTGTCGCTAGCTGTACTGCAATTCGAAGAGCTTTTTCCGTGCCGAGAGGCTGCGCATCGATGAGGTGCGTCAAACTCTGCCCATCGAGGTACTCCATGGCAATGAAGGCGCGGCCTTCTGATTCGCCGATATCGTAAATTGTGCAAATATTAGGATGGTTTAACGAACTGGCAGCGCGAGCCTCACGTTGGAATCTCTTGATCGCAAGGGGATCGTGAGCGAATTCATCAGGCAGAAACTTCAGGGCAACCGACCGGCCAAGTCGGGTATCCCGAGCGTGGTAAACCACGCCCATACCCCCTCCGCCTAATTTTTCGACAATGCGGTAGTGGGAGATGACTTGTCCGGCGGAAGCCACGGCTGCTCCGTCGCCAGCCGAGATCCGGCGTTGCGAAACCTGCCGAGCCACCACTTCCAGGGCTGGCGCTTCGATGAAGCTCTCGGCTTCCATGTCATGAACGAGTAGAGATACAACTTCCTCTAAGAGTGCGAGATCGGACGCGCACTCGGTTTTCAGAAATGTAGCGCGCTCGTTCTCGTCGTACTCCAGCGCAGAGTGGTACAACTGCTCCAGGCGACGGGCCCGTTCAGCATCCATCACTCTTTTCTCCGCTGCTTCGGTCGACCGGTTCTCCGCTCGCTTCTCCTCGCATTGCGCGCAGTAGCCAAGCTTTGGCGAACCTCCAGTCGCGCTTTACTGTCACAGGAGACACCTTTAGAGCTTCTGCTGCTTCCTCCACTTCAAGACCGCCGAAAAAACGCAGTTCCACGACCTGACTGTGGCGGGGATACAGGACCGCTAACCGGGTCAAAGCTGCGTCGAGCGCCATGATGTCCGCGTCCTTCTCCGGGGTGAGCAATAGACCTTGATCCAGAGAAACCTGCACTGCGCCAGCACCTCGCTTCTGGTAATTGCGGGACCGCGCAAAATCAGTCAGGATTCGTCGCATCAAACGCGCGGAGATGGCGAAAAAATGAGCGCGATCCTGCCAATTGACCGCCTGTATATCCACCAAGCGAAGGTAGACCTCGTTGACCAAGGCGGTGGTTTGCAGGGTGTGACCGGGCTTTTCCCGGCTCATCCAGCGATGTGCCATGCGGTGCAATTCGTCTTCAACGACGGTGGTCAGCCGTTCCAAAGCCCCATCGTCCCCCTCGCCCCATGCCTTAAGAAGCTGCGTAAGTTCAACTTTTGAAGGAACTTCCGAAGATCCAAGCATGCCCCACCCTCGCTCAGTGACCAGCAAACTATCACATTGAGACGGGACGGCGCCATCTTTTACTCAGCAGTTTCAGAATTTCCGTCCAAATAATGATCCTTCCCGGAGTTGGTTCCCGCTATTTCAAGAGAAGGGCCTTCATTTTCGAGGATTGGGAGGCCCGATTGCTCCGCGAGCGGAGCTCATTCAGGAGGAAATTCCATGCAACTCCGAAGACTAGATGCCCTTGCTGCCTCGTCAAGACATTTGGCGTTATCGTTTGCTCTTTTGGGCCTGCTGCCAACGGCATCTCTCTGTCATGGACAGACTGGGCCGACGGCTAAACTGCCCGGTCGTGCTGGATCGCCCGTTGCGCAAGCGGCGAACCATGATGCGCAAACGCCCTCATATAGCTTTACTATTGTCAATTTTCCCGGGGCCATGACGACGGCAGCTTCGGGAATGAATCTCGGTGTGGCGAATGCAAAAATCGAGATCGTCGGCGGGGGTGGGCCTGAGGCGGGTGGACAAATCGCGGAAGGTTTTCTTATCCGCGTGTCGGGAACCAAAACCGTCACCGAGACCTATCAGACCGTAAACGATCCCCACATCTCCGGAAAGCAAGCTGCAATCGGCATCAATGATTCAGGCCAGATCGTTGGTTTCGGTGCCGACAGTTCCGGCGTTGAGCATGGATACGAGCGGAGCAAGGGAAAGTTCACGACTCTTAACGTGCCTTTTGCCGGAGCCACCGGCACTCAGGCTTATGCGATCAATAACGCAGGCGAAATCGTCGGCACATGGTATGACGCAGCGGGCACCGGCCACGGTTTCACCTTGATTGCAGACACCTACACTTCCTTCGACTACCCCGGCGCTCTCTTCACTTTTGGCTTTGCTGTAAACAGCAAAGGAGACATAGTCGGCCAGTATCAAGATACCGCCGGATGGCACGGATACATGTTGAGCGGCGGAAGCTATTCTTCGCTCGACTTCCCCGGAGCCACGGGGACCTTTCCCGATGGAATTAACGATGCCGATGAAATCGTCGGAGGCTATTGCACCACCAGCGAATGCGCTTCGACTTATTATGGCGCGCAAGGATTCCTGCTCAGCAACGGAACCTATACAACGATTGTTGTCCCAGGCGAGACGACTTTCAATTTTGTTGTTGGGATCAATAACGACGGCATAATGCTCGGCCTCTACGAGGATGCCGCCGAGATAGAAAGCTCGTTCCTGGCAACGCCCTCAGGTACCCGCTGAATCGAGCTCGCCGCAGATAAGGAAACTCGGACGGCTCAACCATTGATCGGGAATTCGTGCCGCCATGATCCCGGTCGAG
>DATEBK010000344.1:0-9317 GCA_035287825.1 Terriglobales bacterium
AAAATCCCACGTACGCACCATCCGGCGACCAGAAGGGATAACTCGCTCCCTGCGTGCCGGGCAGAAGTGTTACCCCCGAAGATCCGACATGCTGCACGTAGAGCATTGGCATTGCCGAGTTTTCTTCCGGCGACACAAAAACCAACATCGAGGCGTCGCGCGAAAGCGCCATGTGGCTGATGCTCATTTCGTCCGGAACCGCCAGTGCGAATTGCAGCCGGGTCATGGGCACGGGACGCCGCGCCACAAACCACGTCGCAGCGGCGACGGCAACCAGGGCAATCGCTATCGATGACCAAAGCAGCACAGGAATCCGGCGCGGCGCCGCCACCGTAGCTCGCGCAACCGCGCTGGTCTCGCTCCCTGAGAGCGCACTGAGAGCGAATGAAAGATCTCGCGCCGATTGGAAGCGTTGTTCCGGATTCTTTTCCAGACAGCGCCTCACAATACGGTCAAGTGTCGGCGAAACCTGACGGCCCGGATTCGACAATTCGGGCGGATCGTCTTTCAACACTGCAGTCATGGTTTCGGCCGCAGTGCCGCGGCGAAATGCGCGCACGCCCGAGAGCATTTCGTAGAGCACGGCGCCAAATGCAAAAATATCGGTACGAGGGTCGGCGGGCTCGCCTCGAACCTGCTCCGGCGCCATGTAACTTGCGGTGCCCATCACCACTCCCGCCGCGGTGCGTTCGGTAGTAAGCGTCGGCTCGTCCGACGAGGAGCCGGTTTTGTCGGCCAACCTGTCGGCGAATTTTGCCAAGCCAAAATCCAGAATCTTGATGCGGCCGTCTCTGGTGACGAAAATGTTCTCCGGTTTCAGATCGCGGTGAACGATGCCTTTCTCGTGCGCAGCCGCCAGTCCGTGCGCGATCTGCACTCCGTATTCGATGGTTTTGCGTTGCGGCAACGCTCCCGAATCGAGCGCGCTGCGCAAGGTTTCGCCCTCCAGAAGTTCGGAGACAAGAAACGGCGAACCCTCGTTCTGCCCAATGTCGAACACGGCGAGAATGTTGGGATGGTTCAGCGCAGCGACGGCCCGCGCCTCCTGTTCAAAGCGGCGCAGACGATCGCCCTCCCGGGCAAACGACTCGGGGAGAATCTTCAGCGCCACATCGCGCCCCAGACGAGTATCCTTAGCGCGATAAACTTCCCCCATGCCACCAGCGCCGAGCGGCGCGACGATCTCGTAAGGTCCAAGTTTCGTGCCAGGATTCAGAGGCATGCGTGGGCGCAATTATATATGTGCCACCAGTCTTTGGCTTCCGAATAGCGCGTTCTACGGGAACCCATCTACATGCGAACGATCTGCATCGCGCAGGTCGGGCGGGAGACGATTTGACCTGCAAACGATTTGACTTGCCCTGTCCGCAATCTTAAGATGGCACCGCATTCGTGTACGTCTCAACCTCTGCATTCCAATATGATCGGCCAAACCATCTCGCACTACCGCATTGTCGAGAAACTGGGGGGCGGAGGGATGGGTGTCGTCTACAAGGCCGAAGATACCCGGCTGCATCGCTTTGTCGCGCTCAAGTTTCTCCCCGACGACGTTGCCGGCGATCCCCAGGCTCTGGCCCGCTTTCAGCGCGAAGCGCAGGCGGCCTCAGCTCTGAATCATCCCAATATCTGCACCATCTACGACATCGGCGAGCAGGATGGAAGAGCGTTCATCGCCATGGAGTTTCTCGATGGCATCACCCTCCGCCATCTCATCGGCGGCAAACCGCTGGAAATGGAAACCACGCTGTCGCTGGCGATTGAGATTGCCGACGCGCTCGACGCCGCTCACGCTGAGCAAATTGTCCATCGCGATATCAAGCCCGCCAATCTTTTCGTGACCAAGCGCGGCCACGCCAAGATACTCGACTTCGGACTGGCCAAACTGACCGTCCGCAACCGCACCGCCGAACTGACCACGCTGAGTCTCGATGCCGCCCTGCCTACCGAAGCTCATCTCACCAGTCCCGGCACCACCCTGGGTACAGTCGCCTACATGTCGCCCGAACAGGTGCGCGGCAAAGACCTGGACGCGCGCACCGACCTGTTCTCATTCGGAGCAGTGCTCTACGAAATGACGACCGGTACACTGCCGTTTCGCGGCGAAGGTCAAGGCGACATTTACGATGCAATTCTGCATAAGACCCCAACCGCGCCGGTGCGTCTCAATCCCGAACTTTCGGCTGAGCTCGAGCGCATCATTTATAAGGCACTGGAGAAGGACCGCGATTTGCGCTATCAGCACGCATCAGACGTCCGCGCCGATTTGATGCGGCTGAAGCGGGAGACCGAATCGGGCAGGTCTATCGCGGACTCCTCGTCAGGTGGCTCTGCCGCAACTGCGTCAGCGACGCCCACCTCCGGACCCACAAGCGTACCCGCATCTGCTTATGCCTCGGGCGCTCGCTCTGCCTCGTCGAGCTCGGTGCTGGTGGCCGAAGCCCAGCGGCACAAAGGTGTAGTCATCGGGACGGCGGTCGCAGTGTTGGCGCTTGTCATCGCCGCTGCCTTCGGCGTCTACAAACTCATCGGTAAAAGCACTCCGGCAATGGATACCCGCAACATCAGTATCCGGCAACTCACCGATCACGGTCAGGCGGTAGGTTTTGCCGCGGTGTCGTCGGACGGAAAAATGATCGCCTACGGCCGCCGCGAGGGCGAGCGCAGTTTGCGCGTCAAACAGATCGTTACCGGGAGTGAAGTCACAGTTGTGCCGCCGCAGAGTGGATTCTTCGGCTCGGGAGCAACTTTCACACCCGATGGCAACTATCTGTATTACATGCACCAGGATCCTGCGAATACTAATAGCTTCAATATTTATGCGGTTCCGGCCTTAGGGGGAACGCCACGGCAAGTCGTCGGCGACGTAGCCAGCGCGGTCGCATTTTCGCCCGACGGCAAACGCATGGCGTATCGGCGGATTATTCCAGACAAAGGCGACGAGCAGATTTTGATCGCCAACTCCGACGGTTCCGGCGAGCAGATCATCCTCCATCGCCCCACAGGTATCACCGGTTTCACCAGCGACCCTTCCTGGTCGGCATCGGGCGATCTTATTGCTATCGCGGCGCTCGATCTTGGCAAGAACACGCTTGGGTCCATCCTCGTGCTCTCGCCCGAGGGCAAGTCGGTAAAAAGTTTTCCTTCCGACAAGATAATTGGCGCGCTCGCGTGGCTACCCGACGCTTCCGGCTTGGTTTTCATCGGCGGCGAAAAATCGACCGGCCTTCGCTATCAGGTGTGGTTCCAGCCCTATCCCTCCGGCGATGCCTTCAAGATCAGCAACGACTTGAACCATTACGCCTCAGTGAGCGTGGCTGCCGACGGCAAGTCTTTCGTCACTACCCAGGCGCACCCGTTGGCAACAATCTATGTTGGAGATTCGCCCTCTGTTCTGAATAACCAGATCGATTGGAAGCTCACGCCAATCTCGACCGAGCAGGTCCGGACCAGCATGGTTTGGACCGCCTCTGGCAAGTTGGTGGAGACGGATGGAGAGAACCGGCTCTTAATTGCCGCCGCTGACGGCTCGTCCGCGACCCACATGACTCCGGGTGATGAGCTCTTCTTTAATCCGGCTGCCTGCGGAGATGGTGACGTGGTTGTCTTGAACCGCTTGTCCGCAGAGAATGCCCCAAACCTCTGGCGCTTGAATGCCGCGACTGGCGATCTGCGGCAACTCACCTCTGGGAAGAACGACGAGAATCCCTCTTGCACGCCAGACGGAAAATGGATGGTTTACCTCGGCTCCAGCCCCACTGACAGTGTCGGACATATTTTCAAAATATCCACCGACGGAGGAAAGCCGGTGGAACTGGCCCACGGAGCCGTCGGTGCGCCGACCGTATCTCCCGACGGCCAATTCATCGCTTACGTCAGGGTTGACGGGCATGGAGCCAGCGCAAAAGCGAAGTTCATTGTGCAGAGATTAGATGTTCAGAGATTGGAAGCGGAGAAGCTCGAAGACAGTGCTCCGATACAGCAAATCGACGCTCCCTCCGACAATGGAAGCGTGGAGTGGACTCCCGACGGGCATGGGCTTACATATCTGCACACGGTGGGAAGCGCGCGCCATCTTTATCTGCAACCGCTTACTGGCGGTCCTCCCATACAGTTGACGCACTTCGATACCGAGCCCTCCTTGATTGCCAGTTACGGGTGGTCGCGCGATGGCAAGAAGTTCGCCATCACCAGGGCACGCTATAACGATACCGATGTGGTCATGTTCAGCGGGTTTCACTAGGTTTTCGAAAATCAGTTTCTCGATCCGCTACTGAGATCTGAAAAAGGAGCTTCGCTCATGCTGGAGATTCAGACCAAACACGTGGAGCCGGAGATTGTCGTTCTGGAAATCTCTGGGAAAATCACGCTCGGCACAAGCAGCAAGCAACTGGAATGGACGGTCGAGAGCCTCATGAACGAAGGGCGGAAAAAGATTATCTTTGATCTGGCCGGCGTGACGGGCCTCGACAGCACCGGGATTGGCATCATCGTAATGTCGGCCGGCAAGCTGAAGAAAGTCGGAGGTGAGCTGCGTGTGGCCGGTGCCACCTCGCACGTGGAAGAAGTATTGAAGACCACGAACGTAGATCGCATTGTCGGATTGCACTCCACCACCGTGGGCGCGGTGTCGGGATTCTAGGTTGATCTACTTCAGCGTATCGCTGCTGTAGAGTTGTCCAAGTTGCGTGCGGCACATGTACCCGATCCACCGCCCATCGGGCGTAATGCCGGCTGGTATGGTCATGGGCCTCAAGCCCACCGCGTCTTTCGGAGTTATCGCCTGCCAGAGTTCCCGCTGCCCCGACTCGACGTCAACCTTATAAATGTTGATACCGGTGGCGATCGGTGCCTGTACAAACACATGCTTCGAATCCGACGCCCACGCAATCGGAAACTCCCCAGCCTGAATGCCCGAGAGAGGCTTGAAAGTGCCGTCGGAAAGGGAGCGAACGACCAAGCCCTCATTCTGGTAAACCATGACTGATTTTTCGTCCGGTGAGATTGCCTTCCATGGAAAGCTTCCCGCCACCACTTCTTTTGGGGTTGCGCCATCTGCGTCCGTGATGAATAGAGCCTCCGGTCGGCCCGGTTGGTTGGCGTGCATCAGAATGCGATGCCCATCGGGGAACCACTGCGCCCATTGCGGCTGAATCCCGTCCCAGTGAAACACACGTGCCTGCCCCGGCCCAACCGGCACAATCTGGAGCCGCTCCGCCGGATCGCCGGCAAACAATACCAGCGCCCATTTTCCATCCGGGCTGATGTCCGCGCCATATCCCCCTCCCGCAATGCGGACCGCGGGAGAACCGTCTCTCTTTCGCACATACACCGAATAGTCGTTGCCCGACCGCTCGGATAAATCGGTGAACAGAACTTCACTTCCGTCCGTCGACAGTCGCGGACCAAAGCTGTATGAGAGCCAACTCAGGTCGCGTTCTTGATTCGATCCATGCTCCACCAGCGATATTGCTCCGCGCGCTTCTTCGGTCGAAACCAACACCCGTCCCGATGTAGCAATATCGAGAATCCGCGTTGGCGCCGTGCCGCAATACACAGTCCTCTGCTTGCCAGAAATACTAACGGCATGAATGCAATACTGTTCCCCGGTATTCGCGGCTGAGAACCAAATCTCTTTCCCTGACGGATCCCATGCCAACCCCTCCAGGGCTTCCCATCCCGACGAGAGCGTTCGTAACCCTCCGGATTGGTCTACCAGCACGACTTCTCCTCGGTCATCGACATTCGGCGGGTGATGGAACAACGCCACCCGTTTTCCATCCGGAGAAACTCGCGCGTCGCTAAGCCAGTTCTCGCCTTCCAGCAGCACCTTGCCGATGGGATATTGCAAGCGCCACTTATGGTTAACGTGGTCAATGACTGCTAGCTCGTTTCCGTCCGGTCCCCAGTCAGCATCCGCCACATTCTCCAGCACCTCGCGCGGCGCGCTTCCACCCATCGGAGAAGTCGCCAGCGTCCCGATCCATTGATAGTGGGCAAACAATGTCGGCCGCACCAGCACCGCCATCTGACCCTGCCGTGAGATGGCCAAAAGCAAAGCTCCGCCCAGGCCCGCCGGCGTCGCTTCCGGATAGTCTTCACGAATGCCGTATGTATCGGGAATGCCTCCGCCGAACTTCGCACTGTAAAGCACAGTCTTTGCGTCCGGTGCAAAACGGCCTCGAATGACCTCGCCGCGCTGAAACGATACTCGGGTAAAGATCGGCGGCGGAGCCTGAACCGGGTGTAGATACCAGGCGACGGCCGCTCCCAGGGCGAGACCCAGCACCGCCATGACCGCGTATCCAATCCAACGGCGTCCCGTGGCCGCGCCCGTCTGAACTCCATCGGTGATTGCCACATTCGCCGCCGTTCTTGACGCGGAACCCGTCAACGCTTCGAGCGCGAACGCAAGGTCTTTCGCGGATTGAAACCGCTGCTCGGGTTGCTTCTCCAGGCAGCGGCGCACGATTCGCTCCAATCCCGGCGCAACCGGATGCGTCATCTCGCTGAGTTCCGGCGGGTCATCCTTCAGGATCGCGGTCATGGTCTCCGCCGCCGTCTCGCGGCGAAAAGCGCGCTTGCCGGAAATCATCTCGTAAAGCACCGCGCCAAAAGCAAAAATGTCGGTGCGAGAATCGATCGCCGCGCCGCGAACCTGCTCCGGCGCCATATAGCCGGCCGTGCCCATCACCACCCCAGCTTCGGTCGGCGAACTGGTCAGCGTTGCTTCCACACCTTTCGCTCCGCGAGCATTCGGCGATAGCTTCGCCAACCCGAAGTCGAGAATTTTGACGCGTCCTTCTTTGGTAAGAAAAATGTTCTCCGGCTTCAGGTCGCGATGAACGATGCCCTTGTCATGCGCCGCCGCCAGCCCCTGCGCAATCTGCGCAGCATAGTCGGAGGACTTACGCGCCGGCAGCGGGCCGAGGTCGAGCTCCGCGCGCAGGCTGCTGCCTTCGAGCAACTCAGAAACGATAAAGGGCGAGCCGTCCTGCTCGCCGATATCGTGAATGGCAAGAATGTTGGGATGATTCAGCGCCGCGACCGCCCGCGCTTCTTGCTCGAAACGACGAAGCCGGTCCGTGTCGCGGGAAAAAGACTCCGGCAGCACCTTGAGCGCGACCTCTCGGCCAAGGCGTGTATCGCGAGCGCGATACACCTCTCCCATGCCACCCGCACCAAGTGACGAGATGATTTCGTAGGGACCTAGTTTTGTGCCAGAGGTAAGGGCCATCGGTGGACGCAATTGTCGGGACGCAACTGTCGTGGGCGCAATTATAGTTGAATTCTGCGAAACAAACGGCAGCAAAGCCGCATTAGAAGCGGCTGGATTGCCGCGCTGCGTTGAGAATCGTCTCGCGGGCACGCACCAGCGCAGAGTGGTCTCCGTAAAAATCGTGAACACCCTGGGCGAGAGTCATTACCCGAAGCCCGCCATTGGGATTCAGATTGGCGGATTTGATGTTTTCCCTCGCAATCGAGACCGGCGATCCGCAACCCTTGGGGTTGGGAGATGAAGTGCACTGATAAGTTAGCGAACCCGATGGCGATACCGTCAACTGTCCCGTTGAAAAAGTCACGGCTGCATTTCCGGCATTCGTGTGGAAATGACGGACGGAAATGGTAAACTTCGCGCTCCCGGCGGATGCTCGCGTTGCTGCCGGAGTCGTCGATTGTGAAACAGTTGGCTGCTCCACGTTTCCTGAACCGGCGGTTCCTGAATCCATTTGTGGTTTTTGTTCTTGTCCCGGCCCAGGCGATTGCTGCACCGCCATAGCATCTTGCTGAACCTGGCCCTGGCTCGTCGAAGAGCGATTCCCAAGAGCGCGATTGCCCGCTCCGTTGCTCTTCCTTGCCGATGGCATCTCCAGTGTGGCCGGCGCGCCCGATTCCTGCGACGCCTGCTCCCCGGCGGCCTGCGATGTTGATGACGATGTCGATGAAGATGACCCGCCCGAATAAAGGTTCGCGGATGGCTCTGTCCCGGTATTCGACTTCGGCCAGAACGTGATACCGAAGCCAGCCGCCGCAATGGCAATCAACACCACCACAGCAATTATGCCTTCGCGGGATGACCAGAACTTTCTGTCTCCCAATCGAGCGACGAAAGACGGCGCTGTGCCGCCTTCGGCTCTAGTCGAAATGGATGCCGCCCCGCCAGAGCCTTCAACCACCGTCTTCTTCGAAGCATTTGCCGCCACAGCTCCCGCCACTGCCGCGACGCCCGCTTGAGCTTGCGCCTGTTTCTGATATTTCCCGGGAACCACATCCTGGCTTTCTAGCGCAGCGCCGAACTCCTCGACCGTGGCAAAACGATTCCCCGGATTCTTTTCCATCGCCCGCAACACCGCCGCTTCGATCCCCCGCGGTATTTGTGGATGGGAGACGCTCAGCGCGGGCGGCGGCGTATTCACGTGGTCGTACTGGATCTGATAATCGCTGTCGCTATTAAAAGGAAGACGCGCCGTCAGCATTTCGTAAAGCGTGACACCCAGCGAGTAAATATCGGAGCGCCCATCGACTCCCGAATTCTTTATCTGCTCCGGAGACATATATGCAACCGTACCCACAGAAACACCGGTACGCGTCAGGTTGCGCGCGCTAAGAACCTTGGCAATCCCAAAGTCCATCACCTTCACAATGCCGTAGCGATTCACCATGATGTTCGCCGGCTTGATGTCGCGATGAACGATGCCCATGCGATGCGCGAAACCAACTCCCAGCAGCGCTTGCTTGAAAAGCGGAATCGCATCCTCGTATGGCATGGCGCCGGCCCGGCGCACCGCCTGCTCCAGCGTTTCGCCGTCGATGTACTCCATGGCGATCAGCCAGTTTCCATCAACGTTGATGAAGTTGTAGAGAGTCGCGATATTGGTATGGTTCAGGTTTGCCTGCGATCGGGCTTCAGACTGAAAGCGCTGAATCAGTCCGGGATCACGGCCGAGTTCAGCAGACAGGAACTTTAGCGCAACCGGGCGGTCCAGATTAAGGTCGATGGCCTTATAAACCACTCCCATTCCGCCTTCGCCCAGCCTGTCGTCGATTCGGTAGTTTGCGACCTGCGTTCCCAGCATGACAACTTGACCTCACTGCGGCGATGCTAACTTCCGTAAATATTTCCAACTATTCTGCTTCACAGGCACTTGAACTTCAAGGTCACCTCGCCTAGGCGGATCAAGTCGTTGTCTTTGATTTCCTCCCGGCTAATGGAGTTGCGCTCCTGGTTGAGATAAGTGCCGTTCGTCGAATCGAGATCAGTCAGAAAAAACTTGCCTTCCTTGGCGCGCAAACTTGCATGCCTTCCAGAAATCGTTGGA
>DATEBK010000345.1:0-8151 GCA_035287825.1 Terriglobales bacterium
GGGGTAGATACTATCTGTAGTGGTTTACTCCACCATGCATACTAGGGGTGGTTGGCGGTTGCAAATCCAATTTTCGTGAAATCCAGAAAAACCCTATAAAACCCGGCAAAACCGTGAAATTCCGGCGGAGAGGCCCGCGCTTCCGTTTGAGATATGCTCGGTTCACCAAAATACACTCGGACGCGCAGGGAAACGTTATGGCCGACTCGCGAGAAGTGATGAATATTCGCCAAGCTTCGCAGTATCTGGGAGTGAGTCCGGACACGCTTTACAAGTACGTGAACGAGCAGAGGATTCCGGCGTTCAAACTGGGCAATCGCTGGCGGTTCAAGAAGTCGAAGATCGATGAGTGGATGGAAGAGAAGTCGGTGGCAGCGGATGCGCGAGGCAAGAAAAAAATCCAGGCAGCGGGAAAAGCGGCCGGGACTCCGTAAGTGAGATTGGCCGGCGAGACGCCGGCGCAGCAGAAAACGGCGGTACAAAAAAGGGTGATCACATGTTTGGAATGGGATCGAAAACGATCGTGGGACTGGATGTGGGGTCGTCGAGCATCAAAGCGGTCGAACTGAGGAAGACACGCGCCGGGATCGAAGTGGCGCACCTTGGTCTGGAACCGATCGCGCCCGACATTGTGGTCGATTCCATGATCGTCGACTCGGGAACAGTTTCGAGCGCGATTGCCAAGCTCTTCACCGATACGCAGATCAAATCGAAAGCCGTGGCGACGGCGGTGAGCGGACACTCGGTGATCGTGAAGAAGATTTCGCTGCCGTCGATGAGCGACCAGGAACTGGCCGAAACCATTCAGAAAGAAGCGGCGCAGCACATCCCGTTCGATCTGGCCGACGTGAATCTGGATTACCAGATTCTTTCCGAAGATGCGACGAGCCCGACCATGGACGTTCTGCTGGTGGCCGTGAAAAAAGACAAGATCCTGAACTACACCAACGTACTCTCGATGGCGGGCAAGACTCCGGCTATTGTGGACATCGATGCGCTGGCTTTACAGAATTGCTACGAGTTCAACTACGAGCCGGCACCGACGCAGGTAGTGGCGCTGCTGAACCTGGGCGCGAGCGTGATGAACATCAACATCGTGAAGGGCACGACACCGTTGTTTCCGCGCGACGTTTCGGTAGGCGGACATCAGTACACCGATTCGCTGCAGAAGGAACTGGACTTGAGCTTCGACGATGCGGAGTCCCTGAAACTGGGGCACAAGGTGGGCACGGTGCAGGACGACGCCAAGACGCCCATTCTGCAGCAGGTGACGGAAATCATTGTGCTGGAAATTCAGAAGACCTTCGACTTCTTCCGCGCCAGCGCAGCGGGGGAGCACATCGAGAAGATTTACCTGGCTGGGGGGTCGGCTAAAGTTCCGGGGCTGGTGGAAGCATTGCGGCAGGAGTTCTCGATGCCGGTGGAGTTGTTCAATCCGTTTCAGAAAGTAGTGGCGCCGGTGGACGGCGCCGGAGCGGAACTGGTGGAGCAGAACGCGGGCCAGTTGGCAGTGGCCGTGGGTTTGGCCCTGAGGAGCTTTGAAAAGCTATGATCCGAATCAATCTGTTGGGTTCTCCGAAACCGAAGGGCAAGCAGGGGCCGGCGATCAGCATGCCGAGTTTCGAGCTGGGGAATTGGGCGGGGCCGCTGGTGCAGGTGGCGGCAGTGCTGGCGATTGCCGGCGCACTCAACTTCGGGTACTGGTACAAGCTCGACCAGGAAAAGAAGTCGATTGAACTGCAGACCCGAATCGCGGAGCAGAAAAACCACGAGTTGGCGGATATCAAGGCGAAGTTTCTGGAACGGCAGAAGCAAGCCGAGAATTACAAGCGGCGGGTGGATGTGATCGACCAGCTGCGGGCTGGGCAGTCGGGTCCGGTCAACCTGCTCTCGACCATTGGCGACACGATCAACGGCACCGAGGCAGTGTGGCTGAACAGCATGTCGGACCAGGGAGCGAGTGTGGCCATCGACGGCACAGCGCTGTCGAGCGACGCGGTGGCGAATCTGATTTCGAACCTGCAGAAGACGGGGTTTTTCAAGAACATCGAGATCAAGGAAACCTACCAGGATGAAGGGGTGAGGGACATGCAGGCGTTCCAGTTTACGCTGACCTGCGACAAGGCCCCGGAAAAGACCAGCGACAAAGCAACCGACAAAGCAAGCGCAAAAGCGAAGTCGTAAAGGCGGAAGCGACCATGAATTTTGGCGAATTAACAGGGATCAAGCTGCTGGCGGTTCTGATACTGGTGGCGGTGCTTGGGACCGGCGGTCTGTACTACACGGTCTTCAAGTCGCAGCGCGACCAGAACGATGCGGCGCAGGTGAAGCTGCAGGCCAAAATGCGGGAGAACGCGGAACTGGAAGCCTACCGGCCGAAACTGGCCGATATGGAGCGCCAGCTGACGAACCTGAAACAGCAACTCGAAATCGAACGACGCATCGTTCCCGACGAAAAAGATGTGGACGATTTCATGCGCATGGTGGATGGAGAAGCGCGCAAGGCGGGAGTGGAAATCCGGCGCTATACGGCGAAGCCTTATGCCGTGAAAGAGTTCTATACCGAAGTGCCGTTCGAGGTGGAATTCGACGGTCCGTACTATTCGATGCTCGGGTTCTTCGACCGGCTGAACAAGGTGGAGCGCATCGTGAACGTGTCGAACCTGCTGGTGGCATCGACGCGCAAGCCGACCGACGCGAAGGCGAAACACACGTATCAGTATGCACCGGGCGAGAGTGTAGTGGCGACGTGCATGACGACGACATATTTCAGCCATGACCTGGATCCGGCGGGGCCGGCCAGCACGCCGGCGGCACCGGCGAAGAAATAGGGGGACACGATGAAGCCAGCGATCACAGCGACGACGGCAATTCTGGTTTCGGCACTGGCCGCGGGTGTGGCCTTGGCCCAGAGTCCCGGCATGGTGCAGAAGACACGCAGTGCGACGAGCGCGGTGAGCAATCACGCGGCGGCGGCGAATGCCAGCGCGACGGCGAGCCACGGCGCGCAGGGATCAAGCGCGGCGACGGGGTTTAAGGGACCGATGGGCGGGAAACGAAGGGGCCCGAGAGGGCATGGAGCGGTGTTAGTGCAGGCCGCTCCGGCACCGGCTCCGAAGGCGGCACCGGAGAAAAGCGCGGCGGCGGTGGCTGAAGTGGCAAGCGCTCCGGCAGGTGCCGAAGGTGAGAACGAGCAGGCGGTGGTTCCCGACAGCAAATACAGCGCGAACGGCCGCCGCGATCCTTTTATCAGTCCGGTGGTAAACCACACGGGTGGTTCGGGCTGCAGCACGGGCAAGAAGTGTCTGGAGATTGGTGCGGTGAACCTGCGCGGGGTAGTGCGCTCTGAAAGCGGCTTCATTGCGGTGGTCAGCAATGGGCTGAACAAGGCATATTTTCTTCGGGAAAACGATCCAGTGTTTAACGGCTACGTGGTGAAAATCACGGGCGACTCGATTGTGTTCCAGGAAACGGTGCAGGACCGGTTGGGCAAGACATTCACGCGGGAAGTGGTGAAGAAGATTACAACTCCGGCGGCGTAAGCGCGGAGGCAGGGAAGAGCGGGAAAGAAACAGGTTTCAGGAAACGCGTTTTAGGAGATGGGAAATGCGAAAGCAACTGCTGGGTCTCTTGGTTCCGCCGCTGGCGTTCGTACTGATCGCAGCCGCGGGTGACACGACGGGCAAGGGGGTGGCCGCGAGCGCACGACTGCAAAAGCTCGAGGTCGCGCACAGCCAGGATGGATTGCAGGTGGAGTTCATAGCGAAGGGCACGATCGCGCCCAAGGTTTCGACGCTGGAATCTCCGGCCCGCATCGTCGTCGACTTTCCCAACACCGTCGTAGCCACGGCGCAGAACCGCATCAGCGTCGGGCAGGACGGGGTGAAGGATGTCCGCATCGGGATGGACGGGCAGGTTCCGCCGACGACGCATGTGGTCATCGATCTGACCGCGAATTTTGCCAAGGACTGCCAGCATGAGCTGGTGGCTGGCGCGGACGGCAGCTTTACGCTCAAGGTTCACGACGCGGTAGTCGCCAAGAGCCACGGTCAGGCGCCTACTCCAAAGACGGTGGCGACGACGGCTGCACCGAAACTGGTGCTGGCATCGGCGTCGACGGTTGCGACAGCTACGGCCCCGGTTCCGACGAATGTTGCCGCGGCCAGTCCGGCTTCGAGTTCGACGGGGGCTCCGGCGGCGACTGAGAATGCAGGGAAACCCACAGACTTTGCTTTCGTCGAGCCGAAGTATTCGGTGAAGGATGCGAAGGCGGACGCCAAGACTGACTCCAATACTGGCGACAAGGCAGCCGAGCCGGCTGCGAAGGCGCAGGAAGCGGCGAGCCGCTTTGCCGATAAGACGGCATCGGAGCTGGTAGCGAGCAACAGCAACGCGGCGCAGGCTGCGGGGACACGTCCGATTCAGCCGGCAGTGAATCTGGCGGCGGAGCAGAAGGCGCAGATGGAGCAACAGAAGCCGGCATCGACCGGGTCGAAGTATACCGGCGAGCCGATCTCGGTCAACCTCAAGGACGTGGACCTGAAAGATTTCTTCCGCTTGATCCACGAGATCAGCGGGTTGAACGTGGTACTGGATCCACAAATTCACGGCACGCTGACGATCGTACTCGACGATGTGCCGTGGGACCAGGCGCTCGACATCGTGCTCAAGAACAACGATTTGTCGCGACAACTGGACGGAAACGTTCTGCGCATCGCGACGGTTGAGACTTTGAGGAAAGAAGCTGAAAATCGCCGCGCGCAAATCGACGCCGAGGCGCTCGCGGTGGACAAAGTCAGCATCACGCGCTTCCTGAGCTATGCGCACGCCAAGGACCTGTTGTTGCCGATTAAGAAGTTCCTGAGTCAGCGCGGCGACGTGGTGGCGGACGAACGCACTAACTCTCTGATCGTCTCCGATATTCCGGCGGTGTTGCCGCAGATCGATCGCATCATCCAGCAGATGGACCGCAAGACGCAGGAAGTGGAAATTGAAGCGCGCGTGGTGGCAGCGACCCGCAGCTTCGCGCGGGACATCGGCGTGCAGCTTGGCTTCGGATGGGGCAACGGTACTACTTCCGCCGGCGGAGCTCCGAACGTTGGAACCTCGTCGACCATCACCAATGTTACGAATCCGTTTTACTACACGACCACCAGCGGGTCGAGCGGCAGTTCGATTCCATTGTTCTCAAACCTGGGAGCAGTCGGACCGACCAGCGGCTTTCAGCTGATCAACGCCACCAACAACATGCGGATCGACCTGATCCTATCGATGGCGGAATCACGCGGATTGCTGAAGGTGCTTTCCCGTCCGCGCATCGTGACGCAGAACAACATTCAGGCGGTGGTGAAACAGGGCGTGAAGATCCCGATCATGACTGCGCCGTCACTGGGTTCTCCGGCAACGGCGACCTATGTGGATGCTTTTCTGCGGCTGACAGTGACGCCGCAGATCACGTCGGAAGGAACGATCTTCCTGAACGTGGATGTGGAAAACACCCTACCGAACTTTGGCCAGGAAGATTCAGAAGGCAACCCGGAACTGATCACGCAGCAGGCGACCACGCAAGTGCTGGTGACCGACGGCGGTACGGTGGTGATTGGCGGCGTGATCCAGACGCAGAACTCGCTGAGCACCTCGCAGGTGCCTTTGCTGGGTGACATTCCGTACCTTGGCAACCTGTTCAAGCACCGCTCGGTGACCACTTCTAACCAGGAGCTGATTTTCTTCATCACTCCGCGCATCGTACAGACATAGAACAAAGTTAGAGCGATCGAGGTCAGATCGACCCAAACCGCCGGCTTTCTCGGAGAACCTGTCGAGAGGCCGGCGGTTTTTTTTGAGCTGGAGTGTGAGGAAAGTCTCTAACATCTGAGACTGAGACCCGCTTTGCTACACTCCTCCCATGGATCACGCTGCTCGCCTGCAACGTCTTCAATCTGAGCTTGAAGAGAGCGACCTCCACGCGCTTTTGGTGACCCATCTTCCGAATGTTCGGTATCTGTGCGGGTTTACGGGGAGCGCGGCGGCTCTGCTGGTGGGCGCGCGTGAGACCGTTCTGTTTACCGATGGCCGCTATCGCACGCAGGCTAAAGAAGAAGTGAAGGGTGCGAGAGTTTTGGTGGCGCGCAAGTCTCCGCCGGTGGCGGCTGCGGAGTGGCTGACGGCGCGCCAGAAAGCGGGGCAGCAGCGGGTTGGTATTGAGCCCGAGTCGATTACCGTTGGTGTGCGGGAGCGGTTGGTCACGGCGGTGAAAGGGAAAGTGCGGTTGCGTGCCGCGCCGCCTCTGATCGAGCGTGCGCGCATGGTGAAGGATGCTGACGAGATCGTGTGCATCCGGCGGGCGGTTGACCTGGGCGCAAGTCTTTTTCGGACCGCCTGCAAAAGGATTCGGCCGGGTGTGACGGAGGTCGAAGTTGCGGCCGCCATGGAGTACGAGGCACGTTGTGGCGGAGCGGAAGGCATGGCGTTTCCGACCATTCTTGCTGCGGGGGCGAGGTCGGCGATCGTGCATGGGCGGGCTTCGGGTGCGCGGATTCCGCGGCGCGGGTTCGTCGTCTGCGATTTTGGTGTTATACTCGCCGGTTATTGCTCGGACCGGACGCGCACCGTGCACGTTGGGCGGGCTTCCACGGAAGCGCGGGAGCTTTATGAGGCCGTGCTTGAAGCGCAGCAGGCCGCCATCGCGACGGTCCGTCCGGGTGTGACTGCCGCTGAAGTCGATGGGGCCGCTCGGCGGGTGCTGCGGCGGCGCAGACTGGCGCGCTACTTTACGCATTCCACCGGGCATGGTTTAGGATTAGAGATACACGAAGCTCCACGATTGGCGGCTGGACAGACGCAGAAACTGGAGCCCGGCATGGTGGTAACGATCGAGCCGGGCGTGTACGTTCCGGGGAAGTGGGGCGTGCGGATCGAGGACGTAGTGGTGGTAACGGCTTCGGGCTGCGAAGTGCTGACGCCCACCGACAAGGAATTGATAATTATCTAGCACCGACGAAACTGAAGTGGAATCCGCTTTTTGTCCCTGAATTAAAAAGCATGAATCAAAAAGAGCTGAAGGAACTGATTGAGTTCTTAATCGAAAAAGACATCGCCGAATTTGAACTGGAGCGTGGCGATGTTAAGGTGAAGATCAAGCGCGCCGCTGACGCTCCTTCGATGGCGGCGCCGGACTCCCGGTATATTGCAGTGCATCCAGCGCCGACGATGGTTTCGGCTCCGGCGGCTACAAGCGCGCGCGCGGATTTGGCAGCGAACGCTGGTGGCGGCGAACCGGCCGCGCCGGCTGAAAACCTGCACATAGTGCGCTCGCCGATTGTGGGCACGTTTTACGAATCTCCGTCGCCCGGCTCGCCTCCATTTGTGAAGGTTGGCGACAAACTGGAAGTGGGCCAGGTGTTGTGCATCGTGGAAGCGATGAAGCTGATGAACGAAATCGAATGCGACGTGGGCGGGGAACTGGCGAAGATACTGGTCGCCAACGGCCAGCCGATTGAGTACGGTCAGGAACTGTTTGCGGTGCGGCCGGCAAAATAGGCTCTCAGCTGTCAGCTGTCAGCTTTCAGGACAATCCCTTGCGGTGGAGTGCGTTGATTCTCCTGAGAGTTGAAGGCTGAGGGCTGAGAGCTTTCATATTTTATGTTCAAGAAAATTCTGGTAGCGAATCGCGGCGAGATTGCGCTGCGCGTGATTTGCGCGTGCAAGGAACTCGGAATCCGCTCGGTGGCGATCTATAGCGAGGCGGACCGGAATTCGCTGCATGTGCGCTTTGCCGACGAGGCGATCTGCATTGGGCCTCCGCAACTGGCGCAGAGTTATCTCAACGTGCCGGCGGTGATCAGCGCGGCCGAGATCGCGAATGTGGATGCGATCCATCCCGGCTACGGACTGCTTTCGGAAAACGCGAACTTTGCTGAAGTCTGCGAGGCGTGCCACATCAAATTTATTGGGCCGACTCCGGAAGTGATCCGGCTGATGGGGGAAAAGGAAAAAGCACGCGCGGCGATGAAGAAGTACGGCGTGCCGATTGTTCCCGGTTCGGACGGCGTGGTTGCTTCGGCGGAGGAAGCGCTGGAGTGGGCGCGGCAGATCGGCTTTCCGGTAATTGTGAAAGCCACGGCGGGTGGCGGTGGGCGCGGGATGAGGATT
>DATEBK010000346.1:0-15185 GCA_035287825.1 Terriglobales bacterium
TTTCCAGTATTGTCGTCATTTTTGAAAAATATTTCCAGAGGTTAGAGGTCAGATTGCAGAGGCGACAACCTTAAGATTTTCACTTCTCCAATCTGACCCGCAATGTTCTTACTGCATGTACCCGCCGGTCTCTTTCCGGGCAGTTCCGCCAACCGTCATGCGGTCAATTTTGATCGTCGGAATACCCACGCCAACCGGCACTGCTTGGCCATCCTTGCCGCAGGTTCCTACGCCTTCATCGAGTTTCAAATCGTTGCCGACCATCGAAACCCTAGTCAGCACATCGGGACCGTTTCCGATCAGGGTTGCGCCTTTGATGGGAGCGGTGATCTGCCCGTTTTCGATGAGATAGGCTTCCGAGGCCGAGAAAACAAATTTCCCGTTGGTGATGTCGACTTGTCCCCCGCCGAAGTTCACCGCGTAAACACCATTCTTCACCGAACGGATGATGTCGCCGGGATCGTCCTGCCCGGCCAGCATGTACGTATTCGTCATGCGCGGCATTGGGATGTGCTCGTAGCTTTCGCGGCGTCCGTTGCCGGTATCAGCCAAACCCATCAGCTTCGACGAAAGCTTGTCGCTGAGATATCCCTTTAGAATTCCGTTCTCGATCAGCACCGTTTCCTGCGTAGGCTGACCTTCGTCGTCAACGTTCAACGATCCGCGCCGCCACGGCATGGTGCCATTGTCGACCACCGTGCACTTCTCGCTGGCCACGCGCTTGCCGATCAGACCGGCGAATGCCGACGTTTTCTTGCGGTTGAAGTCGGCTTCCAATCCATGACCCACCGCCTCATGCAGCAGGACGCCAGGCCATCCCGGACCGAGCACCACTTCCATATCTCCAGCGGGAGCTTCGCGCGCATCGAGTTGCAGAATCGCCTGCCGCGCAGCCTCTTTGGCAAAAAACTCTGGAGTCTTGTCACCAAAAAAGAAATCAAGCGCCACGCGGCCGCCGCCACCAGAGGTTCCACGGCCCGAACTCAAATCCGTCTTTGCGATACAAGACACATTCATGCGCGCCAGCGGTTGTGAGTCTTCCGCGAATGTACCGTCGGAGCCAACCACGAGAATATTTCTCAGTTCGTCGCCGTAGCTCGCCCGCACTTCCTTGATCCGAGGATCGTATCCGCGCGCGGTGCGATCGGCGCGCATCAGCAATTCAACCTTGGCAGTGATGTCGGCATCCACCGAAGGCAACGTCACGGGATACAAACTGCGGGCAGGTTTCTGCTGAAAACCCGCGACCGTCGATTTAGCCGGCGCGCTGGCGATCAGCGCCGCAGTTCGCGCTGCGTGAAGAATGCGTTGCGGAGAAAGATCGTCGGTATAGGCATATCCGGTGCGTTCGCCGGAGACGACGCGCACGCCGCATCCCGCGGAAATTCCCTGCGAGGCAGACTTTACCAGCGACTCATCCACCATGAGCGACGTGGAAGTCAGGTACTCGAAATAAAGGTCGGCGTAGTCGCCGCCGGCCGAAAGCGCCGCGGCAAGGTAGCGTTCAAGGTCTTGATTTGTAAGGCCGTAGTGCTCGAAGAAGAAACGTTCCTGATGGGCTGTCACCATATTTTGATGCCTTCGGCTTCGCAAACGACTCGGGTCAGCGAGTCGATCCGCGCTTGGAGGCGCGACTTTCCTCGTCTGGATATCGCGGTTTGGACGTCGCCGACTCTCGATTATCCCATGAGCGATAGCCAGTTGCGATCACGACCGAGATTACGGAAGTCGCGCCCTCCGCGAAACCGAACAATTTGACGGTCCAACGGTCACTGACGATCGGTCCCAAAAGGCGAACAATTCCAACTTATGACTCCGGATTCGCTCAGCCGATTGCTTTCAGACTTTCTCCAAGGCGCTCGCGCAGCGGTTGTCGTAGAAGGCGGCGCCATCGCGTTCGATTTGGCTGACGCAAAGTACTCAATCTCCGGCGAGTACAACAAATGCTTGCTGCATTTGTGGTCGAGCGAGCGCAATTTCGTCCGGCGCGTGCTCGATGCGGAGGTCAAAGTCACAACCCTGCGCTTGCAGGTACAGCGAATAGGACAGAATCATCCAACGCGCCTCGACTTCTGCCGCGATCGAGACCGGCGTTCACCGGCCAGGCGACGGGCGGCACGCGCGGCTTACGAACCTCGGCTGCGGCGGGCGCTCGAGAGAAATTTCCCTGGCTGGACGGTGGTTCGATTGAGCACCAGCGTCGACCTCGAAAATTCTTTCGGTCCCGCCTACTTGCGCGGGTCGCTCCGCCACGGGCAGCGCGCCTTGGCCGTGGTTGGGGTCAATGATCAAGAGACGCAATCGACCGTCGATGGCGCCCTGACCGTGGGAATCCTCTGGCTCGAGGCCTGCCGTGTGGCCCAGCGGGAACGTCGAGTGGTCGAAGGTTTGGCGCTGGTTGTGCCGAAAGGCATGGCGACGCTTACGCGGCAACGCATTGCGCATCTGCATCCCACGGCTGCGAAATGGAGCTTGTACGAATTCGACCAGCGCGAAGATGCCTTCGCGCCGGTAGATACTGGCGATTGTGGCAACCTGGCAACCCGGTTGGTTCATGCCGTGGATGAGGGTCTGGCAAGAGAACGATTCGCGGGCTCAGTCGCGCGCATTCAGCGCATACTGCCGCAAGCGGAAGCTGTGGTGCTTTCGTCCGCGCTTCTTTCGTTCCGGCGCCACGGCCTGGAGTTCGCGCAGGCGCGCATTGCCCACGATCCACGAAGTTTCGAGAGCACGGAAGAGATTGCTTTCGGGTTCGGACCTGAAGAGCGCATTCTCAACTCCGAGAATGAAACACAGTTCGCCGATTTGGTGCGGTTGGCCGCCTCAGTTCGTCACAAGGATGGTCCCAAGAACCACGCGCTGTGGCGCATGCATCCTGAGCGCTGGCTGGAATCTCTGGTCTCTGGGAACGTTGCGTCTCTCGACGGCCGTCTTCGTCCAGAGTTGGTCTATGCCCAGGTTCCCGCGTTCGCCGCTGCCGATCGCGCCATGATTGACATCCTGGCCGAGACCCGTGACGGCCGCCTGGTTGTGATCGAATTGAAGGCCGACGAGGATATACACCTGCCCCTGCAGGGGCTCGACTACTGGTCGCGCGTTGTCTGGCATCAAAGCCGCGGAGAGTTCGCGCGCTTCGGCTATTTTCCGGCACGCGAAATCTCGCCGCAAAAGCCGCTACTCATGCTGGTCGCGCCCGCTTTCCACTTGCATCCCACGACCGACACGATTCTCCGCTACCTGACGCCAGACCTCGATTGGGAGGTGCTTGGAATCGACGAACATTGGCGCGAAGAGATACGGGTCGTGTTCCGAAAGAAGCCGCAGCACACGCCCGTGTTAGCCATTCCAGCCTGACTGGTTCTAGCTTCCAATGCTTTTCCGCAGCATCACCAGTTGTCCCAGGTGATACGCGTTATGATCGGCCACCAGCAGCGCCTCGCGCAGAATTGTGTGTTCGTCGCCCCACGGAATGCGGGCGTAGAGATCCATCTTCCGGTTGGCAACAAGCTGCTGTATCGTGCGCAGGTCTTTCTTGAAGGCCGCAATGCTCGCTGCCCAAGCCTTGTCGTCCGCAGGCGCTTCCGACGCCGGCCAGTAGTCGTCGGGCCAGTTCCGGGCGGCATACTTGGCATTACGACAGAATTCCAGAATGTCCCACTGCGCCAGTCGCATGTGTTCGAGCAGCATCCATGCAGTGTGCGGGAAGTTTGCGATTTTAGCGCCGGCGAGTGACGCGGTCCAGTTGCCGACCTCATCGTCGAAGCTGATGTGCGCGCCGCCGCCTTTCAATAAGAAGAGAACGTGATCGCGCAGCTGCTGATCGTGCAATGAATGGGGGGATGCCGGTCGCGGCGCGGCCTTTTTCGATTTGGTCTTCGCTTTGGTGTTTTTCTTCTTCGCCATAACCATTTCATTGTATGGGAGCGGAGAGACGAGAAGGAAATCGCAACCGGAGGAAAACGGGTCAGCCCGGCGCAGTCGGACCGATCGCAATTTCGGGCGCCTCGCCTTTGTACACGCGCCCGATTCCCCGCACCAGTCGCCGCATCGGCAGGTCTCCTTTGGCATCGGCAAAGAAGATTTCGCCAGCCCGTGTGCCGCGATAACACCACCGCTTCACAATCGCCAGATGCTCCATGCGCTCGATCGCACTGGCGGGAGTCGACGCGGGAAACGACGACATCGCAGCTTCGATCCGCGCTTCCATGGATTGCGATTTAGCATGCTCGGCATCGGAAATCGGAAATGGTAGAGGCCCAGCGATAGCTCCACGGTCAACCCGGAACAAAGCGACGCTTTCCGCTTGCTGCGATTTTTGAACGATCACAGCCTTCAGCCGATCGATACGCTGGACGAACTCCGGCAGCTGTTGCAACACTGGAGCGAGCTTGTCGATCCGCGCGTGAATGGCAGCGGCTGCCTCGAATTCCATTTTTGCTGAGGCTTCGTCGCGCTCGGTGCCCATCTGCCTCTTCAGGGAATCGCCGCGCGAGTCCAGAAAATCTTCAACCCTCAGCACCTCGGCGCGGTAATCATCGTCAGTGCAGCCGCGAAAACACGGCGCCAGGCACATCTTCATCTCGGAATAAACGCATCCGGGAAATGACGGGTCGGGATGCAGGTCTTCAACGCAGCGCCGCATCTTGAAGAAGTCGAGCGAATCGTTCATGAACTTTTCCGCCGCGACGCGGGATGCGAAGGGCCCGTAATAAACATTCTTTCCTGAAATTTTTCCCAGTCGCGTAGTGACCGAGGCGCGAGGGAACTCGTTTTCCAGATGCAACTTGACCAGCGGCGCAAACCGCAGCCGCAAACGATTGGAATAGGTCTGGGGGAAAACGTGGCGTAGGGTCCGGTAAAGTACGAATCCCGATTCAAAGTCAGACCCAGTGAGCGTGTACTCGATCGAGCGCACGCGAGCGCGCAGGTTCAGCCGTTTGGTGCGTTCTTCGGGAGGAGAAAGAAGCCGCTGCAGCCGCCTTCGAAGATTGGCAGTCTTGCTGACGTAAGGCTCGGAGCTGGCATCTTCCGCACGCAGAAGGAATACCGCCGGAGAGGCAGCGATGGCGGAGAATATCTCGGCGTCCACTTCTGGACGGAACTCGATGCGCTCGCTCAGCACGCTTTTGATTGTAGTGCGACTGACCGCGCCGATGCGGTCCCGCTAAAAGCTTTGTCATCCCGAGCGCCGCTCCGAGCGAATGCGAGGACAAGTCGAGGGACCCTGTGGTGGCCCTTCGCTTTCTTTCGCCTCGAATAGAGCATGAGGCGGGTCGAGAAGCGCTGCCGGTACATTGTCGAACCAGTCGGCGGCTAAATTCTTCCATCCCGGATTGAATCGCGCGATCAGCCACAGTTTCTTTTCCCGTCGCCAGCGCTTCAATTGCTTTTCGCGCGCGATCGCTTTATGGACGTCGTCATAGCGCTCCCAATACACGAGACGCACTGGGTTGTATTGATCGGTAAAACCCTCGTGTCGGTGCGTTTTGTGATCAAACACTCGCTGACGAAGGTTGTTGGTCATGCCGACGTAGACAGCCCTGCGGGAGCTGCTTTGAAGCATGTACACGTAGAACCGATATTCGCGGGTCATGCTTGCGACATTGCCTGTATGGGCTGGCGAATGCAGTGCCGGTGATCACAGTCAAATTGTGACGATGGAGAAGACACAAGGTCCCTCGACTTGCCCTCGCATCCGCTCGGGACAGCGCTCGGGATGACAGGGTGTGGAGAGATAAGGATTAAGCGTGCACGTGCTCGGGCTATCCGAAGCTCGCGCTGCGCAATTTCTTACGGTAGTCGTCACCCTTCATCTCTACGACGCGGCACATCTCGTGCAATCGGGAGCGCATGCGTTCACCGATGCGGTCACCAAGGGTTTCGTCGCGTGCGGCAGCTCGAGCGGCCGAAAAAGACCCAGACCGCCTTGGTGCGTCGGGATCAACAACTCCAGCGGCGGGTTCGTCCGCGAAGTTGGTGGTGATGATTGTGGTACGGCTGTCGTTGTAACGCGTGTTAATGATCAACCGGATCGTATCCCAACGCCACTCGGTCGGCTTCACCGACCCTAAATCATCCAGCACCAGCACTTCCGTTTCAAAAACCGGGCGGAGCAAGCCAAGCTCGGTGGCTTGTACGGAGGCGTTGAACGAATCCTGTATCTGCTTTAGCAAATCCGCATAGTCGTAGAAAACGCACTCGATCCCCTTTTCGCGGATCAATGCTTTCGCGATGCCGACTGCTAAATGCGTTTTCCCCGCCCCAGCCGTGCCCACCAGCAGCAAACCGGTTTTTTTCAGCGGGTACTCTTCTACGAACCGGCAGGCCGCCATACGCGCGGGCGCGAGATGCAAATGCGGACCATCAAAGTCGAAGTTCGATAGTTCACAGTGCTCATATCTCTTCGGGATCCGCGCCGCAGCGATCAGTGCCCCATTCCGCGCCTGCAACTGACAGTCGCACCGTGTAACGCCGGCGTCCCGCTTTCCACGGACCGGTTTCCATCCTGAGCCGGCGCACACCGGGCAAACTTCTGCGGCTGTTTTCATAATCGTGTAATTAAACTTTGCACCCGCATCCACCTATCCCGCAACTCGAAACCATATTCTCTCTGTGTACATCCTGTGCAGTGCAGAGTTCTCCTGTGGAGAACCGCGACCGGGCGAGGAAAATAAAATCTGGGACACCGTACGTTGTCAGAACGCGGCAGCGGCTCGCCGGGTCTGGCACTTTCGTCTCAGTGCTTCGAACTGCAAACATCCGCCGACTCAAGGTGTCAAAACCGGCAACTGGCACGTGTTTCCCATTGACAATCTTCCGGCTTGGGCGAGAATGGCCATCGCCGGTGCTCGCGCTTTGAGCTATCCTCCCCGGCTGAACGCGCGAGAGCCGTAGTGACTAGTTTCAGGAGAGAGCATGAACAAAGCTGATCTGGTTGACCGGATCGCCGGAGCCTGCAGTATTTCGAAGGCGCAGGCGACGACCGCAATCGACACCACTGTGGACAGCATTACTGCTGCCCTTCGCAAAGGTGACCGTGTAGCCTTGATTGGATTCGGCACGTTCTCCGTCTCGCAGCGTAAGGCCCGTAACGGCCGAAACCCGCAGACGGGTGCCACGATCAAGATTGCCGCTCGTAGAGTCGCCAAATTTACTCCCGGTAACGAGCTCAAAAAAGTCGTCAACAAAGGTAAGTAAGGGGCCCCTGACATTTTGGATACTACTGAAACGGCAGGGGGGTCGGCCCTGCCGTTTCACCTTGGAACTGGGTCCCCTGGCCTCACCTTGCTGAATCCTTTCTAACTCCTGTAGAATCAAATGTCTGATTAAGGATTAAGGGACCGATATGAAAGCATCTACTCATCCGCACTATAGTGAAATCCGCGTGCATTGCGCTTGCGGCAATGCCTTTGTAACCCGTTCCACCCACAAGGGTGACATCTCCGTAGAAATCTGCTCCGCCTGCCATCCTTTCTTTACCGGCAAACAGAAGCTCATGGATACGGCCGGTCGCGTCGAACGCTTCCGCCGCAAATACGCCAAGAGCGATGCCGGCAAAGCTGAAGCTGCGAAAGCCGCCGAAACGGCCAAGAAATAACTTCTGCGCAGGAACGCGCATTGCAGAAAGCCTCCGCCTCCACGGAGGCTTTGTTTTTGGTTGCGCAAGATGGGGCGTCCGCGCCTGTCCAGCCGTGCGCAGCTCAGCCTCCGTCACGTAAAATCGAGCTGTGCAGAAGTTCTGGGATAATCCGGATCCGGTGTCGAGTCGGACAGGCGAGTCGCCCGTCCTTAGCCGGACTTTGCCTGCTTCCTTCACCATCGGCAACGTCCGCATAGCTCCCGCCACCGTCCTCGCCCCGATGGCCGGGGTCACTGACACCGTCTTCCGCCGCTTTATCAAGAACCTCGGCGGATGCGGTCTTATCATGACCGAATTTACTTCGGCTGATGGCCTGTTACGCGATCCGCGTGTCCGCGGACGCTATCTTCATTTCTACGAAGACGAGCATCCCATTTCCGCACAGCTCTTCGGCAGCAATCCAAACGTGCTGGCCGATGCCGCGCGTTTAGTTGAAGACGTCGGCTTCGACCTGATCGATTTGAATCTGGGCTGCCCCGCGAAAAAGGTCGTGAAGTGCAATGGCGGCTCGGGCCTGCTGCGCGATCTTCCTCTGATCCGCCAAATTTTCGAGGCGGTTCGCGCCGCCGTGAAGATTCCTTTCACCGTCAAGTTCCGCGCGGGATGGAACGATGACGAAATCGTCTGCGTGGAATTGGCCCGTATGGCCGAAAGCTGCGGTCTCTGCGCGGTCGCGCTGCACGCCCGCACTCGCGAGCAAGGCTACAGCGGCAACGCGCGCTGGGAATGGATTGCCTCCGTCAAACAAGCCGTCAAGATTCCGGTGATTGGCAATGGCGACATCCGCTCACCCGAAGACGCGTGCGCCGTGGTGGCACAGACCGGCTGCGACGCGGTTATGATCGGTCGCATGGCGCCGGCGAACCCCTGGATCTTTCGACAGATCGAGCAATACGTTGGTGGAGCGATGGGCGTCCCGGTCTATCCAGCGGCGCGAAGCTCCCCCGGAAAAATGTATGACGAACCCACCGAGGCCGACCGCTATCAAATGATTCGCACCTACTTCCAGATGTTGCTCGAAGAGGAAATGCCCGGAGCCGAAGGCAAGATGAAACAGTTTGCGTCGTGGTTCACGCACGGCATACCAGGCGGTTCTGCTTTGCGAAAAGCAATTTACGAAGCGAAAAGCGGAACAGAGATACTCACGCGCGTGGAAGAATTCTTCGAGGCGAAGTTGCAGGTTCAGGCAATTTAGAAGGTCATAGGGCTAAGCTTCACGGCCAGCGCACTTCTTCGTGATGGCCTCATAGAGATCCTGCTCCACGGTGGCCAGGCCCGCCGTGGCGTCAAGGATGACCTCGGCATAACCCTTGCTTGGCAACAGATACTTTCGCGCCGCTGGCAGCACGGTATTCTCATATTGCCACTGGATAAATTCGAGAGGCCGCTGGCGCTCCGTGATGTCCCTGACCTTTCGCCGATGGAAGCAGATTTCGTCGGGAGCATCCAGGTAGATCGACAAACCGAAGTGCGGGCGCAGCTCCGGATAATGCAAAGCGAGAATACCTTCCACGATGAGCAGTGGCTTGGGAGGAATATGTTCGCGCCGCTCGCTCACGCGCAGGTGCTCGGCAAAGTCATAAATGGGAGCTTCAATGGCACGGCCCAGAGCGTAAGCGCGAATGTTGCTCTCCAGCAGCCTTACGTCGGTGGCCTCCGGAGCGTCATAATCCAGCTTCGCTCGCTCTTCCAGAGGGAGATGATTCATATCAACGGCGTAAGTTTCCATGGAAATGACGTGCCCGCTAAGACGAGAAGCCACCCGCCTGGCGACGGTAGACTTGCCGCTGCCGGAGGGCCCGGCTAATCCGACAACAAAGACCTTTTCCGGCATCGGATGTGTGCACACCCCAGCCCATATCTTCGCAGGAGTGTGATTTCTTGGCTAGGAACGCACGGTGAGCTGCATCGCACATTAGGACATAGACCCGCGCCGAGCCTCGCAAGTTACGCGGAAACAGGTGCTGCTAGCGTTAGTCTGCCTCGTTCCGAGCGTTCCACATACCCCCACGGCGTGGCGTGATCATGCGTGAACACAGTCAGCCACCGCTCCGGAATCGCCCAGGCGTAGTACTTCTTGCGGCTCTCGATGGTTTCGAGCGGCAACACATCGAACGCCATCACCCATGTCGGGTCGAGATGATGGGAGGTGGGGATTAAATCAGAGATATAGCACGCCTTCTTCTTTTCGTTTCCCCCGCCACCACTTTCGACAATCACCGCCTGCATGTTGGCCGTGTGGCCGCGAAAAACCTTGACCGAAATGCCGGGAAGAATCTCCTGATCGCCATCCAGCAGCACCATTTGGCCTGATTCGATCAACGGATCGTAATTTGGGCTCCTGTAGCTGATGGCGTCGCGCTCCAGTTGCAGGCGCCCGTGTTCCCACTCTTCCCGCTGTACGTAATACTTCGCGTTCGGAAATGTCGCCACCATCTGATCGCCGCGCGGAACCGTGTTCCAGCCGCAGTGGTCGAAGTGCAGGTGAGTATTAATGACAACGTCGATGTCTTCGGGTGCAACTCCGGCAGCATGCAAATTGTCGAGGAGCTTTGCCGGCTGTTTATAAATCTGCACCAGCTTTTCCGGCAGTTTGTTGCCGATGCCGGTTTCGATCAGAATGTTTTTCTCGCCGGTTCGCACCAGCAGCGAATTCAGCCCCGCGTCGAGCCGGTTCTGGTCGTCAGGCGTGACTTTCTTCGACCACATGGTCTTTGGCACCACGCCGAAGAATGCTCCGCCATCGAGGAAGTAAGTTCCATCGGAGACGATGGTAAGTTCGAAATCGCCAAGAGTCGTACGGTGCATAAGGAAATACCGCCTACTTCAGTTCCTTATTCCAAAAATCTTCCATCATGTGAAACAGCTGCGTGCGCGTGCCTGAACCGGCAATCCCATGTGTTTTGTCCGGATACACCATCAGACGGAATTGTTTTCCCGCCCGAATTAGGGCGTCCGTCATCTGGATCGTATTCTGAAAGTGAACGTTGTCGTCGCTCGTCCCGTGCACCAGCAGAAGTGAACCCTGCAGACTGCTGGCGGCGCTGACGATCGAATCGTCATAAGCGCTCGAATTATCCTTCAGCAGTCCCATGTAGCGTTCGGTATAAATCGAATCGTAGTTTCGCCAGCTCGTCACCGGGGCGACCGAGATTCCCGCCTTGAAGCGGTTGGAGTGGGTCAGCGCGTAGAGCGTCATCGAGCCGCCATTCGACCATCCCCAGATCGCGGTTCGCGCGTGATCGAGCTGCGGAAACTGAGCGTATAGCTGATCGAGGGCCGTCAACTGGTCTTTAAGTTCGATGGGACCCGACTGCAAGCGAGTGGCAGTCGAAAATTTCTTGCCGCGATTCGGCGTGCCGCGATTATCGACCGAGAAAATCGCAAATCCTTCTTTCGCCAGAATCTGATGATAGAGCGGGTTCGTTCCGCCCCACGCATCCTGCACCGTCTGCGCCGCCGGGCCGCCATATACGTGCACGATGAGCGGAATTTTTTGATTGGGCTGCACGTCCCGCGGCAAAATCAGATAGCCATACAACACGGTGCCGTCGTCGGCTTTAAATTCCAGCATCTTGGGCGAGATCGGGTCGTAATCGTCGATGCCGCGCCCGGCCCATATTTTTTGGCAAGCGCCACCCGGCGCACACACCGAAGTCCGCGGCGGATCGAGGGTGGCGGAGTGCGTTTCGACAAAATGCCTGCCATCATCCGAGAAAGTCGCGGAGTAGTTGCCCGCCTCCAAGGAAAGACTCTGTATCTCCGAGCCATCCAGCTTTACGGAGAAGAGTTTCTCCTGACGCGGATCCCCTTTATTGGCGGTGAAAAAAACTGTGCCCGGGTGATCGGCAGATTTATCGGCTGAGGATTCGTCCACGCCGTTGATCGCGATTACCTCATAATCCCCGCTTTCAAGCTGGCGTTCGAGCTTGGCATCCGCTGCCAGCGGGTTTGCGGAGTCAAAACTGTAGAGATAAATGTGAGTGTGACCGTCGCGCCAACTCGTCCACAGAAACCGGTCACCCGATTTCAAGACACGAAAATCGTCGTTGACATTGACCCAAGCATCCGGCTCCGACTCGGTCAGCACCTTGCGCGATTTCCCCGACTTTGTGTCGATGAAATAAAGGTCCATGACGTTCTGTTTGCGGTTCAGGATCTCAGCCCACGCCCACCCTTCGCGAATCCAGCCGAAGCGTGGCAAATAGGTGTCGCTGTCGTCGGTAAGCTTGATCCAGCGCACCTTGCCGCCATTTTCACTCACAACTCCCAGGCGCACTGCCGGGTTAGGGTCCCCAGCCTTCGGATATTTTTCCTGATCCACCCGCGGATGGGTCGGCAGCCAGTCGGTGATGGGATAGGTTGGCACCGCCGTCTCGTCCATCTGCAGAAAAAGAATGTCGCGCCCTTCCGGCGACCAGAAGTAATTGCTGCGCACCGCCAGTTCTTCGGCGTAAACCCAGTCGACTTCCCCGTTAAGGATGTTGTCGCCGCCCTGGCCTTTTTCGTCGCGCGTGACCGCATGCTCGCCTTCTCCCGAGACCGGATGCACATAGAGATTGTGCTTGCGAACATAGGCGAGGCGGTTTCCGTCGGGCGAGAACTTGGGGTCTTCGCTCGCATCCGGAGACGACGTCAGCTGCACCGACGTTCCGGTGTCGAGGCTGTAATACCAGAGTTGTCCCTGGGAATCGAAGAGCAGGTGCTTCGAATCGGGTGCCCATGTGTAGGCGGCAACGTGATATCGCGTCGCCCATTCCTTCTGGCGTTCGTCCTTGATCCGGCTCTGCGGCGGCGCCAGTTGCGATAGTTTCTCCTCGCTCACCAGCACTTTCTTTTCGCCGGTCGTTGCGTCCACATACCAGAGTTCGCCGTGATCGCCCAGGTCGTCACGCTGCACGAAAGAAACCTTGGTGCCGTCTGGGCTCCACTTGATCGTCTCTGGAGCGCGTCCCGTGACTCCGCCCTCTGCGAATATCTGTTCAATCGTGAGCCGCTTCGCTGCCGTTGTGGGGGGATTCTGGGCTTGCGTAGCGCAAATGAGAGCCAGCAGGTTGACCGCGAAAACGAAGAGCAACTTTTTCAAGAACAATCTCCGATTCAGCATGAGGTGAGACCCAGAGAAGATTACACGATTGCGCCGCCGCGATTACAGAATCCCGGTGATGGCTCTCATTTCTGCGCCCACCAGATGCTTCGCTTCATACGCCTCGATTTCCGCTTCGTGTTGCAGCGTGAGTCCAATATCGTCGAGTCCCTTCAGCAAGCAATGACGCGAAAATTCATCCATCGTAAACGTCGCTGCGAATCCCCGATCATCCTGCACATGCAATGCTTCGAGATCGATCGTCAGGCGGTAATCGTCGATTTCTGCGGCCCGGCGCGTGAGCTCCGCGATCTGCTCGTCGCGAAGACAGACCGTCAGCAGGCCGTTCTTCAAGCTGTTGTTGGCGAAAATGTCGGCGAACGATGATGCGATCACCACCCTGAAACCAAAATCCATGAGCGCCCAGACTGCATGTTCGCGCGACGAGCCGCAACCGAAGTTCTTCCCCGCGACCAGAATTGAAGCGTTCTGATAGTGCGGCAGGTGCAACACAAAATCTGGGATTTTCTTCCCGTCGCCTGAAAAGCGCCAGTCATAGAACAGAAATTCGCCAAACCCCGTGCGCTCGATGCGTTTCAGAAACTGCTTGGGGATGATCTGATCGGTGTCGACGTTCACCTTGTCGAGCGGGACAACCTTGCCAGTATGTTTGCGAAACGGTTGCATAAAGTTCCTAATTCCTTCTGCGGGCGAACCACGGCTATTGAAATCGCCAATCCCTGATATCCGTAAAGTGTCCGGCAATTGCCGCGGCCGCCGCCATCATCGGACTCACTAGATGCGTGCGCCCACCACGCCCCTGCCGCCCTTCGAAATTTCGGTTGCTGGTCGAGGCGCAACGCTCTCCCGGCTGCAGAATGTCCGGATTCATTCCCAGGCACATCGAGCATCCTGACTCGCGCCACTCAAATCCGGCATCCAGAAAAATCCGGTGCAACCCTTCCTGCTCGGCTGCCCGCTTGATGGTCTGCGACCCCGGCACGACCATCGCCCGCACCTTCGGGTTCACATGCTGCCCTTTCGCCACGCGCGCTGCTGCCCGCAGGTCTTCGATGCGCGAGTTGGTGCACGAACCGATAAACACCCGGTCAACAGCAATCGACTCGATCGGAGTTCCGGGATCAAGCCCCATGTATGCCAGCGCCTGTTCTGCCGCGCGCCGGTCGCTTTCCTGCGCGAAGCTATTCAACTCCGGAATGCGGGCGCTTACCGGCACGACCATTCCCGGATTTGTGCCCCAAGTCACAAACGGCGCCAGCGTTGCCGCGTCAATTTCGACCACCCGATCAAATTGCGCTCCGGGATCGCTGGCGAGAGTGCGCCAGTGCGCAACGGCTCCGTCCCAATCTTTTCCCTTGGGAGCAAAGCGGCGACCGCAGACATACGCGAAGGTCGTCTCGTCAGGCTCGATCAGCCCGGCGCGCGCCCCGGCCTCGATGCTCATATTGCATAGCGTCATCCGGCCTTCCATTGACAACGCCCGCACTGGATCGCCGGCATATTCAATTACAAATCCGGTGGCACCGTCGGTCCCGATGCGTCCAATGATTCCGAGCGCCAGATCTTTAGCGGTCACGCCCTCGGACAGTTTTCCGGTGACGTGAATCTGCATCGTCTTTGGTTTTTTCTGAGGCAGGCATTGGGTCGCGAGCACGTGTTCTACTTCTGACGTTCCAATGCCAAACGCGAGGGAACCGAAAGCGCCGTGCGTCGATGTGTGGCTATCACCACAGACAATCGTCATCCCAGGTTGCGTGATGCCCAGTTCCGGGCCGATGACGTGAACGATGCCTTGCTCTGCCGAGTCCATATCGAACAACGGAACTCCAAACTCGCGGCAATTCTTCTGCAACGCTTCAATCTGTTTCGCCGCGATCGGGTCGGCAATCGGAAGGCCACGCGGAGTGGTTGGAATGTTGTGGTCTACGGTCGCTACAGTACGCAGCGGCTGCCGCACTGGACGCCCGTTGGCGCGCAATCCATCGAACGCCTGCGGCGACGTCACTTCGTGCACCAGATGCAGATCGATATAGAGCAGCGCCGACTGCCCCTCCGGGGCCGCAACTACGTGCGCATCCCAAATTTTTTCAAACAACGTTCGAGGAGGCATATGTCCAGTTTCGCCTACAGGCCGCCCATAGTTCAAGCGCACGCCGTCGTCAGAGGCGGGGCTTCGTGTCGCTGCCAGGATGCGGGAAAGCCGAGTCTCTCCGCGGAAATTGTCATGCCAGCGCGCGGTAAACGGCGCTGCGCAGAACCTCGCCTTTCCGTTTATGATTCAAGTAGCCCTTCGAGGAAATTGCTGCATGATCAACGGCAAACGCATTGCCGTCGTCTTGCCCGCTTACAACGCGGAAAAAACGCTGGAAGCGACGGTCCGGGAATTGCCCGACCTGGTCGATATCCGCATTCTCGTCGACGACCACAGCTCAGACCGCA
>DATEBK010000347.1:0-7100 GCA_035287825.1 Terriglobales bacterium
GGTAGGGACGAAACACATCGAGAAAGACTTCGTGGATGATCTTGAATCCAAGCACGGCGTTGACGGCGGCTCCGAGCCAGAAAAATACAAAGTACGTCTTCGGGTTATTTTGCAGGGGAAAGGTAATGCAAAAATCGGCAACCTGCACCAGCAAATACACGAAGAAAACGGGGAACTGCTTGTTCAGTTTGCGCCGCCACAAAATCATTGCCAGCGCCGATTGCAGAATCGGCTGCACGCACCACAAAGCAATTACGACGGAATGGCTGCGCAAATTCATGGACAGAATGGGGAAGAATGCGAACAGTCCAGGAAAAGCATTCTTCGTCCTCCCCAACATCCTCAGGCAGATAGGCCCATCCGGTCAACCTACTTAGGTAACCTTAGTAACCATTACCCTCCGCTTGGTAACCGTTACGCCTGGAGTGCCGGGTTCCTGGCAAAGGACTTCGGGGAGAATGAAGGCCTCGCAGGCCGAGACCTTCGTTCCGTCAGGAGAATTTGACCGGGACGACTACCTTAGCCCGCGTCTGGAGTTGAATGCATGTAGGCCCGCATCATGCGCACCTCATCGTCTTTTTCGTCGAGGTTCCGCAGCAGAACGTCGCGCAGCGAAATAACGCCCCGCAGTTCCCTTCCCGTGCACACCAACAGATGGCGGAACCCATGCCGCTTCATCAGCGTCATGCAAGTCTCCAGCGAGTCGTTCGGGGCCACGCTGAGAGGGTCTTCGGTCATGACCTGGCTCACTGTGGTGCGGGAAGGATCTTTGCCTTCAACCACCACCCGGGTCATCAGGTCACGCTCGGAAAAGATGCCGACTGGCTGTCCCCCACGCAGGACCGGAACGGCCCCGATGTTGTGCGCTACCATTAGCCGGACCACTTCCTGGACGCTCTGATCAACTTCCGCGGAAATAACGACCTGATTTCTGAGCAGATCACTGATCAACATTCGCACCTCCCGTGATTCGCGCTTCCCGTGACCGCCGTTTCCAACTGCCGGAAAGCAAAACGCCGGCCAAGGGCGCCGATAAGTTCACCTGGACGAAGGAGCTCAGCTGCTAAACACGACCCGCGGCGCAGTATATGTCGAAAGTAGTCACGGGGAAAGAAAAAAATCGACGGCGCACAGGCCGAAATGCGTGGAGGCACAACTTCAGGAGTCCGAACTCGGAAAATCGAAAGAAGACGATGGAACGGCTCAGGCTCGCTTCGTGGGAGAGCTCGGCTTGGTGGCCGATTGGTATTCTGCCTGGACCGCGACCAGTGAAATTACATACGACGCGCTGGCCAGGGTTGCGGGAATTGCGCCAGCCTCGCGCGCCGTCACAATCAGGTTGTAATCTTCACTGGCCCGAAGACGACTGAATACCGGAGTCGCCTCTTGCGGCTCTACCAGGGCCAGGTAGCGGAGAAACACAAAAACATCCGTGGTAGGCTCCAATCCCGGAGCGACGAACGAAACCTCGACATCCTCGTGGTGAAAGTGCCATCCCAGTGACGCCGCCATCCGCACCGCGCGCTCATACTCGGCGGGAGCGAGAACCCCGGGCGCGGGATTGTCGAACACGATGCGCAACTTCCGTTCATCTTCGCGGCTGAATTCGCGCACTTTTAGTGCCCCCGAGCGGGCCGTCGCCTTCCAGTCCACATGGCGGGCAGAATCGTCGGGCATATACTCGCGGATGCGGTAGAGATCGTATCCGCGTCCGCTGACAAAGGCTTCAAACTCGCCCGTCACCATGGGAAGTACCTCGAGGAAGGGTTCGGTGGCATCGACTTCCGGATAGACAATCAATTCCCGCGCCAGGTTGACGCGCCGCGTCTTCATCAGGAATGCAAACGGAAACCGCGTGGCCAAGCCGAAGTTTTTCTCTGAATAGCGCCCGCGCGCAGGAAAACTAAGTTCGAGGTCCGCGCGAAGTCTTTCTCCCGCAGCGAGAAATGGAAAATAGATGGATTCTCGCAAGATAGGTTTCTCTGCCTCTTCGCGGACGCGCCGCAACCGCCTGTCGGGCAACCGTACCCACTGCTTCTGCGGAGCGCGGCCGCGCGGCCAACCGAAGGTGTAAGCCTCCCACTGCCAGTGTTCTTTCGTCTTGCGTTTGGCCGGAACGACCCGCACGGAAAACGACGGCAGCCACGAACTCTCGTTGCGCAGGAACATTCGCGCCAGCATCGGACGCCCGGCAAAAACATGCTCCGGCAAATGCACGTCGAACGCGAGACTTCGCAGCACCAGCGCCGAAGCGATTCCAGAAACCAGGACTGCAGAGAGCAATGCGGAGACGACTACATAAAGAAGATTGTTTCCTGTGTTGATGGCGGCGATCCCGATCACCACACTAATCAGGATGTAAATCATGCCCGCGCGCGTGACGTCGTAATCCATCGCCTCGCGCACCCGGTTCGCAACCACCCTCCGAGCCAGATAAGGGACCGTGGTCAGGCCGACGGCGGTCGCGAGCACCAAGGCCCCGGATGCAAGAATGATCGTTCCCCACAGGTTACCGGACTCGCCAAGCACGGTGGAAAATATCGCCGCGCCAAAGGCCAGAGTCAACCCTACGATCGCCAGCAGAAAACGCATCCAGACCTGCGAAAGGCCCATCCGTGGAAAGCGGGGCGCGGCGGCGGACTGGGAACTGGAGTGCATGAGTTCTCTGGTGCCAAGAGATGCTGGTACCAGCATATGACGGCGAACGAGACGAGTGGAAGTGACCGAAGATACTTTTGGTGTGGAAGAAGTCGCGGCGGGCAAGCGCATCAGCAAGCGATGCCTACCCCGGGGATGTTTGGCTTGGCGTTTATGGGAAAGGAAAATCCGGAGCGCAGCCGGCCGGCCACGCCCCGGAGGAGGTTGTTACTCGTTGGCCACGTAGGTCAAGAAAAATGCCGGCTGATCGGTGTTCTCGTTAGTGGCGATCGCACCTTTCGCCCCGATTCGAGTTTGATCGCCGTAGAGGTAAAAGCCGCTCAGGGCGCCCGGTTCAACACTTTGCCCCGCGCCGACAATTTTTTCATTGTTGGTGTCGAGGGTGAAATAGATTACGAAGTAGTAGTCGTCGAGGGTCGTCAGCGCAGCCTTCACCGTATCCAGCCGGATGGTACAGGGAACGGTGACGGTAGGCGCCCCGTTCGGACAAACCGACGTGCTGGTCAGGTTGATGCTCGGATCGGAGAGGCCGCCCAGCGTGACCTTGGTAGCTTTGATCACCGCGTCATTGCCACGAAGAGTCGAATACAGCACCATGTTGCCGATGTCGGCCTCGGTGCCGCCGGTAAACGTGATGTAGAGGGCCGTCGATGACGAACTTGCCCCCATCAGCGATGCTCCCGGAATCAGGACGAGCTCGGAAAAGCCGTCCCACTGAGGATTGCCGCTGTTGGCAATGGTTCCCTGCCCTTCCGTCAAATTAGCCAGCGTAGTTTCGGGACCGGGAGCTTGCGCAAAAGCACTCGCCGCCAGAACCAACATCATCAAAGCGCATGTTGCGAGTTTGTTGAAAGTGTTCATCGGAAATCTCCATTATTTCGAAATTTGGGTACAGCGTTCTGCTACGTGTATCGATGACGCGCCGCGGTCAGATCGAGCCGGGTTCGTCCAGAACCAGCGCCTAGTCGTTCATGACGTACATAAGGTTGTAGGGCTGGGCAGAGAAACTCAAGCTGCTCGGAATCGAACCGCCGACACCCAGAGTGGTTTCGTTGCCGCTGATATAGCTCCCCCTCAAGCTGCTCTGTCCGAAGCTGGGCGCGGTGAGGCCAAGGGCGCCATTGTTCGAATCGTTCGCGGTGAAATACACCACAAAGTAGTAATCGGACAGCGCCGAGAGCGTGAGTTTTACCGGATCAAGCCGCACGATACAAGGATTGACGGCGGAAATCTCGACGATCGGACAAACGGTGGCGCTGGCCAGGTCGATCGAGGGATTCGAGATGCCGCCAAGCGTGATCGGCGTCACGGTGCTGATGGTCGAGCTGCCTCGCGGAGTCGTGTACAGCACCATATTGGTGATGTCCGCCTCGGTTCCGGCGGTGAAGCCGATGTATAGAACGGTGTTGGTGTTGGTCACGGGTATGAGTCCCGCGCCGGGAATCAGGGCCAAGGTCGAATAACCGCTCCAGCTCCCGTTGCTCGTGACGGGTCCGATGACGCCGCGTTCCAGATTTTCCGGTCCGGACGCCTTGGGTGGTTTTTGCGAGAAGCCGTAGAGCGATGCCGCCAACATCATAAGAGTCAGCGTTGCCAACTTATAGATTGTCTTCATTGGAAATCTCCGTTATGCAAAATATGGATTCAGTTTTCAATTACGTTGATTGCAGTTCGCCGTTGTGGGATCGCCTAGGGCGCACCCAACCGGTGCTAGTCGTTCATGACGTACATCAGGAACACCGGTCCGCGATCGCCTGTGCCGGGTACCGACTGACCGGCGGTGAGGCGGGTATAGTCTGTGCCTCCGAAATAATTACTCGACAGACTGCTTTGCAAATTGCCCGCCTGCGCCCCACCCAAACCCGAGTTGTTGGTGTCGTTCGTGTAATACACCATCAAGTAATAATCGTTGGCCGGGGAGAACGTGATTGCCGTCGGATCGAAACGGACAATACAAGGAGTGGTCGTGGAAGGCGCCACCGGGCACACTGATGTGTTCGAAAGGATGATGCTCGGATCGGAAACACCGCCGAGCGTGACCGGCGTTACCGCGGTTATGACTGCGCTGCCTCGCGCTGTGGTGTAGACCACCATGTTGCCGATGTCAGCTTCTGTGCCTGCCGTGAATCCCCAGTAGAAAACGCTGGTTGAACTGGTGATGGGGAACAATCCCGATCCAGGAATGATGTTCATCACCGTGTAATTGGCCCACGAGTTATTGCTTCCGACCGGTCCAACCACGCCCCGCACCAGGTTCTGCGTTGCCGTAGCCGGCTTTGGTTTGACCGCCGTCGACTGCGAAAAAGCAAACCCTGACACTACGCACAGCATGAGAGTCAGCGTTGTGATCTTGTAAAAAGGTTTCATTGAAAATCTCCTTAAATTTGTTGGTCGAATCAAATCATTCTTGCGGAAGCGCGCTCAACGGTCGAGCATTGCTCCAATGCTGCTGAAGATGTATTCCCCGAACCGGACCGTATCATCCGCACGAAACCTGGCGTACGAGCAACGCCCACGGAGGGCTCAGCTTGGTTGATCGGTCTAGAAAAAGCCCGCACCCTTCGGGGGAGAGGTGAGTAGGGACGGACTGAAAACAGGCTAACTTAAAACCGCGCCTGAATCATGCGACGTTACGGCTCTCTTTGTCAATGTGCATGAATTTGCACATCTTACAGACCGGATCGTGAAATCTGGATTGCAGAATTTGGATGGGCAAGGCACAGGGACGCAGATCGTGTTCCGGTCCAAGTTCACGATCTCAAGGATTCTTCGCTTGCGCCTGGTTGCGGCGGCGTGTCCACCACAGAAACAAGACTCCAGCCACCGCTACAATCGCAACCGCGATATTGAACCGCTGCATGGCATGCAGCAACTCGTGCCAGTGTTGACCGAACAGAAATCCCGCACCGGAGATCACCGTGACCCAGGCGGCCGCGCCGAGAAAGTTGTAGATCGCAAACGATTGCCAGCGCATGCGAAGAACGCCGGCGAGTGGTCCGGCAAGGACCCTCATGCCGAAGATGAAGCGCGAGAGAAAAATCGCGATCGCGCCGTAGCGCTGGAAAATTTCCTCGCCACGTTGCAAGGTCGCGGGCTTAATGCGCAGCAGGGCCTGATAGCGATCCAATAGCGGACGGCCGCCATAGTGGCCGACCGCATATCCCACGATACCGCCGAGCGTGGCCGCGGCCGTACCCGCCACGATGATCCAGCCGAGATGGAGCCGATGTTCTGAATAGGCGATAACACTGGCGACCAGCAGCGTGATCTCACCCGGAACCGGCAGCCCCGCGCTCTCCGCCAACAGCGCGAGCGCCACCGCCCAATAGCCGTAGTTGGCGATAAATGCTCGCAGCCAGTCAAAAGTTATGTGGTGCATCCCAGAGGAGAGTATAGGACTGAGAATAGGCAACAGAAAACTTTGTTTACGGTTTCAGAAAGTCGACAAGCGCCCGGTTGAACTCCTCGGGCGCTTCTTCGTAGGGCAAGTGTCCGACTCCCTCAAACGCCAGGAGCCGCGCATCTCGAAAATTGCGACGCAACCGTTCAGCTGACTGGAAATCAACCGCACCATCCTTGGTTCCCCACATCAGCAGCGTCGGGCAGTCGTGAATTTTCGGGAGCACGCTTTCGATCTCCGCCAAGTCCGCCGTCCAATTCCGCACGATGTGTCGCGCATGTCGGAAGCCATGGTTCTTGATCGCCGGCAGACGATAGCCTTCGAGCGAGTCGGGAGGGATTTTGGCCTGGTCGCCATATAGACGCCGAAGCCAGAGAATATCGAGCGAGCGCCAGCGTTCAATCGTATTGCGGAAAAGTAAGGATCCGATACCGCTGCCCAAGAAAGGCGCCAGGCGCTTGCCATGCCGCGACCACGGATTCACCGGCGCGACCAATACCAAGCGACGCAATCGGGGAGCAGTGCGCTCCAGATCCCTCTCCGTGCAAATCGCCGCAACCATCATGGCGACGCCTCCACCGTGCGAAGTTCCGAGGAGATCGAAACCATCAATCCCCACGGCATCCGCAAACTGCAACACGCGCTCCGCGGTGGCGCGCACGGAGCAGTCCATCCCCTGGCGGGCGATCGAAAATCCCGCTCCCAGATTGTCGATGGCATAAACCGTCGCGTAGGGAGCGAGCGCGGGCATGGTGAAGCGCCACGAAAATGAATACCCCATCAGCCCATGCACCAGAATGAGCGCAGATCCTGATCCGGCCTTGAGGTAACGCATGCGTCCGTCGGGTAGTGCGACCCAGTGCTCTTCAGATTGCGGCGGCGCCTGCGCTGCGGAAACATCCGCAACTGCGCCAGTGGACGCGTCAGTCCTCTTTCCAGCCAAAGCCAAGTTTTGTTCGGGATGCTGCGCTTCCGTAGGCAACGAAATCCTCGCAACCAGGTTCCTACTAATTGATACCGCCTCTGTTGCATTTTAGGGGAG
>DATEBK010000348.1:0-22972 GCA_035287825.1 Terriglobales bacterium
CCGATCGCGTCGACTTGTTGAGATCCGCGGTCTTAGTGCGAGACCTGAGCAAGCTCGGTATCACCAACGATATTCTTTACAAGGCTGCCGACATGAGCGCCGACGAAGCGGTTGCCAGTTTCCGCAAGCCCATCAAGTCCGACGCGCGCACCCAGGTGGTGGGAGATTCACTGCGACGCGTGATTCCGATCATCGTCGCGCAGCAGATTTTGCAAGAGCAGGGAGCGCGCTCAGTGAATGTTCCGATTGAGGCGCACATTCTAGCGGTCGCGGATGCCTACCAGAAATTGATCAGCGGAGCGACCGGCAACGCCATGTCACCTTATCAGGCGGAACAGCAAATCATTGCCGGCGCAGGCCAAAAGTTTCATAGCGGAGTGGTCGACACCTTCACAAAAATCTTAGACGCACAGGCGCAGAGCGCCGGCGCATAGGATCGCCGGTCCGCGAGGGTTACAGATGTGGTCGGCGGAGCGTACTACTCAGGGCTTGGCTTTGGTATGGTCCGATTTCCGAATTTTCTCGTCCGAAGTCGCTGAATTCTTAATTCGTAATTCTTCCCACATCGCCGCCACTCTGGATTTCAACACTTCGGTCAGTTGCGCATAGGCCGACTCGTTCGCCTCGGAGAGTGGCGGAGGTTGTATCGGCAGTCCGAACACTATTTCCAGATCGTGAAACTTGGGAAATTTCTTGTGTCGCGGCCAGGCTTCATAGAAGCCTTCGATCGCGACTGGAACAATCGGCGCCTGGGTGTGAATCGAGAGAATCGCGGCGCCTTTGCGGAATACTCTCGGTGCCCCGTCGTTTGTGCGCTCGCCCTCGGGATAGAGAATCAGAACGCGTCCCTGTCTGAGACCAAAAGCACCGGCTCGCATTGCGGGCACGAGGTTTGCGTCGGGATCGAGGACGACCACGCGCAGCCATCGCGCCAAGCGTCGCATGAATCCTTTGCCGAATATATCGCTCGTGCCGAGGGCAAACATGTTGCGAAACAGGCGCCAGGGGAGTGCCGCCGCCATAACAATGGGATCGATATAACTCTGGTGATTGGGACAGATGAGATACGGGCCTTTCGCGGGAAGATTCTGCCGACCGCGAATTTTAAGATGAAAGCAATCGAGCGCCAAAAGGTAGACCAATCTTCCCAGGAGAAAGAAAAACACCTCGGCGATAAGGTTGTGGCGAGCGAGCGCGAGAGTATCGGGATCCGTCACCGGCGCGTTCAGGATGGTTGACCAAGCCGGCTCCGCTGCATGGGATTGACCTTGGCCGCGACCAGCGCTGGCAAGCACGGCATCGACAAGGTCGCGCACGGTGTAGATTTCCGCCAATTGCGACTCAGGTACGTCGCCGCCGAGCGGTTGCTCCATCGCGGTAAGTAACTCGATGCGTTGCATTGAGTCGAGTCCCAGATCAAGCTCGAGATTGTGGGTGGGGCGAATGGTGCCGAGCTGGTTGCGTGACGTTGCAGGCGAATTTTCCTGAATTACAGCTAGAGCACGCTTCACGTCTTCGCGTTCCAGCCACTGGCGCTCGTCTTCTGTTAGCGGGGTTAGCGGCGTTTCGGCGCCTGCGTCGGAATCGCTGCTGCCGTGTTCTTTTAGCTCGCGAACTCTCTTTTCAATCTGGAAGCGCTTCAACTTGCGCGTGGTCGTGCGCGGGAGTTCTTCCTGCCAAATGTCGTAACTGCCAAGGCGCTTAGTGGACGCTATTTTGTGGGAGAGTGCTTCGATTTCGAGACGGATCGCCTCTTTGGTGTTGACGATTTTGCGTTCGCGAAGAAGTTCGAAGTTCGGCACGACCACGGCGTGAAGACGTTCCGAGGTGGGATCTCCGGGGCGAGCTTCCAACGCCATCACGCACATTTCTTTTAGGTACTGGGCCTGCAGGTAATGCGCTTCGATCTCCTCGGGATAAACGTTCTTCCCGTTGGCGAGGACGATGACTTCCTTGCTTCGTCCCGTGATGAAAAGATTACCGCCGGAATCGAAGTAGCCGAGATCGCCGGTGTAGAGCCATCCGTCGCGCAGCACTTCGGCCGTGGTTTCAGGACGATTCCAATATCCCTTCATTACGATTGCTCCGCGAATGGCAATCTCGCCCGCCGCGGGCGCGCCTTCTTCCAACCGCTTTGGGTCGACAATCTTCGCTTCTACTTCGGGAAGCGGCGGTCCGACAGAGCCAAAAACAATGTGTCCGGGAGTACTGAGGAAGGCTCCGCCGGTGGTTTCGGTCAGCCCATATGCGTTCAACACATCAATGCCGAAGGCGTAGAAATCACGAGCGATCGCGGGATCGAAGCGCGAACCTCCAGTTACCAGGTAGCGCATGCGGGAGCCGAACGTCGCGTGAATCTTGCCGAAGAAAAGTTTACCCGCGTTCACTCCGATTCGCCGGAGTCCACGGTTGAATGCCATCAGCGTGCGCACCAGACGCAGAGTAAGCTTTCCACGCTTATTCAGCTCTTTGAAAATCTTTTCGTGAATCAGATAGAAGAACTGAGGTACGACGCAGAACGCGGTGATGTCGCGCTCCTGCAAGGCTCGCAGCAATTCGGTGGTGTTCAGCGTTTCGAGGTACACGACGCGCGCGCCATTGAATAGCGGCAGAAAGAGATTCGCCATCTGTGCCAGCACGTGGAACATGGGAAGAATTCCCAGCAGCGCGTCCGTGGGGCCGATCTTGACGACAGAGAAGACGGAGTTCGCTTCGCCCACCAGATTGGCGTGGGTAAGCATCACGCCTTTCGGGTCGGCGGTGGTGCCGGAGGTGTAGAGCAGCGCGGCCAGATCGCTTTCGGCCGGTACGACGGGCTGATAGCCCGAAGGGGCGGCGGCGAATATGGAATCCAGATCGGCAGCGAACGGTGATCCGCCGGCTTCTGGCGCAGAAGTCTGGCTGAGACTCTGGGCGAAGTTTTGCTCGGTGGCGGCTGAGATCATCACCAGGCCCAGGTTGAGTCCCTCGACCGCTTCTCGCGCTACGGGAAAATGCTTCACATCGCAGAACAGCAATGATGCGCCGCTGTCGATCAGCAGCTTTCTTGCCTGATCGGCGTGAAAAGCCGTGTCGAGCGGGACTGCAGTTCGCCCGGCGGCGATGATTCCCAGGTATGCCGCAACCCACCGCGGATGATTTGCCGCCAGAATCGCGACGCGAGCGTCCCGCGGAACCCTCGTCGACAGCCAGTTCGCCACGCTCTCCGACATGCGGGTCAGTTCTGCAAAAGTGACTCGTTCCACCGTTTCCTGGCGCTGAATTTCAAGGGCAATGTTTTCGGGAAATTTCCGGGCCGACTCCTGAAATCGCTGGTAGAAAGTGGACATTCCGGAGGAAATCTTACAGGAAATCGGGGTACAGGGCTGTAGCTCGGGACTGTGCCGGGTTGGCCGACCCAAGTTAGGCACGTTGCCCTGATCGCGCGGAAACCCATATGTTAAAGATTGGTTAAGATTTCTGAAATCAATGCCCGCGCTGCTTTATAGACTGCCGAAGTCGACTAAAATCAGCGCTTGTCCGACTGCAAGTCGAGACGGAAAGCCGGTGGGAGACGAATGAAGTCACGGATATTCACGTTGATGACGGCGGCAATGGCGCTCTCTTTTTCGGCGTGCGGCGGCGGAGTTGGCGGCCATGTGCAGAGTCCGTCCGAGGAATGGACTTGGGCTAACGGCGCCGACGTTGTCAATCAACGGGGAACTTACGGGACCGAGGGAACTCCGGCTGCGGACAACGCTCCCGGAGCGCGACAGAATGCTAGCAGTTGGACGGACAAGGCTGGAAATCTGTGGCTCTTCGGCGGGTTCGGTTACGACGCCAGCGGGAACAACACTTTCCTCAACGATCTCTGGGAGTACAACGCCGGTGAGTGGGCGTGGATGAGCGGCCTCAGCCTCGGCGGCGAGGCCGGAATTTACGGCACCGAAGGAATGGCCGGTTTGAGTAACGTTCCCGGAGCGCGATGGGGGTCCTCCAGTTGGACCGACGCCGCCGGGAATCTCTGGCTGTTCGGTGGATATGGGTACGCCAACACTACTGACGGAGTCGGCGTGCTGAACGACTTGTGGGAGTTTACTCCGACGCCTAATTACATGCCGGACCAGGGATTAGCCACTGGCCAGTGGACGTGGATCGGCGGATCGAACCTGAATGGCCAATCGGGAACCTATGGCGTACAAGGCACGGCTGATCCAGGAAATGTTCCGGGGGCACGGTGGGGTGCCGTCAGTTGGGTGGACGCATCGGGAAATTTCTGGCTGTTCGGCGGGAATGGCGCCGCCTCGGGCACAGACTTAGGAAATCTCAACGATTTGTGGCAGTACAGCGGTGGCGAATGGACATGGGTGAGCGGATCAAACCTTGCCAACCAGACCGGGTCCTACGGAGTCGAGGGGATGGCCGCACCGGGCAATGTTCCCGGAGCGCGATTTGATGCCGTGGGTTGGATTGATGCATCGGGAAATTTGTGGCTCTTCGGCGGTGCCTCCAGCACGTTGGGCGATTTCAACGACCTGTGGGAGTTCAGCGACGGCGAATGGACATGGGTGAGCGGATCGAATTCGGTCAATCAACCCGGCACTTACGGGACGGAGGGAACTGCCGCCGTCGGTAATGTTCCGGGTGCGCGCAACGGTGCTTTCAGCTGGATCGATAGCTCCGGCAATTTCTGGTTGTTCGGGGGGTTCGGGTACGACTCGGCGGGTGGCGGCGGATGGCTGAATGATCTGTGGGAGTTCGGTGGTGGCAAGTGGGAGTGGGCGGCCGGCTCGAACGTGAACGGCCAAATGGGGGAGTACGGATCCGAGGGCACGCCCGGCGCAAGCAATGTTCCCGGAGCGCGTACTCTTGGCGCGGCCTGGACTGATAAGTCCGGCAATTTCTGGCTGTTTGGTGGAACCGGCATCGACTCACTTGGAAATAACGGAGTTCTCAGTGACTTCTGGTCGTTCGAACCATCAGGATCATCTTTGACAGCCCATCAGACAAAATCGAGCTCTGGCATTAGCACTCGGCAATAGATTGACAATCAAAGATCCTCACCTGTGGGTTTCGCAAGTGGTCCGTCCTTCGCCATCCCGGCCGCATCTAATGTGCTAGGCTTTTACTGACGCCAGACACGCGCGTGCACTCTGAAGGATTTCTGTTTTGATCAATACTCTTCTAGGCAAAGTTTTCGGGACCAGAAACGAGCGCGAAATCAAGCGCTTGCAGCCTCGTGTCGAGGCCATCAACGCCCTGGAGTCGGAGATGGCGAGACTCTCCGACGACCAGCTGCGCGCGAAAACGGCGGAGTTTCGCGCCCGCATCCAGGAGCGGCTGAGCACGATCGCCGAGGAGCCGGATGCCGGTACTGATCCCACGAACACTGATCTCAGGAACAACGATCTCCCGAATCGTGACCGTCAGAAAGAAATCGAAGAACAACGCAGCGAGTTGCTCAAAGCCGTTCTCGACGAAATTCTGGAAGAAGCCTTTGCCGTGACCCGCGAGGCCGGCAAGCGCGTTCTCAACATGCGCCATTTCGATGTGCAGTTGATTGGCGGCATGGTGCTGCATCAAGGCACAATCGCCGAGATGAAAACCGGCGAGGGCAAAACGCTCGTCGCCACCCTTCCCGTATATCTCAACGCTCTAAGTGGACGCGGCGTCCACGTGGTTACGGTTAACGATTATCTTGCCAAGCGGGACTCGGAATGGATGGGCAAGCTCTACAGTTTTCTCGGGCTGACCGTCGGCGTCATTATTCACGACCTCGATGACGAACAGCGTCGTGCCGCCTACGCGGCGGATGTGACTTACGGCACCAACAACGAATTCGGGTTCGACTATCTGCGCGACAACATGAAATTCGACCTGCGCGATTGCGTCCAGCGTGTGCACAACTTCGCCATCGTCGACGAAGTCGATTCCATTCTCATCGACGAGGCGCGAACGCCGCTGATTATTTCCGGTGCCAGCGAAGAATCGACGGACAAATATTACAAAGTGAATCGAATAATCCCCAAACTCGAGAAGGGAGAAGAAATCGATACGGCGCCGGGCGAGCCCAAGATCATGACGGGCGACTACGTGGTCGACGAGAAGCATCGCAACGTGACGGTCAGCGACGAGGGCTGGGAAAAAGTCGAAAAACTGCTGGGCATCGGCAACATCGCCGATCCGGAAAACTGGGCGCTGAAGCATCACGTGGAAACGGCCGTCAAAGCGCACGCGCTTTATAAACGAGACGTCGAGTATGTTGTCAAAGATGGCGAAGTGATCATTGTCGACGAATTCACCGGGCGCCTCATGCCGGGCCGGCGCTGGTCCGACGGCTTGCACCAGTCAATCGAGGCCAAGGAGAACGTGAAAATCGAGCGCGAAAATCAAACGCTCGCCACCATCACGTTCCAGAACTATTTCCGCATGTACAAGAAGCTTGCCGGCATGACGGGCACTGCGGAAACGGAAGCGCCGGAATTCGAGAAGATTTACAAATTGGAAGTGCTCGTGATTCCGACCAATCGCCCCATGTTGCGCATCGAGAATCCGGACATTATCTATCGCACCGAGCGGGAAAAATACTTTGCAGCAGCGGATGAGATCCAAAGGCTGCACGACAACGGACAGCCGGTGCTGGTCGGTACGACCTCGATTGAAAAATCAGAGCGTCTTTCTGAGTTGCTCCATAAGAAAGGGCTAAGGCAGCACGTCGTGCTGAATGCGAAGTTCCACGAGCGCGAAGCGGAAATTGTGGCGCAGGCTGGTCGCAAGGGCGCGGTTACCATCGCCACCAACATGGCGGGCCGCGGCACCGACATTCTGCTAGGCGGCAACGCCGAGTTCATGGCCAAGCAGGAGTGCGTCAAGAAGGGAATCGCGCAGCCGATCCGCGCTGCGCAGGGCAAGATCGAAGCCGAGGTCGACGATTCGAACCGCACGGTCTGGTACTACGCCGGCAATGAGTATGCGGTCCCCACGGATCAGTGGAACGAGATCTTTGCGCGCCACAAGGCCGACACCGACCGCGAACATCAGGAAGTGATCGAGGCTGGCGGGCTGCATATTTTCGGAACCGAGCGCCACGAGGCACGCCGCATCGACAATCAGCTTCGCGGACGTGCCGGCCGTCAGGGCGACCCCGGCTCGTCGCGCTTCTACCTGTCGCTCGAAGACGACCTGATGCGAATTTTTGCCAAGGAATGGGTTTCCAATATGCTGCAGCGCCTCGGCATGGAAGAAGGTGTTCCCATCGAATCGCGCATGATGACACGTCGCATCGAAGCCGCGCAGAAGGCGGTCGAAGGCCAAAACTTCGAGGCCCGCAAACATCTGCTCGAGTACGACGATGTAATGAACAAACAGCGCGAAGCGGTTTACGGATTGCGCCGACGTTTGCTGGAAGGTCTGGATCAAAAAGATCTGATCATCGAAGACTACGTTTCGGGAATTCTTGGCGAGATACTGGAACGCTTCTGTCCACCGAAAGAGCACGTCGACAACTGGGATCTCAAAGCACTGAAAGAGGCGATCATCGCTCGTTTCGGGGTCGACATATACGCTGAGGGCTTAAAGCCTGAGGAGATGAACCGGCAGGAACTGGGTGATGCCGTCTTTGACAAACTGAAAGAGCGATACGACGCGAAAGAGAAGCTGATTGGTCCTGAGGCCATGCGCTATCACGAACGCATGATCATGCTGAGCGTGATCGACGCGCAGTGGAAAGACCATCTGCTGTCGATGGATCACCTCAAAGAGGGTATCAATCTGCGGGGTTATGGACAGCACGATCCGCTGGTCGAGTACAAACGCGAATCGTATGACATGTTCGAAGATATGATGCAGCGCTTTCAGGAAGAAACGGTCCGTTACCTGTACTTGATGCAGGTCATGGAACGTCCGCCGGATGCGGGAGCAGCGCCGCTCGGCGTCGGCTCGCAGGATTCTCAGGCTCAGGGACCTGATACTGGCACGCCGTCTGTGGTCACTGGCGGTCGCGGTGGCAATGGACGACCGCCACGCCAGGTCGCGACTTCTGTTGACGAACTTGAAGAAGCCTTCCAGCGCAAGAAAAAGCGCGAACTGGAACAGGCGCGCATGGCCGGTGCGGGCGACATGCAAACCGTGCAGCAGGTAGTGCGTGCGGGAGACAAGATTGGGCGCAACGATCCTTGCCCTTGCGGTAGCGGCAAGAAATACAAGAAGTGCTGTGGTGCAAGTGCGTAGTACTCACCGCGATTTCCGACCAACTGCCTTGAATGTCATCTCCGTCGCCTTGCTTCGAGTGCGGCGTTTCCAGGCAAAGAACATCGGGGCATAAGTGTCGGTGATGTAATCGGCACGGCTGATGCCGAGAGCGCGTGCCGTGCGATCGATCCAGCGTGGAGTACCTTCAATCTCGCCGAAGTCTCCAATCGGAGTTTTATCCAGCACCACATGCCCCGTGCTATCCGCCCACTCGGCTCGAAACTTTTCATAGCGAAAGGTCGGCTGATATCCCAGCGCGCGCAAAATGGCTTCCATTTGCGGGCCATTTGCCACCCGAGTTTCGAGCTCAACTCTCACCTTGTGAAGTCCGGCTTTGCCTTTTGCCTTGTGCGTCAGTGTCCAAGTCTCGCCGAATTTGCGCAGGCGCAGCAGTTCTCCTCGGTTGCGCAGCTTTTCGCCGGGCAGGTCGTAAAGTGAATTCATCTCGTGGGTGGAGCGGGTAATCTGCCTGAAACCGGTTTTTCTTAGTGCGCGGGCAAGCGCCGGGAGGTTCTCAATTCGAAATTTGATCTCAACTTCGTTCGGCATCTCGGTGGCTAACTCTTTGGCTCGGCCTCTCGTTTCTGTTGAAACCAGCTCATGTGCGGCAGATCGTGTTCTACTTTTCGTCGTTTCGCAATCAGTTCCGCGGTGATTGAAACGGCAATCTCTTCAGGAGTAATGGCACCAATGTCGAGACCGACGGGAGAATGCACTCGCTCAAATAAACTTGCTAGCAACCCTTCCTGTTGCAGTTCTTTGAAAATGGTGATGGTTTTTCGTTTCGACCCGATCATGCCGATATAGTGCGCTGGAGTTTGCACCGCCCAGCGCAGCATTCGCATGTCGTCGCGGTGCCCTCGGGTGACGATCACAATGTAGGAAGACTCGCTCGGCGTGAGTTGCGCCGCGGCCTTATCAAAATCTTCGGCAATCACCCGCTGCGCCTCGGGAAAGCGTTCGCGGTTCGCGTAGGCTTCGCGGTCATCGACCACGGTGACGTCGAATCCAGCGATGCGCGCCACTCTGTATAGGCTCGCTGCCACGTGACCGGCTCCGAAAATATAAAGATCGGCGGGAGGTAAAACCGGCTCGACGAAAACTTCGAGCGTCCCGCCGCAGACCAGGCCTGTGTCGTATTTCGGATTCTGATTCAGATCAAACGTCAGCGTCCGCGGACGCTCCGACTCCATTATTTCTCGCGCCGCCTGCCATACTTCTGCTTCTACGCATCCGCCACCGATCGTGCCCACGATCGACCCATCATCCCGCACTAGCATCTTGGCCGTCTTGAACGAAGGTATCGAGCCGCGCACATTGACAATGGTCGCCACGGCGCCGCGCCGGCCATCCTTGCGCAAGCGGACGATCTCCTCGTAGAGGTCCATGGTGTGATTATGGGTCGCTGAGCGAGCGAGGTCAAACGGCGCAGCCGACGAGTGATCGAATTGTACTACTCTCACCGGCGCCAGACCGATGCCGTTTGTGCTAGGTTGTAAGGTTAAATTTACGCGCGCACTCAGGAGTCTCCATGAAAGCCGTTCGCATTCATCGGTTCGGTGGACCTGAAGTTCTTACCTATGAAGACATCGCCGATCCCAAGCCGCGCAAAGATCAAGTCCTCGTCCGCGTGCGTGCCTGCTCTCTGAACCATCTCGACATCTGGGTGCGCCAGGGATTGCCCGGCGTGAATCTGCCGCACATCCTCGGCAGCGACATCGCGGGAGAAATTGTTGAAGTCGGTGAGTACATCACCGACCCCAAAGCTGGACAGCGGGTTCTGCTCGCGCCAATGAAGTTTTGCAATCATTGCGCAAAGTGTGTTGCCGGACTGCAGAACCAGTGCCGCCAATTCACCGTGCTCGGCAATGGCGTGGATGGCGGCAACTGCGAGTTGATTGCTGTGCCCGCGGTCAACGTCGTTCCGATTCCCGATTCACTCGATTTTAATGAGGCGGCCAGCGTTCCGCTGGTTTTTGTCACGGCCTGGCACATGCTTGTGGGACGAGGCGCGATTCGTCCCGGACAAACGGTGCTGGTGCTGGGAGCGAACTCGGGAGTGGGCATCGCAGCCATCCAGATTGCCAAGCTATTTCATGCACGCGTAATTACGACCGCAGGCGACGAGCGAAAAATGCAGCGCGCTCGCGAGCTCGGCGCCGATTTCGTCATCAACCACTATCAGCAGAAAATTTCACAGGAAGTCCGCAAGATCACCAATTCCGAAGGCGTGGACATTGTTATCGAACACGTGGGCAAAGCAACCTGGGAAGAAAGCATGCGCTCGCTCAAGGCCGGCGGTACGCTTGTAACCTGCGGCGCGACCACCGGACCGAAAGTCGAACTCGATCTGCGATTTTTGTTTTCGCGTCAATTGGCACTCCTTGGGTCGTATATGGGAACGATGAGCGAACTCCATGAAGTGCTCGGGCACGTTTTTGCTGGACGACTCAAGCCGGTCATCGACCACACGTTCCCGTTGAAGGACCTTCGCGCTGCGCACGAGTATCTGGAGAAGAGTCAGATGTTTGGCAAGATTGTCGTGAACCCGTGAGCTCTCACTGCCGAGATGCCGAAGGCGCCAAGAAGCGCTGAATATAAGCCTCGTTGCCGCGGCTTAACGCTATAATTGCGCGACACAGATGGCTCTTACCTCTGGCACAAAACTTGGGCCTTACGAAATCCAATCGCCGCTGGGCGCGGGCGGTATGGGCGAGGTTTATCGCGCGCTCGACACCCGACTTGATCGCATCGTGGCCGTCAAGGTTCTTGCCGCTCATCTCTCCAGTTCGCCGGAACTCAAACAACGCATGGAGCGCGAGGCGCGCGCCATTTCTTCGCTGAACCACCCGCACATCTGCCATCTTTACGACATCGGATCTCAGGATGGCACCGACTACCTGGTAATGGAGTTTCTTGAAGGCGAAACTCTGGGCGAAAGGCTGCGCCGAGGTGCTCTGCCACTGAGCGAAGTCTACAGAATTGGGATCGATATGGCCGAAGCGCTAGCCGTCGCGCATCGTCAAGGCATTGTGCATCGCGATCTGAAGCCAGGAAACATCATGTTGACCCAGGGCGGGGCGAAGCTCATGGACTTCGGGCTGGCGAAGCCGCTGGGCACGCAGTCGGCAAGTGTCACCTCGGGGACGGTCCCGGCATTTACGGCCGCGCCCACGATGAGCGGCCCGAGTCCACTAACTCCGCTGACCACCGCGGGCAGCATCGTTGGCACCATCCAGTACATGTCGCCGGAGCAGATCGAGGGCAAAGAAGCCGACGCGCGCTCGGATATTTTTGCCTTCGGCGCAGTTCTTTACGAGATGACAGCGGGCAAGCGCCCCTTTACCGGTAAGAGCCAGATCTCTCTGGCATCTTCGATTCTTGAAAACGACCCAGAGTCGATTAGCGCACTCAAGCCGCAGACCCCATCCGCCTTCGAACATGTTGTGACGACTTGCCTACAGAAGAATCCGGAAGACCGCTTTCAATCCGCGCACGACATTAAGCTGGAATTACAGTGGATTGCGTCCGACAGATCCTCGCCTGCGACCTCGTCTGCACTGGCAGGATCGCAGCTTTCGCGTTCGAGAGGGCGCGAACGTCTGGCCGGGTTAGCCGCCGTAGCGGCCGCGGTTGTCGTCGGCGCAGCGGCGGGATTATTTCTCTTCCATCCCGCGCAATCGACGCGCTCCATTCGCACCGTCATCGATCCTCCGGAGAAAACGACCCTCAATCTCACCGGTGATTCCGCCGGTCCGCCTGTGCTGTCGCCCGACGGCCAATCCGTCGCATTCACAGCGACGGACGCCAATGGCAAAATCTCCCTGTGGATTCGACCCATGAACTTGCTGGAGGCGCATCCGCTCCCCGAAACCGACGGCGCAGTTTTCCCCTTCTGGTCACCCGATAGCCGCTCGCTGGGATTTTTTGCCGATGGCAAGCTCAAAACTATCGATCTTAACGGCGGTTCCGCGCTGGTGATTTGTGACGCTTCCTTCGGTCGAGGAGGCGCATGGGCCCCAGGTGGAACCATCTTGTTCTCGCCGAATACGCAAGAGCCGCTCCTGCGCGTCAGCGCCGGCGGTGGAACTCCACCACCGTCGATAGATCGCAGCACAGTTCGCATCGTTGGCCGTTTGTTCTTCCTGATGGCAAACACTTTCTTTATCTCGCCATCAACCACGACCCTGCTCGAGCATCGAACGATACCTTGTTCTATGCCTCGCTCGATGGCCGGGAAAATCGCCCTCTGATCCATTCGCAATCCAATGCTGTTTACGGCAGCGGCTATCTTTTGTTTGCCCGTGGCGACCAGTTGATGGCGCAACCCTTTGATCCCGCCAGCGGGAAACTCAGCGACGAGCCCCGCAGCTTCGCGCGCGGCGTTATGAACGACATCAGCACCTGGCACATGGATGCATCGGCCTCCAACGACGGAGTGCTGGTTCTGGGCAGTGGAGGTAATGCTGACTGGCAACTCATCTGGATGGATCGCGGCGGAAAAACGATTAGCACCGTCGCCGATAAATTGACAAACCTCCAGCAAGCGAGGATATCCCCCCAAGGCGATCGCATCGCTTTGCAGATCGACACTGGCGTGAACGATATCTGGGTGCTCGATCTGGCACGCGGTGTACGCACGCGGCTTACCTTTGGGCCCGTCTCGAACGCGTGGCCTGTCTGGTCTCCCGATGGCAAGTGGATCGCGTACGTGTCTGATCGCGACGGTCGCCATGAAATTTACCGCAAACCCTCCGACGGCAGCGGCGCGGAAGAGTTGCTCCTCATCGACGATAACCAGATCTACGCCCAGGATTGGTCGCGAGATGGGAAGCACTTGCTCTATTCGCGGATTTTTCCGGACCACGGCGAGATCTGGGTGTTGCCCTTAGAGGGCGACCGCAAACCATCAATGATCATAGCGAAGGGCATCAGGGGGAAACTCTCTCCCGACGGCCGTTGGCTTGCCTACCAATCGCTGGAAACTGGCGGCATTGAGGTGTTTGTCGTGGCCTATGGCGGCGGGCAGGGGAAGTGGCAAGTCTCTTCCAATGGAGGAATATTTCCGCAGTGGAGCAATGATGGGAAAGAGCTTTACTACATGTCACCTACTTATAATCTTTTTGCTGTTCCGGTGAAAGAATCCGGCGGTGCATTGCAATTCGGGACCCAGCGAAACCTTGTCATCAATTGGTCGGCTCCGAACGTGTTTTACGATGTTACTGCCGACGGAAGTAAAATTCTGCTCGATAGGGTTTCGCAACAGGCCAGCCAATCGGTCACGGTGGTCACGAATTTCCCGGCGGAATTGAAGAAATAGAAGTCAATACGGATGAACTACTCAAATACCGAACATCTTCCCGGTACGCATTCAGCGCCCTCTGCGGTTAAAATATAGTCATGGCACCAGAACTCAGCTTCGGTCCCTACGTTAGCGTCGAAAATGGCAAGAAGGTCGTGAAGGAACTCGTCTACGGCGACGGTGTGCCCGAAGGCATTGTCATGACCACGTTAGACTCGACGGTCAACTGGATGCGCAAGAACTCCATCTGGCCCATGACGTTCGGCTTGGCCTGCTGCGCGATTGAAATGATGTCGATGGGCGCTTCGCGCTTCGATATTGCGCGATTCGGCGCCGAGGTCTTCCGTCCCTCGCCGCGCCAGTCAGATTTGATGATTATTGCCGGCCGCGTCTCCAACAAAATGGCGCCGGTGATTCGCCAGCTCTACGAGCAGATGCCTGAGCCGAAGTGGGTGATTTCGATGGGAGCGTGCGCTACTTCCGGCGGCGTCTTCAACAATTATGCGCTGGTGCAAAGCGTGAATCAGGTCATTCCCGTGGATATCTACGTCCCCGGTTGCCCGCCCCGTCCCGAGCAGTTGATCTATGCCATCACCCTGCTGCAAGACAAAATCATGATTGAACGCGGCACCGTAAAGAAGGCCCTTAATCTCGTCCCAGCCGGGGAGTAGTGCCTCTCAATCTGCGCAAAACTAGAATTATTTTCCATCTCAGCGAAGCGAAAGATCGGCTTTTCGGGGAGCGCAAAAGAAGGAGCGCATCGAAAGCGTATGCCAAGAGCCATCGATTTCGGCCCTTACTGTTTCATCCTCGTCGCCATTTGCCGCTCCGGCGGAGTCATCTGGTTCCAAACCGCTTCCAAGTCTTTTTGCAAAATCTGATTATTCGGATCCAGACGCAGAGCCAGGGCGAACCACAAATACGATGTCGGCAGATCGCGCGCGACACAGTGCCCGGTGTCATACATGGTTCCAAGAGTGCTCCGCGCTTTGGAATTATTTTTTGCGGAGGCAGCTCTCAGGTCCTTCAGGGCCTCGTCACAGTTTTCGTGTGCGCCGCGCCCGTAGAGATAACCTTCACCTTGGCGAAATTCGGCGTCGCCGTTGTCGGCCGCGGCGGTTTCGACCGACTTAGGACTCTTGGCGGGAGCAACGACCGCTTTGCGTTTCTCCGCTGCTGGGGTTGGCCGTGGAACTACCGGAGCTGCTATTGCAATAGGCGCTGCCCCCGATTTCTCGCTCGACTGGGAAGCGCCAGGACTAGGGTTCGCGTTCTTCGAAGGAGCAACAGAAGCCGCCGCTGCCGGCGGTGGAGTTGGGGTCGTCTCTGCTATGGGAGCGGCCGATTCATTGGCAGGAGCCGGCTGCGCGGCTTCCGGCTTCTGCGTGTAGCTTGAGGCGAGATAATTCGTGTAAGTCCACCAACCGGCGCCACCCAAGGCGGCCAGCAGGACTAGCAACAATAACAGGCGGCCTTTACCGCTCTTCGGCTCCTCGGGCTCGAAAAAAGAATCTAACCCAGAGAATGAGTTCTGCCGCAACGAGTCCGGGGTTGGAAGATCGTTCACACTCCCTACTGTCGCGGACGGGGTCGGTTCTGCTGCGTTCATCATCTTTGGCAGATTCGGTACGGGCGCCCCGGCCGGCCGGCGAAGTTCGGGCCGCGCCTCGAGCACCGTGCCACACATTCCGCAGAAGCGGAAATTGTCGGCGTTGTCCTCATCGCACTTGGGGCAGATCAAGCTGACTCTCCTGATGCTTATTTAGTGTAACTCGCACCGCGCCGCCATTCGGTCGGCACTTCAGATTAGAATGCAGGGCGTAGCAATTAAGAATCCGATTGCGCCCATGGCGAAACCCCCGAAATCCAAATCCGAAACGGTTGCAAGACGCTTTGAGGCTCGTTTGGAGCGCATGCGCTCGCGCCTCGGTTGGACCATAATTCACGTACCGTTCGATGCGGTTAAGTTATGGGGGTTGCGTGGACAAATCAAAGTAAAGGGTGAAATCAACGACTTCGCCTTCCGGACTTCATTGTTTCCCACCGGTGTGGGCGGTCATATTCTGCTCGTCAACAAGCGCATGCAAAAGGGATCACGCGCCGTGGAGGGTAGCTTCGCCCGTTTTCGACTCGAACTCGACACAGAAAAACGGAAGATCGGCGTTCCTGATCAGCTCGAACAAATTTTCAAGCGGTATCGTTCGCTAAGACGCTGGTATGACGAGTTGAATCCCTCCACCCGCAAAGATATATGTAGATGGATTAGCGACCCCAAGAGCTCGGCAGCCCGCACGCGCCGCGCCGAACAACTTGCCGAACGTCTGCTTGCGGTGATGGATGCGGAAAGGGAACTGCCACCCGTCTTGCAGCTGGCTTTCGCGCGCCAGTCGCGTGCCCGGGAGGGGTGGGATGCAATGTCGGTCGCACGCCGTCGTGGACACCTGTTCGGCATCTTCTACTACCGGACTCCCGACGGCCAACGTCGCCGCATCGAAAAGATGCTGGAGGATGCCACGACGGTTGCCGACAAGTCGGAAGGCAGGAAGAGATAATTGAAGAGAGTCCCCTCGACGGTATCAAAACTCTGGTCGCGACGAAAATATCTCGTCTCCAATCGGCATAATCCGTATAATTCAATCGTTTTAATGCCGAGGTTCCCTCAAACGTTTTTTGCCGCCTGGAGGCGTTCGCGTGAAGGTCGCTCCTAGCTTCATCCTGATTTCTGTCGTCCTTCCTCTGACCGTTCTTTCCGGAGCGCAAACCGTCACCGTAGACGTATCGCACTCCACTAACCACTTTGTGCCTCGTGAAACTCTCGGCGCCGGCGTTGACCGCATTCCCGCCTTGGCTATCGACAAAGATTTGTTGCCCGGTTCGTTACAGATGACGCTATCTTCAGGCTGGCAACCAGTCTCTTTTCGGCAGAACACTGAACTCGCTGTCGAAGCGTGGCATTGGAATCCGAAAGGGAAGTGGAGCGATGGAAGCGACTCCAGCAACCCTGATGGGAAGGGCTATTTCACTGGCGCCGATATTCCCACTGAAAACCTGCGCTATTCTTACGGATACGGGTTACCCCGTCGCGGATTCACCCGCAACGACGGCACTGACAACTCCGGCTTTTCGCGATTGACAGACGGCGGCCTCAGCACCTTCTGGAAGAGCAACCCGTATCTCACCGAGCGTTTCACTGGCGAAAGTGATGCCTTGCATCCGCAGTGGATCGTCCTCGATATGGCGCAGTCGCAACCCGTCGATAGCATTCGCATCGCGTGGGGAGAGCCGTATGCGACCCGCTATGTCGTCCAGTATTGGACGGGAGATGATCCCATCAGATTGCCTACTCGCGGCGTCTGGCAAACGTTTCCGCAGGGTAGCGTCAGCGCTGGCAGGGGTCATACCGAAACTGTTCGGCTCGTCACCACCCCGATCGCCGTGCGTTTCGTGCGCGTCTGGATGACCGCGTCTTCGAATACGTGCGACGGAGACGGCACGAGCGATATTCGTAATTGTGTCGGCTATGCCATTCGCGAACTCTATCTTGGAACAACCACGGGAACTACGGATCACGGCGGCGAATTCCACGATTCTCTGCGCCATACGCCAGACCAGGAGCAGACGACCACTTACTGCTCTTCTGTTGACCCGTGGCATCAGGCGTCAGATCTGGGATCAACAAAGCAGGCGCAAGTCGGCTTTGACCTCTTCTTTACCAGTGGCGTAACCCGGGGATTGCCCGCGATGATTCCGGTGGCGCTCCTGTATGACACTCCCGAAAATGCCGTCGCCGAGATCTCTTACCTGGAGAATCGCCACTATCCCATCTCATACGTTGAGATGGGTGAGGAGGCCGACGGCCAGTACATGCTGCCCGAAGATTACGCCGCGCTCTATGTCCAGTGGGCGAACGCGCTCCACCGGCTCGATCCGAAGTTGAAGCTGGGTGGGCCTTCATTTCAGGGAGTCAACAAGGACATCGAAGTCTGGCCTGATGCCAGCGGGCGAGTTTCATGGACCGCCCGTTTTCTCGACTACCTCAAGCAGCATGGACACATACAGGATCTCGCGTTCTTCTCCTTTGAGCACTATCCCTACGATCCTTGCCGAATTCCCTGGAGCTCTCTCTACGATGAGCCAGAACTCATGCGCCACATCATGCAGGTGTGGCATGAGGACGGGGTCCCCACCGATCTGCCGATGTTCGTTACCGAGGGCAATCTTTCTTCGGCCGCAAGCGAAACCTATCAGGATATGTTTTCGGGTCTCTGGCTCGCTGATTACATCGGATCCCTGCTTGATGCCGGTGGCAAAGGAGTTTATTACTTCCACTACCTGCCTTTGCAGATGGAGCCCGGTTGCAACAGTTCTCCGGGAACGTTCGGCATGTTCACCGTAGACTCTGACTACAAAATTCAGCAGCCACTCGCGCAGTTTTTTGTGGCGCAGCTCATCAACACGGAGTGGACGCAGTCCGACGGCGGCGAGCATCACGTCTACTCAGCCAAATCAGATATCGATGACGGCGCCGGCCGCGAACTCGTGACAGCCTATGCGTTGAAGCGTCCCGATGGCGAATGGTCGGTGATGGTAGTCAATCGTGATCAGGAGAACGCCCACCGCGTTCGTATCGCATTTCGCGGGACGTCGGATTTATTCGCAAGTTTTTCGGGCCAGGTTGAGATCGCGACTTTTGGAAGCGGACAATACAAATGGCATCCTCCGCTCACGCGCTTCATGGCTCATGCCGAAGAAGCCGCAAAGGCCACAATCGTCGCCTATACGAATGGTAAGGCGGATCCCGACGGCCCGATCGCGCGGTCTGAGCTGAATGCCACGGATGACACGCATTACGAGCTGCCAGCGGCTTCGGTGGTCGTAATTCGGGGAAAGGTTGGGCAACTGAGGCAGCAATGAAGAGGCAAGGATCCCAGCCGTCCGGCATGGGCGTCCAATATGCTGCAGGTGCACGAGTTACCAACACCCCTCCCTGCATTATGACCGAGGTAACCGCACTGCGTGCCTTCTTCTGCTATACTGCTGTTAACGCTTTTGCTACGGTTTGCTCGTTAAGCGGGGATCCTGATGGATCCGCACCACCTCCGCATTTCCTGCCCGCCGTTTGGTTCCAGCGCTAATTTCAATGCGAGCGGCATGCGAACTCTGACAGTGAAACAACACCAGTCTGAGAATCTGACTACGCCCCTCCAGAAAGAAAACCATCGAATGACAACATTTACGGAACTGCCCCTGTCTGCTGCCTTGCAGCAGAAGTTGGCGGCAGCTCAATTCATTACCCTCACACCCATCCAGGCACGCGGCATCGCTCCTGCTCTAGAAGGCAAGGACGTGATCGGCACGGCGCAGACTGGCACCGGCAAAACCCTTGCGTTTCTGATTCCTATTCTCGAAATGCTGCGGAGAGAGCCATCGCAACACATCACTGCGCTGGTGCTATTGCCTACGCGCGAACTCGCCATGCAAGTCCACGAGCAGTATGAACAACTGCGCGACAAGAAAATGCCGCGGGCCGCGCTCGTCATCGGCGGCGTATCCGAGAAAGCGCAGATCCAGAGCCTCCGCTCCGGCTGCGAATTCATAATCGCTACCCCCGGACGCCTGCAGGATTTCATCACCCGCAAGTTTGCCGATCTGCGCCACGTGAAAATTCTCGTGCTCGACGAAGCCGATCGCATGCTCGATATGGGCTTTCTTCCTGCCATCCGACGCATTCTGCAGATTCTTCCAAAGCGCCGGCAGACGCTGTGTTACTCCGCCACCATGGAGCAATCCGTGGCTACGTTGGTGAATGATTACACGCACGAGCCGGTACGAATCGCTCTGGGTTCGGTGCTGAAACCGGCCGAGAGTGTGAAACTCGAAGCCTACGAGTGCCGCCCGTCGGAAAAATTAGACGCACTTCGGCAGTTGCTGTATGCGGAAAAAGGACAGACCCTGATTTTCACGCGCACCAAACGTGGCGCGCAAAGACTGGCGCAGGAACTCGAACGCGATGGATTTTCGGCTGCCATGATCCACGGCGACCGTACGCAATCGCAGCGCAACGGAGCTTTGAGCGGATTTCAGGAAGGCCGTTACCAGGTGCTGGTCGCAACCGACATCGCCTCACGCGGCTTGCACTGCGATGACGTGGCGCACGTCATTAACTATGACCTGCCAAAAATGGCCGAAGATTTTATTCATCGTGTCGGCCGCACCGGCCGCGCCGGCTTGGAAGGCCGCGCGTCCACACTGTTCACCGCCGCGGAGAACATTTCGCTTCGCGATATCGAGCGCACTTTGAAGCTGCGCATCGAGCGCAAGCAGGTGAATGCATCCGCCAATGACCAGCCAAAGCGATTCGTGCAGAATACTCTGGCGTCGCGGACGCTAGTCAAATTGCCGGGCGAAATATTTGTCTAGGTAGATTTGTGATCGAGAGCTGGGTGTCCCCGCCGGACGTGCGTGACGCCCGTCTCTCTATCATCGCAATCTGAATTGTGTTTGAGTAAAAACGGATTCGCCGGAACCTTGCGCTCCGGCGACTTTGCATCAGCTGATCTGATTATTCGCCCGGCTTGCGCGGCGCAAGTAGTTCCAGAGAATTCGGCTCGTCGTCGGAACCGATGCGGAACAGCGCTGCCTGCGCTTCGGCCAGTTCTCGCATCTCCTGCATTTCATCCACTTGCGATCCGATTCCGCCTTCCGGTTCTTGCTTTCGCTGTGTTTTCTTTTCGTTCTTGTCCCGCTGTTTCTGCTGACGCGCCTGTTCTTTCTGACGTTTAGTAAAAGTTGATCGGCCTCGTGGCATGGCAGTCTCCAAAGAGTATTTATATCGTTAAGACATTTGCAGCGGCGCACATGTAAGAATTTAGAAGGTTGGCCTCGTGCCGGAGGTAGAGTCAACCACGGTTGGCCGAATCCTTATTGTCCGCTTGCTTTCAGTATAACTCGAAATGCAGCGCCCGATTTTCCGGATGGCAGGCAACCGCCTCCACCTGCGAACCGCGGGCGCGTCCCGACAGCAGAGTGGCAGGCCCACCCCCAGCTGTGCTATCCTCAAACAGTTACGAAAACGAGAAGAGACAGGAGTGCAACAGGTTAGTGTTAGCCAGAGAGCAAAAGCAATCCGTCGTTGACACGTATCGCACGCACGCTACCGATACCGGCAGTCCGGAAGTACAAATCGCCCTGCTGAGCGAGCGCATTGGTCAACTCACGGAACACTTCAAGACGCACCAGAAAGACCACGGCTCGCGCCGCGGACTTCTCATGATGGTGAGCCGGCGTCGCAGCCTGCTTGACTACTTGAAGAAGTACGACTCGGAACGGTATAAGACCGTTATTTCGAAGCTCGGCATCCGCAAATAACAGCGCGGCTGGCCCCGTGAGGGGCCGGTTCCAGACATCGAGAGCCTTATCCAGTGCGTTTCCAACCGCGGCCTTGGCCTGCGCCCGCCCACGCGAATCTCCGTACCCGCGCGCATGCCCTTTTGCCCTATAAAAGGATGATCTATGAAGCCTGAAGCAACCAAAGTTTCCGTTGAACTCGCCGGCGGAAAACAACTCTCTATTGAAACCGGAAAACTTGCCAAGCAGGCCCATGGCGCCGCCGTGGTGCGCTTTGGAGATAACGTGGTTCTCGCCACCGCGACCTCGAATCCCGAGCCTCGCGAAGGCATCGATTTCTTTCCTCTCACCGTCGATTACCGCGAATATACCTATGCCGGCGGGCGGATCCCCGGCGGCTTTATCAAGCGGGAAGGACGCATGAGCGAGCGCGAAGTGCTCACGAGTCGCCAGATTGATCGGCCTGTGCGCCCGATGTTCGCGGACGGGTTCAAGTGTGAAACTCAAGTCATCGCCTTCGTCTTGTCAGCCGACACGGAGAACGATCCTGATGTCTGCGGCATCAACGCTGCCTCCGCTGCACTCACCATTTCCGACATTCCCTTTCTCGGCCCCATTGGCGCCGTGCGCGTTGGACTGATCGACGGACGTTTCATCGCCAATCCCACTTATACCGAAATGCGCGATGGACTTCTTAACATCATGGTTGTCGGGACCGCCGAAGCGATCGTCATGATCGAGTCGGGCGCGAAAGAAGTAAAAGAAGAGACGGTGGTCGACGCGATCGAATTCGCGCACACCGAAATCAAGAAAATCTGCGCGGCCATCAACGAACTTCGGGGCAAGGTAGGCAAGCCGAAGCGCGCAGTGACGCCTCCAGAATTGGACGAAACTTACCTCAAAGGTCTGGAAGCCCAGATCGGTCGTCGATTGACCGACGCACTCGATACTAAAAAGCATCCGAAATCGGAAAGCTACGAACTAGTCCGGGTGCTGGAAAAAGAACTTCTCGCCGCTCTGCCCGAGGACGACGAGGCAGGCAAGAAAAAAGTAAAGAAGTACTACGAAATTCTGCGCGAGCGCATTTTCCGCGACCAGGTCATCGATCACAAGCGCCGCCCGGACGGACGGGAGTTCGATCAGATTCGCGAAATCTGGATTGAAGCTGGAGTCCTTCCGCGCGTCCACGGCAGCGCCGTGTTTACTCGTGGCGAAACCCAGGCCCTGGTTACCACTACGCTCGGTACCAGCGACGACATGCAGCGCCTCGAGGGTTTCGAGGGCGAAGCCAAGAAACGCTTCATGCTCCACTACAACTTTCCGCCGTTCTCCGTCGGAGAAGTCGGGTTCATGCGTGGGGCCGGCCGTCGCGAAATCGGTCACGGTGCCCTCGCCGAACGCGCCGTTTCGGCCGTGCTTCCCACCGAAGATAACTGGCCTTACGCGATGCGCGTCGTCTCTGACATTCTGGAGTCGAACGGGTCGTCGTCGATGGCTACCATCTGCGGCGCTTCGCTTTCGCTGATGGATGCGGGTGTACCGCTGAAGGCTCCTGTCGCAGGAGTTGCGATGGGATTGGTCAAGGAAGGCGACAAGTATGCCATCCTGACCGATATCGCCGGCGCCGAAGACCATTACGGCGACATGGATTTCAAAGTTGCTGGAACCAAAGACGGCATCACTGCCCTGCAAATGGATATCAAAGTCGCCGGCATCACGTCCCAGATCATGCGCGAAGCTCTGGCGCAGGCGCAGCGCGGACGGCTGTTCATCCTTGGCAAGATGGACGAAGTGGTCACCGAAGGTCGCGTCAAGGTTTCAAGCTTTGCACCCCGCATCTACACGCTGCAGATTCCGGTCGACAAGATTCGCGATGTGATTGGGCCCGGTGGCAAGATGATTCGCAGCATCATCGAGCAGACCGGCGTGAAGATCGACGTCGAGGATTCCGGTAAAGTCAACGTCGCTTCAAACGACGAAGTTTCTGCCAACAAGGCCTTGCAGATTATCAGAGATCTGACCGCTTCGGCCGAAGTTGGCAAAACCTATCTCGGGAGAGTCAGCCGTTTGGCCGATTTCGGCGCGTTTGTCGAA
>DATEBK010000349.1:0-4574 GCA_035287825.1 Terriglobales bacterium
AATCCTGTGGCCGCTAAACTTGTGTCCCATCCCTCCCAGTATCGCTATTGCTCCGCTTTCCCGGGATTCAAGCTCGACCTGTGGCCCCCAGAGGCTGAAGCCGCAGTCCTTGGGGATGTCTCTACCGGCACGAGTAGAACTCGTGCCCTCCCCGGTTCGCGATGACGACACCGTCAAGCATAAGAATTCCGTTCCGCGTAATAGTCCGGTGCCGCATTAGTACTTCCTCGAGCGCGGTGGGATCAGGCTCGCATCTACCGGCTCGAACTCGAATTTTGGCTCGTCTAAATCGGAAGCGAAGGTTGCTTTGGTGGTCTTCATCCAGTTCTTGTCGTCGCGGTCGGGGAAGTCGGGTTTGTAGTGCGAGCCACGGGATTCGTCGCGCATGGCTGCTCCCTGGGCGATGACTCGCGACAACTGCAGCATGTTGTAGAGTTGGCGGGCGAAGGCGATGGTGGTGTTCGCCCACTGCGTGCGGTCGCTCAGATTGATCTTCTGGAAGCGGTGCAGCATGTCGACCAGCTTGGCGTCGGCGGCTTCGCACTTTTTGTTGTAGCGGATGACGGTGCAGTTTTCGGTCATCAGCGCGCCCAGTTCGCGCCAGATCAGGAACGGGTTCTCGTTGCCATCGGACTTCATCAGGCCGGCGTTGATTTCTTCCTGGCGTTTACGCTCGGCATCGAAGTGGCCATTCGCCGGCGCGGCTTGCAGGTTTCTGGCGTATTGCACGGCATTGGGGCCGGCGGTGAAGCCTCCGAAGATACAGGAGACGAGCGAGTTTGCGCCGAGGCGATTCGCGCCATGGTATTGGTATTCGGCTTCGCCGGCGGCGAAAATGCCGGGGATGTTGGTTTGCTGTTTGTAATCGATCCAGAGGCCACCCATGGTGTAGTGCATGCCGGGGAAAATTTTCATGGGCGTGTCGCGGGGATCGTCGCCGACAAACTTTTCGTAGATTTCTAAAATGCCCTCGAGCTTACGGTCGAGGATCTTGCGATCGATATGGGTGAGGTCAAGGTAAACCATCGGCTTGCCGTCGATGCCGAGGTTGTGCTCGAAGACCACTTTGAAAATGGCGCGGGTGGCGACGTCGCGCGGGACGAGGTTGCCATACTTCGGGTACCACTCTTCGAGGAAATACCAACGTTCTTTTTCTGGAATCGATTTCGGATCGCGTTTGTCACCTTGCGTTTTGGGGACCCAGACGCGTCCACCTTCGCCGCGGGCGGATTCCGACATCAGGCGCAGCTTGTCTTCTCCGGGAATGCAGGTGGGATGAACCTGGATGAATTCTCCGTTGGCGTAGTAAGCGCCTTGCTGATAGAGCGCGGACTGCGCCGAGCCGGTGCAGACGACGGAGTTGGTGGACTTGCCGAAGATAGCGCCGCATCCGCCGGTGGCGATGATGATGGCGTCGGCGGGGAAGGTGCGGACTTCCATGCTGCGGAGATCCATGGCGCAGATGCCGCGCGCGACGTGGCTTCCGTCGAGCACGGCGGAGAGGAACTCCCAGTGCTCGTATTTTTTTACTCTGCCTTCGGACTCGTAGCGGCGAACTTGCTCGTCGAGCGCGTAGAGAAGTTGCTGGCCGGTGGTGGCTCCGGCGAAGGCGGTGCGGTTGTAGAGAGTGCCTCCGAAGCGGCGGAAATCCAGCAGACCTTCCGGTGTGCGATTGAAAGGGACTCCCATGCGGTCGAGCAGATCGATGATGCCGGGAGCGGCTTCGCACATGGCCTTGACGGGCGGCTGGTTGGCGAGGAAGTCTCCGCCGTAGATGGTGTCGTCGAAATGCTTGTAGGTAGAGTCGCCTTCGCCTTTGAGGTTCTTGGCGGCATTGATTCCGCCTTGGGCGCAGACGGAGTGAGAACGCTTGACGGGGACGATGGAAAACAGGTCGACCTGACCGCCCATCTCGGCGATCTTGATAACGGCGGCAAGGCCGGCGAGGCCTCCGCCAACGACGATGATTGTTGGAGCTGCCATTATGAGTCCGATCTCTACTGGGACAAGCTTTATTAGGGCGAGCTTTATTAGTCCGAGTTTTATGAGTCCAATCTTTGATTAGTACGATCTTTATCGCATCACGATATTTTCCGAGCCTGAGTTGGAATCGAGCGGCTGGGGCGGTATTCGCAGGAATCCGTACATGCTGAGAGCGCCGATCGAGATCAACCCCAAGGCAAGTGCCAAGCAGATGAAGCCAAAGCCGCGACGAGCACGTTCTCCGGTGGTGATGCCCCACTTGGCGGCGAAGAGCCACAGGCCGTAACTGAAATGCCAGGATGCGGCGACGATGCCGATGAAATAGAAGGCGACCATCCACGGACTATGGAATTGAGCCTGCACTTTGGCGAATGACTGATCCGGGTGCGTCGCCAGATGCACGCCGACGAAACGTAGGTTCAGTGTGTGCTGGGCGATGAAGAAAAACGAAATGATGCCGGTCCAACGCTGCGAGTTGTAGAGCCAATTGCCGGACCACGGATAGCTGGCGAGGTTCGAATCGCCGCGATACCAGATGTAGATGCCGTAGAGGGCGTGATAGAGGAGCGGGATCCAAATGAAGAAGAGTTCGAGCAGAAAAACGCCGGGCAGACTGTTGAGAAACTCAACCTGCTTGGCGTAGGCGATGGGGCCTTTGAAGGCTTCGGCATTGGAGATGAAATGTTCGAGAAGAAAAGCTCCGATGGGGACGACGCCGCTGAGGGAATGAAGACGCCGCAACCAGAACGAGGTTCCCTGTCCGGCGCGGAGGGAAGCTACGCCGGATTCGAGCTGCGGGGCGACGGGGGGAGTGGCGGTTGACGCTGCGATGACTGCTCCTTAAGAGGATCGAAGTGCAAACTAATTATTATCGTTTTGCAGCGGAAGGGAAGTCAAGAAGGGCAGGGAAGAAGAATTGGTAATTTATTAATTAAAAAACCGCTCTATATTTTCTTTTTCCCGAACCACTCGAGGAAAGCGCGGAACGCCTGGCCGCGATGGCTGTATTGGGCTTTTTCTTTTGCGCTCAGTTCGGCGAAGGTTTTGCCGATTTGCGGGAAAAGGAAGAGCGGGTCGTACCCGAATCCGTTTGTTCCGCGCGGCGTATCGAGGATTATGCCTTCGGCAGAGCCGCGGAATGTGGCCAGGGTTTTTCCATCGCGGGCGGCGGCGAGGACGCAGATGAATCTAGCGGTGCGCTTTGCTTCCGGAATGCGGTTAAGTTCGCGAAGCACGCGGGCATTGTTCGCTTCGTCGTCGGTATTGGCTTCCGCCGCGTGCGGGTGGTCGGCGGCGTAGCGGGCGGAATGCACTCCGGGAGCGCCGCCGAGAGCATCGACTTCGAGGCCTGAGTCGTCGGCTACGACCAGTTCACCGGGGACGGCGAGGCTGTAGGATTCCGCCTTCTTGCGCGCGTTCTCTTCGAAGGTTGCGCCATCTTCTACAACCGGTGGCAGAGAAGAAAAGTGCGGGATGTTGGCCGCAGTGACTCCGTAGCTAGAGGCGGCTCCGGCGAAATCGCGAAGCTTGCCGGGGTTCGACGTGGCGAGGAGGACCATGGGGGAAGTCATGTGACGAGACTCTTTTCCTGTGCTCGAGGCTGCGCTCCGCGAATCCATCCTCGGGAAAACCAGGCACTGACCAGTATTGCGAGACTGATCGACGAGACGATGTCGCCCAGCAAGCGATCTTTGGTTACGCTGAAATGGATGTGGATGTCGTTGTCGCCGGCGTCAACGGGGATGACGATGAGTCCGGTGACGTCGGTCTTCGAGGTTGTGGTTGGCTTACCGTTTACTGTGACTTCAAACGCGGGGTAGCTAAAGAGGCGCACGATGAGGTTTTGCTTTGCGGAGGCATGGACCGTGAAATGTTTCTCGGTCGACTCCCAGGTTTGTATTTTAGCGGGAATGGAAATTGCTGAATCGTCGCTGGGCGAGTCGTTCTTGGGCGAATCGTTCTTGGCCGAATCGTCTCTAATCGAGGCGGCGCTGATTGGCGGCAGAGTTTTGTTTAGTTCGTAGGGGTCGTCTCCGGCGGGTACATATTCGTCGGTGCCGTCATAACCGCTGCCATCGGCGACGGCGTTGTTCATGTCCTGGAAGTCGGCGGCTTTTTCCCACCAGGGGGGCTGGAAGTGATGACCAGAGATGAAGAGTGCGGCGAGCAGAATGGTGAGTGTGGCGAAACGCACCGACCAGCGTTTTGTCGCCATCAGCAGAAGAATGGCCAGGGCAGCGTTCATGCAGAGCAGCCAGCGGAAGGGAAGCTGCACGAAGCGCAGTTCAGGTAAGCGCTGCCATAGCCAATAGCTCGGTTTCAGCATCAAGAGCACGACGAGGATCGCCCACGATGAAAGGATGATCCATGCGCGGCGGTGTTCCTGGCGTTTACGGGCGAAGTAGATGGCAAAAATCAGGGCTACGATTTCAGCGAGGGCCACGGTTGAGACCAGAAGATTGAAGCGATTGTGGTCGGGATCGGCGAGGGTGGTGAAGAGGAAATTGTCTTGCGGGCGAACTCCGGGAGACAAGACCTCGCTGAGATTGATCCAGGAACGCTCGTAGATGGCGGGGAGCAGGTAGAAGGCG
>DATEBK010000350.1:0-2142 GCA_035287825.1 Terriglobales bacterium
CCTCGTGACTTTTAACGCCCTGGGTATACCCACCGCCGGACTAACCAACCAAGCCACAGCTAAAGTGACCCAGGGCAACGGGAGCTGCGGTGCCGTTGAGGTGTCGACGATCACCTGCGATATTCCGAGCCTGGCGGTCAATCAGACCGCATCCGTCGAAGTCGATATGACACCCGCCGTCCCCATTACGGTTAACAACCCCATCTCGATCTCGGGCAACGTCAGCGCAAATGGCGGCCTCGTGCAACTCACCATCCCCCAGCCTGACGTCTACGTCGTCGACTTCGCCCTTCAAGCCAACGTTTTGACCCCGACCGTAAACGCCGGCGACTTGGCCAAGATTCAGATCAAGTTTTGTCCTACATCCGACCAGGGTTATTTCGCCACCATTACACCCAGCCAAACCACATCGCCTTCTATGGTGACGGCGAACACTCCCACGTTCGACCCAACCACCGTCAGCCTCGCGGGAATCAGCTGCGGTACAACCCTGCTGAGCATCCAGACCGTCGCGCGCCCCGTTAATAGCGGCAACTTATTGCGCCACGGCGGGTTCTATGCCGCGTGGATCCCGATCGCCGGCCTGAGTCTCGCGGGACTGGGCATCGCCGCTGGCCGCAAGCGCCGCCGCTGGATGCTCGGCGGCATTTTATGTCTGATCGCTGCCTTCCTTATCCTCCTGCCCGGTTGTGGATCGGGAAGCAGCAGCGTTCCCGTCAATGCTGGTACGGCGGCAGGAACTTACATCGTCACCATCGATGCTTCGGCTGGAACCGGAGCTTCGCACAGCACCCAGGCACAGTTGATCGTGCACTAAGTAGTTGATCGTGCAATAAACGGACTGCTTTAGAACCTTGCAGGTTTAAAGTTAAAGCCTTCGCTGCTGCCGCGGAGGCTTTTTATTGCCCACTGGATGCCCAAGATAAACTGCGAGCAGCAAGCAGCGAAGAACTGAGAACTACCAGAAAGATATTCTATTGATGACAGCCGAACTCCAGGCCGATGTGTTGGCTATAGAAACCCAGACCGGACGGGCGTGGATCCCAATCCTTCTTCTCGCGCTGATCGGTCCAGCGATTTCCTTGTGGTGGCACCGGACCACGGCAGTAATCTGGACGGCGGGTGTGGTTGGCCTCGTCGTTCTTGGCGCGTCGGCCATGATGTGGAGCGGATTTCAATACCGCTTCTTGCGCCATGGAATCGAAATTCACATGCTTGGCTTCCGTCTGCGTTCGATTCCCAGACAGTCGATCGTGAGTTATTCGATCGAACCCTGGGCGTTCATTCGCGGCTACGGCATTCGCGGCATCGGCAAATCTCGCGCTTATGTGTGGGGCAACAAGGTGGTCCACATCAAGACTTTGAACGGAGACATCTTTCTCGGTCACGACGATCCCCAGCGCATCATGAGCGATTTGGACCGGGTGATGAGTCGCTGAGCTTGCTTCCCCAGAACTGAGAGCCGGAACCGAGATTTTGATTTTCCACGAGTCAGAGAATGGGGCGGAAGATCTCAGTTAGAATCGGCATGTCCCTGTTATGCGCAAGGTATTCCATTTCGATTCGCCCGCCGCCCCATATGTGGCCGACGCAGCCGTCCTCTGCTGCTTCGATCACCGTATCGGAACCGTCGTGCGAGAGTTTCTGAAAGAGCAGCATATCGAACGCCCCGACATGATCGTCGTGGCCGGAGGCGCCAAAACCCTCGCCTCTCCGCGCAACGACTTCGAGCAGGATTTCATCCTCGAACAAGTCCGCATGTCGATCCGACTGCACCAGACCCGGCGCGTGCTCGTGATGAGCCATTCCGACTGCGCGACCTACGGAGGCTTGGCGTATTTCAAAGGCGACCCCGCCGCGGAGGCCGCGCATCATCGCACCGAACTCCTCCGCGCCGCGGCACTGCTCACCTCGAACTTCCCCGGCATTTCAGTCGAGCCTTACTTTGTAAACTTCGAAGGAGTCTCGGAAGTCTTGAGCGCCGAATCCGCCGAATCCGCGCCGCAGAACCCAATCGCAACCCTCCGTGATATCTCATAACGCGTCTACCGGACAGATTGTGGCTCGCGCTATCCCTCCGCACCGTGTTACGCGCCGGCATTCCTGCTACAAATAATCTGCTATGAAAATTCTTTTCATTGG
>DATEBK010000351.1:0-5132 GCA_035287825.1 Terriglobales bacterium
CATGCCCGATTCGAGAATGCGGCGAATGACGATGCTCCAGGCACCCCCGACCAAATGATGGAGCATCAGGATGGCCATGCATCCGAGCGAAAGCCCCAGCCAGAATATGTAGCCGGAAAGATAGGCGGAAAAGAAACTTTCTGGAGCTATGAAAACGCCAGCCACAGAAGCCAGCGCCCCAACCAGTCCGATAAAGAGCGAGCGCGTCTGGATGCTCTGGGCCACGGGCGGAGCCATCAGGTCCGACTTGGTCATCTTTATGGCAGCCGTGGTCATTTGGGCTCCCCTTCATTTTCGCTCGCAGAAGGCGCGGGTGCAGGTACTGGCAGCGTGGCTCCAGTACCGATGTCTCGGAACGCTGGCGCCGGCGACGGAACTTTCTGTCCGGCCGGAATGTCGACTGCCGTCGCATTCTGACTCAACTGCAGTGCCCGGATGTAGGCGGCGATACACCAGCGATCGCGCGGCGCAACCTGCGCGGCATAATCGGGCATCACCCCGTATCCGTGGGTATCAACGTCAAAGAAGTAGCCGACTGGAACTTTACGCAGGCGGTCGATGTGAAACGACGGCGGCTGCCGGAAACCGCGCGTGGGAATAAATCCGTTCCCGTCGCCCACACGGCCGTGGCAGGGCGCGCAGGTGATGTTGTAACGCTCGCGTCCGCGAGAGAGAACTTCGGATGTCACCGCGAAGGGCATATAGTCGCCCGTGGCATTGCCGATTTTGGCCGTATAGAAGTAAGTGTCTTCCTGCAAGTCGCCGCGCGCGACCGTCCCGTCGACCGGCATTCGGGCAGAACGATTGTCGGCGAAGAAATCGCTTTTATCCATGGGCCGGTAATAGGGCTGCATGTGCATGTCGATGCGGCACCCCGCGGTGGCGGCGATGAGAGCCAGCAGCGCAGGCAAAACCGTCCGGATGTTGCCGATTCCGAGTTTCCTGGAACGATCGCGAGGGGCACGCATCATTAGCTCGGAACCTCCGCGATCATCCGTGGTGAAAGGCCGTTAAGAAACGAACGCGTCCGCGCGGAATCGTACTGCGGGTCGCTCGACTCGACGACCAGGAAGAATTTGTTTTCCGTGGCCTTGGTAAACTCGGGCACGTTGAAAACGGGGTGATAAGGCAGCGGGAGGCCGTTCAGCGCGATCATGCCGATAGCGGATGAAATTCCGCCAAAAAGAATGGTCAGCTCGAAGGTCACAATGATAAACGATGGCCAGGAGTGATACGGCCGTCCACCGATGTTAACCGGATAGGTGATGACCGCGACCCAATACTGGAGCGCGTAGGCCGAGAGTCCACCGATCAAGCCGCCGATGAGCACAACCAGAGAAACCCGGTTCTTGTGAAAACCGATGGCCTCGGCCAAACCTTCGATCGGAAACGGACTGTAGGCATCGATCTTCCGGTAACCCTCTTCGTGCGTCTTGTGCGCGGCTGTCACCAACTCCTGGGCCGAATCGAATTCGGCCATCAGCCCATACACCGGGCCACATTCGGAAAAATCGGTCGCTCGGATGCTCATTGCTTCACCTCCGCCGCTTCATGCACCTCTGCTTCCGGCAGCAGGGTGCGCATTTCGAAGATGGAGATACTGGGAAGAACACGGAGGAACAGCCACATGCCGGTCAGGAACAGTCCGATGGTGCCGCCAAAAGTCATCCAGTCCCACTTGGTGGGGTAATACATGCCCCACGACGAATTGACGAAGTCCCGGCTCAAGCTGACGACAATGATAATAAAGCGCTCGAGCCACATGCCAACAAGCACGACGAACGAGGTCAGCCACAGCCATCCGGTGGAGACGCGGAACTTCTTCAGCCAGAGAACCTGCGGGATAAAAATGTTGCAGGCGAGCAAGGCTGCATACGAGAACTTGTAAGGTCCGTGCAGGCGGTTCCACAGCAGGAACGAATCGAACTGGTTGCCACTGTACCAACCCATGAACGCTTCCATCCCGTAGCCGTAAGCCACAATCAGGCCAGTGGCCAGCATGACTTTGGCGGAGATTTCAAGATGCCGCTCCGTGATGAAGTCCTTCAGACCGTAGATAGCCCGAATCGGAATCGCCAGACAAAGCACCATGGCGAAACCTGAATAAATGGCTCCCGCGACAAAGTAGGGCGGGAAAATCGTGGTGTGCCATCCGGGAACAATGCCGACGGCGAAATCGAAGCTCACGACGGTATGCACGGAGAGCACGAGCGGCGTAGCGAGTCCGGCGAGAAGCAAGTAGGCCGTCTCATAACGATGCCAGTGGCGGGCTGAACCGCGCCATCCCATGGCCAGCAGCCCGAAAATGCCGCGAACGAATGGTTTCTCAGCGCGATCGCGCATCGTCGCGAAATCTGGAATCAAGCCGACAAACCAGAACACCAGCGAAATTGTGAAGTAGGTCGAGACCGCGAACACGTCCCACACCAGCGGACTGCGGAAATTCGGCCAGTACCGCATGGTGTTGGGATAGGGAAACATCCAGTAAAAAAGCCACGGTCGGCCCATGTGGGCCAGAGGGAAAGTGCCCGCGCACATGACCGCAAACAACGTCATCGCTTCCGCGAAACGGTTGATTGAGTTGCGCCAAGTTTGCCGCAGCAGCGCCAGAATGGCGGAGATCAGGGTCCCGGCGTGGCCGATACCGATCCACCACACAAAATTAATGATGGCAAAGCCCCACCCGACGGGGATGTTAATGCCCCAGATCCCAACGCCTTTCAGGAAAAGGTAGCCAAGGACCCCCGCAAGCATATTCAACATGCCGAACACGATCAGGAAGCCGAGGATCCATCCCAGAGAAACCGGGCGCGTCAGCACGATGTTCGCGATCTTCTCGGTGATGGTGGAGAAGGTGTGGCCCGGTGCGATGACCGGCACTCGCCTGTCTGCCACGGGGATTTGCGTGTTCGTTGCCATGCCTTGCCTGCGCTCCACTTACCTCGAACTAGCTTCTAACTAGCGTCTAACTATGCTTCCAACTCAGGGTTCGGATTGCGGATTTCCGCCAGATACGTCGTGCGCGGCCGCGTATTCAATTCTCCCATCAGCGAGTAATTCCTCGCCTGCGCCTTCCACTTCGTCACCTGACTGTTCGGATCGTTAATGTTACCGAAAACGATGGCGTTCGCCGGACACGACTGCTGGCAGGCGGTCTGCAACTCGCCGTCTTTGATGGTCGTATCGGCGCGCTCGGCATCAATGCGATGCTCGCTGATGCGCTGCACGCAATAAGTGCATTTCTCCATCACCCCACGGCTGCGAATGGTGACATCAGGATTACGCATCAGCTTGAACTGCGGCGTCTCCCAATCCTGGAACAAAAGAAAATTGAAGCGCCGCACTTTATAAGGACAGTTGTTCGAGCAATAGCGCGTACCCACGCAGCGGTTGTAGACCATGTCGTTCAGGCCTTCGGTGCTATGCGTGGTCGCCTGCACCGGACAAACCAGCTCGCAAGGCGCGTTCTCACACTGCATGCACGGCACCGGCTGGAAGAATCCTTTGGGATTCTCGCGTGGCCCGTTGTAATAGGCATCCACACGCAGCCAGTGCATGTGGCGTCCTTTGAGGGTCTGCTCTTGTCCCACCACGGCAATATTGTTTTCCGACTGGCAGGCAATGATGCAATTGTTGCACCCGACGCAGGCGTTCAGATCGATCGCCATACCCCAGGAATAAGTTTCCTTCTCGTACGGGAACTCCCCCGGCTTGTAAAGCGTAAGGTCTTTATTCGGCTCGCCTTCTTTGGCGAAATCCGGGTCTTTCTTGTATTCCGCGAGACTGCGTTCCTGCACCAGCGCACGCTCGCTGCCGTCGGGCGTCTCCATCGTCTGATAACCCTGCGTACTCGCGAGGTTATAGGTGCCGCCGGTCGCGGTGAGTTTCGCGCCGGAGGCGAGCCATGCGTTCTGGCTGGTTCGCAGTGGGTAAACGTCGAAGCCGGCGCCAGTGCCAACGCGCCCGGCGTTCGTGCGTCCATAACCGAGGAAGACTGTTATCGAGTTGTCAGGATGGCCCGCCTGGATCCAGACTGGTCCTTTTACTTTCTTGCCGTTGCAGTCAAGTTCGACTACATCTTTGAAATTGAGTTTGAGGCGTTCGGCCATAATCGGGCCGATCATGATGCAGTTATCCCACGTCAACTTCGTCAGCGGCTTGGGAAGTTCCTGCAGCCAGCCGTTGTTCGCAAAGCGGCCATCGTAGATGGAGGGATCGCGGCGGAAGTTGAGCTCGACATCGCCGGCCGGAGCGGATGGCGACGCCGGGGAATTGACAGCCTTCAGACCCACCGCCTTGGGTGCATAAGTTGTCCCCGCAACCCATCCATCGTGCAGCGACTTGCGCCAAAAAAAGTCGAAGTCCTCGCCCGCGTGCTGCTCCGCCCAGTATTGCCGGACCAGATCGTGTCCCGTAGCGTTCGACTGGCCTGCCAGGACGGCGATGAGTTCGTGCGCCGTTTTACCGTTGTAGAGCGGCTCAATCAGCGGCTGGACGATCGAGACGGTGCCGTCATAGGCGCGCGTATCGCTCCAGGACTCCAGATAGTGCGCTTCGGGAACATGCCACTGGCAAAGTTCGGCCGTCTCGTTGCGGTGCGAGCCGAGAAAAACTTTCAAGGCAACTGCATTCGATTTCAGCGCGGAGGCAAAATCGATGTCGGCAGGCGCGTCATACGCCGGATTGCCGCCAAGAACCAGCAGGACGTCAACTTTCCCGGCGCGCATATCATCGACGAGCGAGCGCAGTGACTCAGCGCGATTCACCGGGTTGGCATCGATGGGCTCGGAATAGAAAACCGTCTTGCCGACATTGCCGAGTTCAGAATTGATGGCATGAGCGAGCGCATGAACGGCTGGCGGCTGATGATCTCCAGCGATGACGAGACTCGATCCGCGATGGCTAGTCAGATCAGCTGCGAGAGCCTTAATCAAAGCCGATTCGCCCTGAGGGCCAATCTCGCCCACTTTTACGCCGAGGAGAGACGCCATCGTCTGTGCATGCGCTGCAACCTCGCTAGCCAGCACCGGAACACGATGGTCCGCCTTCATCCCCGTTGAACTCGGCGTGCTCTCAATAACGTAGAGCCGACTCATCTCCGCGTCGGGATTGCGTCGTCCGGCGAAATCCCG
>DATEBK010000352.1:0-10010 GCA_035287825.1 Terriglobales bacterium
GGCTACGGAAGCGAATAATCGAACGTCCAGCTGTGCTTGCCCTGAGCGTCAATCTTGATCATGAGCGAGCCAGCGAGCCCGGTCAGTTCTCCAGTCCCTGAATTGGGTACAACCGTCACACTCAGCTCGCCAGCGGAGGCATCGCCCTTCATCATGCTGGCGCGGTGCGCAAAGGTAAAGCTGCCCTGTCGGCCATTAAGCTTGCCGGTCATGCGCTCAATCGCAACGTACGCCATCGAGCCGGTGCTCGCGGTCGAACCGGTGATCATTTCTCCATGGCTCGCGCCTTCGAAATCACCGTGCCAGGTTTTGTCGGATGTGAGCCGCGCAATATCGTTCGCCTTCTCGAACTCGGTTGGTTCGGCAGGAGTCATCTTGACCTCAAAAGAACCCTTGGCATGGACCACGTGCATCTCCTTTTGGGCTGCGAAACTCTGGGCCTCGACACTCAACGCGAGACTCATCACCACCGCCGCCACTGCGAATCTCAGTCTCATATCGCCCCTTCAGCTATTGCGCCCCGTTCCCCTTGGCATCCTCCCACAAAATCGCATTCAGCTTTTTCGCGTCCGCCGCATCCGGACGGGAAAAATCCATCAGCGACGATGCCTTCGCTCCCGCCGCCGTCTTTTCGTTCACTTTGTAGATCAGGCCGCTGCGCAGGTTCTTGTCGTCAACCTCAAAAGCCGCCTGCGTTCCCGGTCCCGCAAACAGCGAAGCCATCAACGGCGCGTGCTCGTCGAACAAATTCATCGGCGGAAGCCCCAGCAGCGCCTCCATCGTATGCACCATGTTCACGGTCGAGTAGAAGTGATGATCGACAAACGCCTTGCCGCCCGCTCCATGCACGGGCGAATACTTGCTGATCACCAACGCCGTCGACCGATGCGCATCAACATGATCGGCGCCGTCCTGCGCATCGTCTTCGATCACAAAAATGGCCGTATCATCCCAGTAAGCGCTGTGCGAAACCGCATCCACCACACGTCCAACCGCCAGGTCATTATCCGCGACCGATGCCTGCGGAGTCGGCTTCCCTGGCCGCGTTCCGCCCGTGTGATCATCCGGAAGATAAAGCAAAATAAACTGCGGCAGTTCCTTCGAACTTCCCTTCGCCTTCACATACTCGCCAAACTCGCGCAGAAATTCGTCTGCCCTTAGCTGGTCCGGATAATCGGTATTAAAATCCGGAAACAGCGGATCATAATGGTCGCGTAGCGTCGCTTTCGTGGGACGCATCCGCTTGAACTGCGGTACCGCCCACGGCCACGGACTCGCCCCTCCCGCAGGATTACCAACATTCGCCGGCAAACGCTCACCCTGATTGATTTCAGCCGCCGGACAACTATCCGAGCTCGCTGACGGTGTTCCTTCCTTCGGCGATTTCGCTTTCTCATTCTTGCACCATACCGCCGCGATAAATTCGCCGTAGATGCGATACGTCAGCGCGCGCCGCGCTAGATTGTCCCAGATAAATCCCGTTCCCGGATCGTCAACATCCGGAATCCCCTGCTCCAGCGGAAACTCATCCGCCACACTGCCGCCCGAATCGTAAGTCCGTTCTTTGCTGCGATACCCGATCGGCCACGTCTTCTCGTTGTAATCGCTCGTCGTCGCCGCCGTCGACCAAAGGTGCCCGTCGCCTGAAACTTCTCCGCTGTCGTAAAAATTGTCCAGCACGCCAAACTGCATCGCCAGCTTGTGCTGGTTCGGGGTAATGTCCTTGCCATACATCGTCAGCGACGGATCGCCATCCCCCACCGGCAAATCACCGAAGATCTGATCGTATGTGCGATTCTCTTTCAGTATGTAAATCACATGCCGAATCGGATTGCTTCCGCCCGCAAATGCGAACTTCCCCGGATCGGTGTTCAGCAGATTGTCTTCCACCACCTGTCGCGTGTAAGCAGGAAGATTCTTGTCCAGATCCGCCAGGCCGACCCGCTGGATCGACCCTCCAATTAGCGTCGGAATATAAGGATGCTCTTTTCGCTTGCGCTCGCCCTTCAGCGTGCCGAGCATATTGTTCGGCCCGCTCCCTTCGCCCTTCGCCGTCGCAATCAGCAAGTCGTTGCCAACCACGGCCAGCGCGCTCGGATACCACTCGCTTGGAATGAAACCAAGCGGCGGCGCCGGATGTTGGCCTTCAACCTTCGTATCAAAGACGGCAACCGCATCCAGAGATCCGCTGGCGACATATAACCGCGAAGAGTCTCCCGACAGAGCAATAGCTTGTGGCACCGCTCCATCAGCCTTGAGCGGGAATTCGTGAACAACCTCCCCACGATCCAATCCCACCGCCACTACCTTGTCAGCATTGCTCAAGGCAATGTATAAGACCGTCTCATCCGGACCAAGCGCCATCACCGTCGGATGCGGACTGGGAGCGGTTGGTTCGGAGATCTTTGATACCTCTATCCAGCGCGCCACAACGCCGCTTTTAAGATTCAATTCCGCAACCACTGACGTATCCCACAAGCTCACCCACGCTTTCGTTCCCGCTTTGTTGGCAATCACCGTATACGGATAAGCTTCCGGAATAAACCGGCTGCGGCTCACGTCAAACGACTTCTCAACCTTTCCCGAACTCACATCCAGCAGCACCACGTTATCCGAAAGATTATTCGCGATCAGCAGTCGATCGCCACTCGTCCCCGCCAACACCGCAAATCCCGCCGGATACGGCAGCGCCGTTCCCGCCGGAGTCGTGCGCAATCCAACCGCAACTTCCTTGCCCTCCGCCAGCTTCTGCGGCGCAATCTTGATGAAGCGTTCCGGACTGACCACGCCCCCTGCAAACTTGTACACCGCGATGCCATTGCCGGTGCTCTTCGGCTTCTCGCCCGTGGGATCGGTAATCGAGCCCATCGACGCATAAAGATGCTTGCCGTCGCTCGAAAACGCCAGCCCAATAAAATAACTCTGCCGCGTGGAGTAGTCGTCGCTCAGCCGATCGTCGGGAAAATCGCGCACCTGATTATTGCTGAGATCAAGAATGCCGATCGATTGCCGCGCGCCCGACTCCTCCGTTCCGTATCCCTGGTTCAGCAGCGCCGCGTACCGCCCATCCGGACTGACCGCGATCGTCGCCGGAAAACTATTTGTGCGCGCCAGATATCCCGGCACCGGAACTGTCAGAGTCTTGCTACTAGGAAGATTGATGCGCCGCGTCCGATCGGCAGCCCGAACAACCGCCCAATTAACGACAAACGCAGCCAGCAATGCGGAAACAGCAAGCAGGAAAACAACGGCAGCCTTTTTCACGAACAATGCCTCGGAAGTTTTGTACCATCCGAGTTGTCCGCCACGCAAACCGCCCTCATGACCATCACGTCACAACCGACCCATCGTCACCGCTTTAGCGAAGCCCGAGCAAAACAGCGACGTACTGCCGTACCTTATGGACCAGCGGAGCTTCAGCTTTGGAATGAAATTTCGCTTTGCGGCCTGCCCAATCCAGACTCTTCAACTGATCCACCAGAACTGCGCCTTCCACATCATCGACTGTTATCGGCAACGCAAACGGATAAGGCTTGCGTTTGCTCGTCAGCGGACAAACTATCGCCAGCCCACTCGCGCGATTGTAGCGCTGATCGGTAAGAACCAGCGCCGGACGCCGTTTCGCCTGTTCCCGGCCCACTTGCCGATCGAATTCCATCATCACAATGTCCCCAGCCTCAGGAACGTATGCCGTCACCATTCAACCATTTCCTTCCCTACTTCCGCACCGGCCGATATCTCGGAATAACGGTTCTCGGGAGTAATCTGAGAAACGAGCTGCGCCAGCGTCGGCACCTTCGTTGCGCGCCGCAGTTCCACCTTGCCTTCGATCGCTTCAATCTCCAGCGAATCGCCCTCCCGCAGTTTCGCTTCCTCTACCGCCGCCTTCGGAATACGCACCGCCAGGCTATTGCCCCACTTCACCATCCGTGTCTTCATAGGCGCTCCCTCGTACTACACAGTATATCCCATAGTATATACATTGTCGATACATAGAGACCGAGCCCAACTATGCCCGCCGGTCTTACGTGTTCTGGGATAAAGCGGAAATTGGGCAGAATGATGCCCCACATGGCACGAACGGGAAGGGCACGGCTTCAGCCCTGCCGTCAGATCGTTCCAAAACTGTTCGCGCTTTGGCGTCTGAGGTGCCGTCCCCGAAGTCTTAAAGCCCTACCGCCCCGGCGTAAACACCGCAAACACCGCCCCTTGCGGATCGGCAACAATCGACATCCGCCCCACTCCCTCCACCGTCATCGGAGCAACGTAGAGATTCGCGCCCATCTCCTTGGCCTTATTCGCCGACGCATCCACGTCATCGACTAGAAAGTAAGCCAGCCAGTGCGGAGGAGTTCCCGGCTGCCGATAAACCGATGGTGGAACGCCGCCAATAAAATTGGTGCCATTCTTAATGTGCAGGTATCCAGACTTGTCCTTCGGATCGGCCGCAATCTGCCACCCAAATAACCCCGAGTAAAAATCCGAGGCCAGCTTCACATCCGGAGTGCTCAAATCGGCCCAGCACAGCGAGCCGTGCACCGCCGCGATCCCGATCCCCGCATTCTTATTTGCCTGCCACGGAGCAAAAACCGCGCCTGTCGGATCCTGAATCACCGCCATCCGTCCCGCATCCATCACGTCGAACGCCGGAGCCAGCACCTTGCCGCCAAGTTGCTGCGCCTTGGTAACCGCCGCGTCGGCATTATCGACCGCTATGTAAATCATCCAGTGCGGCGGAACGCCGTGCTGCCGCTCCTCCGGACGCAACGTGCATCCAGCCGCGGCATCGCGCCCCTCCAGCTTCCAGATGGTATAGAAATCGTTCGGCCCCATCGGCATGTCATGCGGAGCCCAGCCAAACAGCGCGGCATAGAAAGTCTTGGCGGCAGGCTGGTCGGTGGTGTGCAATTCGATCCAGCAGAAAGAACCGGCAGGATGCTTCTGAATAATCATCGCAGAATTTGCCATAGCGGCAAAAGTCTACACCAAAACTGATCTTTCGGTTGTCAATGGATGATGAAACGGGATTATGAAACGGATTATGAAACGACGAGAGATGAAACCAGGCGGCAGTCCTTCTGCTCCTCACCGCACGTTCTTCCCCGCCCACTCCTCAATCCGCTTCAGCGCCTTATTCAGGTTCTCCAGCGAATTCGCCACGCTGAAGCGCAGATACCCCTCTCCAAATTCCCCAAACGCCGTGCCCGATAAGCACGCCACTCCAGCCTGATCCAGCAGCGCATCCGCCAGTTTCTTCGACGTCCATCCCGTCTGCGTAATGTTAGGGAAAGCATAGAACGCCCCTTTCGGCAGCCGGCACGAAAAGCCTCTGATCTTGTTCAATCCCGCCACAAACGCATCGCGTCGCCGCCTGAACTCAGAACTCATTTTGTCGACCGAAGACTGGTCTCCACGCAACGCCTCGATCCCGGCCATCTGCGTGAAACTCGCCGTGCATGAAGTCGAGTTCGTCGCTAGCCGCGCAATCTGCAACGCTAGATCCGTCCGCATCACTCCATATCCCAGGCGCCATCCCGTCATCGCATACGTCTTCGAGAATCCATCCAGCAGAATCGTCCGCTCTTTGAACCCCGGCACGCTCATGATCGAAAAATGCTCACCTTCATATTGCAGCCGGCTGTAGATCTCATCCGAAAGCACCATGATGTTCCGGTCGCCAATCGCCCCGGCAATCTGCAGCACGTCCTTCTTCGTCAGCACGCCCCCCGTTGGATTATGTGGCGAATTCAGAATGATCAGCCGCGTGCGGTCGTTAATCAGCGACGCCAGCTCCCGAACGTCGACGGAGAAATCCCGCTCCTCGCGCAACGGAATCGGAATCGCCTTTCCGCCCGAGTAATTGACCATCGACTCATAAATCGGAAATCCAGGGTTCGGATAGATAACTTCATCTCCCTCATCCACTAACGCCAGCATCGCAAAGAAGATAATCGGCTTACCGCCCGGCACCACCACCACTTCCTCGCTCGATACCGGCACATTTCGCGTCCGGCTCACATAATCTGCAATCGTCTGCCGCAATTCCGGAAGCCCCGCCGCCGGTCCGTAATGCGTCCACCCATGCCGCAGCGCCTCCACTCCCGCCTCAATCACATTCGCCGGAGTATCGAAGTCAGGCTCGCCAATCTCGAGATGAACAATGTCCTTGCCCTGTTTCTCCAGCGCGCGGGCGCGCCCCAAAACCTCAAAAGCGGTTTCCGTCCCAAGCCGCGACATCCGCCCGGCCAAATGCAATTCGAATTGAGTGATAGTTGACATAATCGACCTCCGAAATTATAGCCCCACTCAAGCCTCTTCGGATTACCGCCGTTCCCGCATGTATAATCCACGCCAGTTTTGCCAAGAAAATATTTAGGAGAGAGAAGCGTGCGCCTGGCCAAAACCGAGCCCGATAAAATACGGCTCGATAAAATAAAACCCAAAGCCATCGCGACCGCCTTCCTCATCCTGCTTCTCCAGCTTCACGCCCTCGCCCAGCCTGCCGCCAAAACTCCCGGCAATATTAATAATGATGACATCCACGAGCGCATCGTCGGTGCCGCCCTCACCCGCGGCGGTGCCATCTCCTTCCTCGAAACCCTCACCGACACCATCGGAGGCCGCGTCACCGGCAGCCCCGAATCGCACGCCGCATCCGATCTGATCCTCAAAGAATTGCGCGCCGCCGGATTCGACAACGCTCACTTCGAAGACTTCCCTCTCGAAGTCTCGTGGCAGCGCGGCCCCGCTTCCGCATGGGTGTCGAGCCAAACCAAGCGTCCGCTCTACATCGGATCCTACGGCTGGTCGCCCGGAACCAACGGCCGCATCGAAGCCCCCCTTGTGACCGTCGTCGCCACCCCCGACGGCATGTTCTCCACCGATGATAAGAAAGAGGCCGTCGAAAGACTCGATCCCGCAAAATTGCGCGGAGCAGTCGTCCTCGTCACTCTCGAAAGCGCCGCCTCCGCCAACACCTTCGCCGCCAACTACGTCGTTCTGCGCTCCCGCATCGCCCGCCAGCTCGCCGCCGCTGGAGCAGTCGCCATGCTCATTCCTTCCGAAAAGCCCGACCGCATGCTCTACACCTCCGCCGCCGGAATCTATCCCCGCGCACCTTTGCCCATGCTTTCGGTCGCCAAAGAAGACACGCTGTTCCTCCGCCGTCTTCTCGCCAAAGGAGAAGTCAAAATCGGCCTCGACATTCAAAACACCTTCAGCGATTACTCGATCACTCGTCCTATCAACGAACGCAACGTGATCGCCGACATTCCCGGCTCCGACCCCAATGCCGTCGTCCTCCTCGGAGCCCACTTCGATTCCTGGGATCCCGCCCAGGGCGCCGACGACAACGGCACCGGAATCGCCATGGTCCTCGAAGCCGCCCGCATTCTCAAGTCGCTCAACGTCAAGCCCAAAGCGACCATCCGCTTCGCCTTTTTCTCCGGAGAAGAGCAAGCCTGCCTCGGCTCCCGCGCCTACGTCGACGCCCACAAAAACCAACTCGACCATCTCTGGGCCGCTCTCATTACCGACAACGGCGCACTCATGCCCACCGGCTTCAGCCTCCACGGACGCGATGACCTCCGCGTCCCCTTGCAGCGCGAGTTGGCCGGCCTCGCACCGCTAGGCGCAGCCACCATCGTCACCGAAGGAGATCTCTACTCCGACGACGAAACCTTCGTCGTCGAAGGCGTCCCCGCTCTCAGCCTCGAGGTCGTCCCCTCCGACTACGACAACCGCCACCACACCATCATCGACACCTTCGACAAAATCGATCCGCGCTCCCTGAGCCTCGATACCGCCGTCCTCGCTCTAGCGTCCTACGAAATCGCCGCCTCCGACCATCCCCCCGGCCGCCGGTTCTCCCCCCGCGAAGTCGATACCCTGCTCAAGAAAACCGGCCAAGCCGACTACGTCGATCTCGATTTCAAAAGATCGCCCCAGCCGTGAGGGATTGCGTCGACGATTTGCGTGAAATTGAAAAGGAAGTCAGAGCCTAAAGGAGCTGGGATCTAAGGTCGCGCGAGACGATCTTGAGGGTGATTCGACCGGCAGGGATTGTTCATCTAGGGGCGCGGCTTCACCGTCCGTTCCCGGCGGAGCCGCCTCCCGATTGGCTGGTTACGAATGCGGTTCTACTGGTGGGCCACGAGGGTTCCGACGTATCCGGAATCGGTTTCGATCGCAAAAAACACCTTTGCCGCCTGGATAAAGACGACATCCAAATTGTAGGGGGCAGAGCCGCTCACCGTGATCGTGGCTGTGCAACTGGGTCCCACTACATAGGTGCCGGTGAGGGGTACAGCGGATGCTACTACACCGGTAACGACACTGGTCTCGGTTCCGGTGACGTTGCCTGCCCCGTCAAGTATATATTGGCCGGCGAACTGCCATTGGCTGCCTGTATCCAAACCTCCGCCGTGGAAGCCGTAGGTGCCCTTTACCGAGGCAGCAGTGCAGGTTGCTTTGCCCAGGGAAACGACTTGGCCGGAGGCGGTCCCGTGGCCGGAATCCGTGCCTACCGCATCGATTTGCTTGGCGACTGGATCCACCAAAAAGTTGTAGTGGGCTTCGTTGCCATTTTTCGGATTGATGATTGTGCCGCTGCCTGTGCAGTCGGCCGCGATCGAATAGGTTCCCGTGATCGCCACATCGTTATAGATCGTTCCGGCGTCGCTTTCCGTTTCCGTTCCCGTAAAGGTACCTTTTCCATTGCTGTCGATCTGGGACACCGACTGCTGATAAGCGCCGCTGCTGTCGTAGCCTGTGATCCATATACCATAGATCCCTTTGAGAGAAGCGTTGGAGCACGCGGCGGCGTTGGCCACGGCAGTCAACATTGAAAAGGCGAAGATGAGCCCAAAAACGCGCAGAGTCTGGCGATATATCACTTTTGCACTTCCTTAATTTTTCTGATTTTTTATGACTTGGGATGCTGAGCCCTTGACCGCTCTTGCCGGTCCCGGAACCAGGAAATACACCTGACCCTACCATGAGACCAGCGCGTTCGCAATCGCCGAATCGTGCCATGGATTGGCGGCCCCGATTCGTGCTAATGAGTGTAAAGGGGATCTTTCACCGAGGATCCCGCGATGAAGGTCGTAACCCGAACCCTGCTGCACAGCCCCGCTAGGGCAGCCTCGTTTCCAGCGTAGCTGGTCTCGAAAGCCATCGGGTGCAGCCGCTCTATGCGCGCGCCCTTGCCCCACGCAATCCAAAGATGCAGTCCGTTCCGCTGAGCCAACTCGCGAAGGGCTCCGGCTTCCCCGCCGGCAGCACCACCCAATGCCTTTCCGCGTCGGCCACCAACAAATTGAAGGGTAATACCCGATTGCCAGTCGCCGTCTACACCGGAAACGTCTACATGGAGAACGAGGATCTCATCTGCGATTATCTGCCTGCACAACTGCAGGCCGCCTTGGGACTCAACCAGGTTTACGCCGCTGGAATCAATGGCGCTGGTCAGACCATCGTTCTCGTCGAAGCCTACGGATATCCCACTCTTGAGAAAGATGCCAACGCATTTTTCAAGATGGCAGGCCTTCCGCAGCTCGACTCCTCCAACTTCAGCATCCTCTATCCCCAGGGCGAACCCAATCCTAAACTTGGGATACTAACTGGCTGGAACATTGAGATGGCTATCGATTTGCAATGGGCGCATACGATCGCTCCCGGAGCCAATATCGTTGACGTTGTCGCCGCCGGGGAAGACAGCGAAAGCTTTCAAAACGCCGTTACTTACGTGGCTGACAACCAGCTCGGCAATCAGGTTTCTAACAGCTATGAAGAGGATGTCGATCTCTATGCCGGCCCTCTCGAAGAAACTTCATGGGACGATACGATTGAGGTCGCTAGCGCCAAAGGCATCTCCGTTAATTTCTCCACTGGCGATAGTGGCGATAACGGCGTCGGCAGTCCGCTGGGCGCCCCCGGAGTTCCGTCGAACTCTCCGCATGGAACCGCGGTTGGCGGAACCAGCATCTTGAACGATGTGCTCAATCCGAATT
>DATEBK010000353.1:0-1993 GCA_035287825.1 Terriglobales bacterium
TACATCAGCAACTACAAAGAGATTCGAGATGACAAGAAAAATCGAGATGGAGCGGTTCAGTCTGACGACTTCCAAGCAGTTTGATGAAGTGATAGCTGGTGTAAATGCCGGCATCGGTCATCCGGATATGGCTGAATTTGGGAGATCAACTCACGAAGCGCGCTCTTTTCCCGAGCTGAAAAGCGCGGTTGAGAAAGGCTTGAGCAAAATAGGACTGATGCTATTTATGCAGTTGGATCACGGTGCGGTTCTGCGCAAAGAAACGGGCCGCGAGGCTCCGAAGATGATTCGCTTCGTGATTGGCAATCCCCTCATCATGAAAGAAATGGTCAAGCATGTTCCGGATGCGGGCTCTTACGCGCCGGTTACCGTGCTTGTAGATGAGCGCGCCGATGGCGTCCACTTGTCATATGACCGGATGGCGAGCTTTTTAGCTCCTTCTGGGAATCGCGACGCACTAGAGGTGGCGAGGGATTTGGATAAAAAAATCGAGGATCTATTACGGGAAGCCGCAGCGTGAGCACACTTGAGATCACTGCGAAGTTTGCGGCCGGACTCAACGAGGTTAAGAATTCCGTAGGCATGAATCACACTCTGCGAAAATCTCCACCTCGTCGAATCCAGTGTGGCGCTTAAAGCCTAATCTGCGGCAGCATTAGTTGCGCCTTCTTTCGTTGCCACCAAGGCACCTGTTGCGGCCTGCTCGATAAGATGAGCGACAGCTTGAGGATGGGACAAAAACACGGAGTGACTGCTTTTCACCTCGACAATGGTTGAGCCTGCGCGTTTGGACATAGCCCTCTGGGCGTCAGGCGGGATCATCTTGTCTTCGGTAGTGATGAGGTACCAGCTGGGCTTTGTTCTCCATGCCGGCTGGGTGATCGCACCACCGAGCGCTTCCACACCCCACGGGACCTGCGAGTCGGCCATGAACGAAGCCAGGTCAGGACTTACGTCCGCGGCGAATGCGTCAGGGAACTTGGCCTTATCGAGGAATAGGTATCCATCCTGAGGCGGGAGGATCGGCGGAGCAGGCGCGCCCGGGGGTGCACTTTTAATGATCGACGCCGCCGATTCGCCCTTGTCCGGAGCGAATGCCGTGACGTAGACCAAACCAGCGACCTTTGGATCGTTGCCAGCTTCGGTGATCACTACTCCGCCATATGAGTGGCCGACGAGGATCACCGGGCCGTTCTGACTGTCGATCACGCGCTTCGTGACCGCCACGTCGTCTGGCAGCGAGATGGTCGGTTCCTGAACAATCGAAACCGTGTAGCCATCCTTCTTCAGGATTTTATAGACATCCTTCCAACCGGACCCGTCCACCAGACCGCCGTGGACGAGAACGATGTTCTTCACAACTGCCGTTGATTTTGTTTGTGCCATTGTGTTTTCTCCCACGCTTAGAATGATTGTCATGATTGCCAGCGCACAGTAGCTGATTCGTGTTCTGACGCCTATTGCCATCGCTTTACTCTTCATTGGACATCCTCCTTTTCATCGATTGCGAAGTCCTAAAATCGTTCGAGTCTTGAAGCATTTGATATATCGCGTTCTTCCTGTTCAGCCGTCCGTCTCTAGTGCGCTGCCTTTCATTGCGACGAAGTTACGGTTTCGCCACCTGCGCCGAACCCCATAGTGAGCCCGGATTGGCTCGATCCGGATAGATCTCCAGCATCTGGTCGTATAGCTCTTTCGCCGTCGACGTCATCGAGGCGACGCGCTCAAAATCGCGGATGTATTGACGGGTCTCTTCAATAATTCTTGGACTGTCGTCCCTATCGGCTTTCTTGTGCCCCGCGATCACGGCGCGCGGTTTCAGCGTCTCAATGGTGTCGAGCGCAGTGATCCAATCGCGGCGAGTTTGCGCGGTGGACTCGGCGAGGTAGAGGTGAACATCGTTATAGGCAGCGTCGCCAGCGACGACCAAGCCGACTGATGGCACGTGAAGACACGTCGTGTTGTCGGTGTCGGTATGCCCCACTTCGACCGC
>DATEBK010000354.1:0-13811 GCA_035287825.1 Terriglobales bacterium
GGATGATCGTGCCACTCCTCGACGAAATCCATCTGGAAAGGAAGATTGCCATCGCTGCTTGCGGCGCGGCGATAAAGGCCGACGCTGGTGCGCGAATTCTGCGGCGCAAGGCATATGGCGATCACGCGCTCGAAGCCTTGTGCGGCAATCGCTTTGATGGCATCGCCGATGAAGGGCTTCCAATTGCGCATGCCCACGAAGACGGGCATATGAATCGACCGCGAAAGTTGATCGGCTTGCAGAAGAGTCCAGCAGGCGAGCGGTGAGAAACCTATCAGGGAATAACGATGGCGAACTTCTTCGATGACCTGGGGCGGCAACACGCGTCCGCCGGTGACATAGCTGAGGAACTCTGGGATCTGGCCGGGATTTTCGGGGCTACCATGGGCCAGCAGCAGCACGGCAGTTTTTGCCGCAGTTCCCGAAGCCGGTTGCGCGGCGAAGGAACTGACGCGATTCGCGCAATAGCACTGGCCAGCGAGGCCGAGCGGGCAGTCGGTCATCGTCGCGACTCCGTTTTCGCCTCGACCTTGCGTTCTATCTTGGACGTCTTGAATTCCGCGGAGTGTTCGCGCACAAAATCGCAGAGCGCTTTGACGTTTTCCACCGGAGTTTCGGGGAGGATGCCATGGCCTAGATTGAAGATGTGGCCGGGGCGTCCAGCAGCGCGGCGCAAAATATCTTCGGCCCGCGATTTGAGTTCTTTCGAATCAGCGAAGAGCAACACGGGATCGAGATTGCCCTGCACGGCGCCCTTCATGCCGAGGCTCTGCCATCCGGTATCGAGCGGGATGCGCCAATCGAGGCCGATCACTTCCGCGCCCGATTCCTGCATCGCGGGAAGAAGAGTTGCGCTGTCGGTGCCGAAATAGATGATCGGCACTCCGGTTGCTTGCAGCCGTTTCACCAGGCCGGTGACATGCGGCAAGACGTAACGCCGATAATCTTCGACGCTCAGGCACCCAACCCAACTGTCGAAAATCTGAATGGCATCAGCGCCGGCGCACACTTGTTCGGCGGAATACTCAGCGGTGACCGCGACCAGCTTCTGCATGAGCTCGTTCCACGCGGCGGGAGCGGAGTACATCAACTTCTTGGTGAAAATGTAGTTGCGCGAGCTTCCACCCTCGATCATGTAGCTGGCAAGGGTGAAGGGCGCGCCGCAAAATCCGATGACGGGCAACTTGGCTCCAAAGTGCCGGCAAACTAATTTGACCGCTTCAGAGACGTAGCCGAGGTCGGCGGCACGATCGGTGCGCAGTTGGGTAACGTCTTCGGGAGTGCGCACTGGCTTTTCTATTTTCGGACCCTCGCCCGCGGCAAAGTGAAATGGCAACCCCATGACCTCAAGAGGGAGAAGAAGATCGGCGAAGATGATGGCGGCATCGACCTTGAGGATTTCGGCCGCTTCAATCGTGACCTGGGCAGCGATTTCCGGCTTCTTGCAAATCTCGATCAGCGAATACTGTTTGCGGATGGCGCGGTACTCCGCCATATAACGCCCGGCCTGACGCATGAACCAGACCGGGGTCCGTTCGGTGGGCCGAGCCTTAGCTGCGCGAACAAAGAGAGAATCAGGGGCGGACATGAACCCTTCAATTTAGCATTTTCGGTCGAGGGACGCCGGAGCGCGGTCGTTACGGCGGTTCAATCGCGGGATTGCAGCTATAATGGCAAACTCTCGAAGCGAAGGAGTTGCATGAGACCGGTTGCAGCGATCGTACTGATCTTCACACTTATCTTTCCGTCTTTATGTTTTGGTACGGACCCCGGGGCCACGAATCCGGCTGCGCTGGTCGGATATTCTCCTGCCACCGGTCAAAGTGAACGCGAGTGGGAAGCGAAGTACCGTGCGATCCCCGACCCTGCGAATTTGCGGGAGTATATGCGGCGGCTGAGCGCACGGCCGCATCATGTCGGGTCTCCGTACGACAAAGACAACGCCGAATGGATTCTTGCCCACTTCAAGGAGTGGGGACTCGACGCGCATATTGAGAGGTTCGACGTTCTGTTTCCTACGCCGAAGATTCGCGTGCTGGAGATGGTTGCGCCCACGAAGTTTACGGCCAAACTGGAAGAGCCGGCACTGGCGATAGACCCGACCTCGAATCAAAAAGACGAGCAACTGCCCACCTACAACGCGTATTCAATTGACGGCGACGTCACCGCGCCGCTGGTATTTGTGAATTACGGATTGCCGGAGGACTACGAGAACCTTGACCGGCTGGGAATTTCAGTGAAGGGCGCAATCGTGATCGCCAAGTACTTACACTCGTGGCGCGGAGTGAAGCCGAAAGTTGCGGCCGAGCATGGCGCGATTGGCTGCCTCATTTATTCCGAACCGCAAGACGACGGCTACACGCGGGACAACGTTTTTCCGGTCGGGCCGATGCGGCCTCCCGATGGCGTGCAGCGCGGCAGCGTGATGGATTTTGCCTCGAACAGTCCAGGAGATCCGCTGACTCCTGGGATCGGCGCAACACCCGATGCCAAGCGTTTGGCGCTGAAAGATGCGAAGAGCATCACGAAGATTCCGGTACTGCCGATTTCTTATGGCGACGCACAACCGCTGCTGACCGCGCTGGCGGGCCCGATGGCTCCCGATGAGTGGCGCGGATCGCTTCCAATTCCATATCACGTTGGACCGGGACCGGCGATGGTGCATTTGAAAGTGGCATTCAATTGGGACATCAAGCCGGTCTATGACGTCATCGCGAAGATTCCCGGCAGTGTGGCTGCGGATGAGTGGATCATTCGCGGCAACCATCACGACGCGTGGGTGAACGGAGCCGAGGATCCAATCTCGGCGCAGGTTTCTTTACTGGAAGAAGCGCGTTCGATGGGCCTGCTGCTGAAGCAGGGATGGAAACCACGGCGCACCATCATCTATTGCGCGTGGGACGGCGAGGAGCCGATGCTGCTGGGCTCAACGGAATGGGCGGAGACCCATGCCGACGAGTTACGCCAGCATGCCGCGGTTTATATCAACACGGACAGCAATGATCGCGGCATTCTGAATATGGGCGGGTCGCACAGCCTGGAACAGTTCATCAATGGAGTGGCGCGCGATATTGAGGACCCGGAAACGCGGATGACGGTGTGGCAGCGAGCGCAGTTGAATGCGATCGCGAATGCAAAGTCGGCCGACGACAGGAAGGAATTGCGACAGCGCTCCGATTTGCGCATCAACGCACTGGGATCGGGGACGGATTTTACGGCGTACCTGGATCACATAGGCATCGCTACCCTGGATTTGGAATATGGCGGCGAGGACGAAGGCGCGGGCATCTATCACTCGGTCTACGACGACTTCTACTGGTACACGCATTTCTCAGACACGAATTTTGTTTACGGACGGGCGTTAGCGCAAACCGTAGGAACCTCGGTGATACGGTTGGCCGACGCGGAGGTGCTGCCGTTCGACTTCGTGGATTTTGCAGACACGATGGAGATGTACACGAAGGACCTCGAGAAGTTGCTGGCTGACAAGCAGGAGGAAATTCGCGAGCGCAACCAGGAACTGGATGAGGGAATGTTCAAAGCGACATTCGATCCGCGGCGTCCTACGGTGGCTCCGGGGAAAGAAGAGATTCCGCCGCATCTGAACTTTGCTCCGATGCAAAATGCAGTTGACTCGTTGACGCGCAGCGCCAAGCACTATCAGCAAGCACTGGCGCAGAAGCAGGCAAGCTTAGGAGACGACGCGTTCGCGGCCAAACTCGGCGCTCTGAATCGTGAACTGATCGAGACCGAACGCAAGCTTACCAACGCCGACGGATTGCCGCGGCGTCCGTGGTACAAGCACTTGCTGTATGCGCCGGGAGTTTATTCGGGCTATGGAGTGAAAACGGTGCCGGGAGTGCGCGAGGGAATTGAACAGAAGCAATATGCGGAGGCAGAGCAGGAGATCGTCCGTGTTGCCCGGGCATTGGAAGACGAGTCGACGGTGATCGAGTCAGCGGCGCGCGATTTGGAACAGACGCAGCGATAAACTTTGGTAATCTGCCCTCTCGCTCTCGTGTGATGCAAAATCGATAGAGAATGGGCGCAACATCGATCGCGACAAAAAAGCAACGGAGCCCGCGAGTTAAACTCGGCGGCTCCATTCTGGCGTTGATTCTACTGGAGAACGGACGTCAGATCCGTGGCCGCATGAGCCAACTCTCGCTGAACGGCGGGCTGGCTTCGATGGAAAATCCACTCGACGAGGGCATCCGCGTCACAGTCGTGTTCCACCTGGGCTCGACCAGTGTCCGTTGCCGCGCACAGATGATGTTTCCCATGTGGGCTACCAAAGGATGCTTCCAACCCTTCCGCTTTTTAGATATTCCTGAAGCGATCCGCGCGAGTCTGGGCCGCGAATTGGAAAACCTGATCCAGAGCGGCGCCACTCAGGTGGAAGAAAAGCTGGAAGAAGAAAAACAGGGCGAAGACAAACCATCTGAAGAAAACGAAGCTGCAGGCTAAAGCTTCAGTTTCCCGCCGCAGCCAACAACTGTTCCAGCGAATATTTCTGCAGATCCCCGATCCTTTCGAGTGTGACATCCGGCTTCGGATACCGCGCCACTTCGGCCGCATTCAAAGCGTAATGTCCCTGGCGCGGAAACACTGTCGTCACCCGCGCGCCCCAATGTTTCTTGAACTCGGTCAGGATCCGCACCTTGTCGTCGACCATCACGTAATGCGCCGCCGGATACCTTGCTTCGACATCGTCCAGCTCAAGCTCCTTGTGGATATAAATCAATATCTGGCCGTCGAAAACCTCAAAAAGTCCCGAGCGGTCGATCTTGCGCGGCTGAAACACGGCATCTCCGTCGCTCAAAATCGCTGCCCGCCCCAGCCGCTGCGCATAAACCACCGCATCGATTGATTCCGGATAGAGCCGGTTGGCAAACGGGTAGTCGATGAGGAAATGCGACGTAGCCAGCAGTTTCGGTTCACGCGGATGCTCGGCTCGATATCGCTGGAGCGCGCCCAGATAGTCGGCATACCCCAGTTCAGCCCGCAATTGCTCAAAGATTTCCCAATAACGTCCGGCGCTGGGTTCGCCTACTTTTTTCTTAAGGTATCGTTTCAGGTCGTCTGCCACGTGATCGTTGTCGAGCAATGTATTGTCCACATCGAACAGAAACACGGTTCCCGGTTTGGCATTTGCGGCGTTCACAGAATCTCCAGCAATAATTTTCTCTTCTCAAACTACCGTCGGGCGAGAAGAGTGGCCCTAATCATGCCAGAAATCGCGGCTCCGCGCAGGTTGATCGCACCTCGATAGGGAGGGCTTGTGCAACTCCCATCCCTTGTAGTAAAAAGGCGTCAACTCAACGGATAAGTTATTCGAGGCACAGCCTTGTCACTCTGCCTCTCAATCCGGGCGAAGTGCCATTCGTCCCGATCAGGAGCTACTCTTCGTGGAACACATTGACTCAGCTGTAATCAGTCGTTTCGACACTCGATCGGGCCGACCTTGTGAATTCTGTCGCGAGCGTGATCCCCAATTCACCCACCGCCGCCCCATCGACCAGGTGGTCATAACCAGCCGTAAAGCCAGCGCCTCTGCGCATTTAACCGAAGACGGCTACGTCCGCCACCGGGTGCTTGAGCTGCGCCAAATAACTTCTCGCGCGCCCCTGACTGCGGCCTGAATCAAAGTTTCGTGTGGACCGGCTTCAATGCTGAACCTCAAGCCCAGCCAGGATATCCGTCTGCCCCGAAATTTTCCATGCAACTTTCCCGCCCGCTGGTAGTTCTTAAGAGGAAGGAAATTGGTGTACCCTGTTTACGGGAACCTTCCCAACTGGCCGGTATGCGAACCACGTTCCTGCCCTACTTCAAGCTGTCGGTCGCGGTGGCATTCTCCATCGCTGCGTGTTTGTGCGCTCATGCGCAGGTAAACGGCGTACCACCCTCGGTCACTTCCATCGGTTTTGGCGGCAGGCCCCTCAACGGTGTGCCCCCGTCGGTCACTTCCCTCGGCTTCGGCGGAAACTACAAGAACGGCTGGCCGATGGTTGGAGCTTCGCCTTTGGCCTCGGGCTCATCGTTCTTCGATTCGCTAGCTTCGGTACCGGCTACCTCCAACCACCATCGCCACCACAAGGACCACGGTGCCGTCCTCGTGGGCGTTCCGGAGCCCGTCTACGTTCCCTATGCGCCACAACCTGATGACGACTCGGTCGATGCCGACGCCAGCATTGCGCCACCGCTCGTCCCATCCGCCGGAAACCGCAACGCCGCGCCGCCCGTGACCGAAGTTGCTGATGAACCTGTCGTCGCCCAACCTTCCACCGTTCTTGTTTTCAAGGACGGCCACCAGTCCGACGTTCTCAACTACGCCATCGTTGGCGACACGCTTTTCGACTTCGAAGAAGGCCGCACCCGCAAGATCCAACTGACCGATCTCGACCTGAAAGCGACCGAAAAAGCCAATGACGATCGCGGCGTAGACTTCGAGATCCCTGCCAGATAAGCATCCGTTCTGCATTGGGTATCCGCGCAGAGCAGGAACCAGGAATCGACTGTTCTCCCAAGGCTTCCATCGGAGCTGACGGCTGACAGCTCCCTTGTTTACCCCTGATTACCCCCCGCCCGCCAGGTTCATTTCCTGCTTGACACAGTCGTCTCCAAGAATGGATACTTATTCATTGAATTGCATTTTTATTCATGTCCAAGACGGCCCGCCACAAAGCGATTCTCGATTTGCTCGACGAAGGACCGGTCGAGAGCCAAGACTCGCTGCAGCACCGGCTTGTAAGCAAGGGCTTCGACGTGGGCCAGGCAACGCTGTCGCGCGATATCCGCGAATTGAAGCTGGTCAAGGGATCAGAGGGTTATCGGCGCGCAGGCGAAGGGCGCGGAGCGGAAAGCGTCTTGCCTTCGGTCATGCATCTGGCGCGGCAGTTCGTGGTTGAGATTCGCCAGGCGCAGAACCTGCTGGTGGTAAAGACAACGGTGGGCAGCGCGCAGCCCGTGGCGGCCGCACTGGATGCCTCGCACTGGCCCGAAGTTGTCGGCACTATCGCCGGTGACGACACCGTGCTGGTCATCGCGACCGACACCAAGAAGGCGCAAGTGCTGGCGAGAAAAATCCGCGAGTTGTCGTAAGCGATTTGCAGGGGCAACACTGGTAAACACACAGATTGGAAACGGAGTCGACGTAAATGAGAAATGACTTGATGAACCAGCCGGCAATGAGTCTTCCGGCGACCAAAACCAAGACGCTTCCGCCGAACCTGATGCCGGAGCCGGTTGCGCCGCGTGACCTCGTCTCCATTCACGATCTCTCGCCGACCGAGATGCTGAATCTGTTCAGCCTCACCTCGATGCTCAAGCAGCGTCCCGCGGATTTCCGCACTGCTCTCGCGGGTAAACAGATGGTAATGTTCTTCGAGAAGCCGTCGCTACGCACGCGCCTTACATTTGAAGCCGGCATGGATAGCCTGGGTGGCAGCACCTTCTTCGTTGACCAGACAGCCAGCCGACTCAACGCCCGCGAGTCGCTCTACGACATCGCTCACAACCTCGAACGCTGGATTGACCTGATCGTGCTTCGGACATTCAGCCATGCTGTTGTCGAAGAGATGGCCACTTACGCCGGCGTTCCCGTGATCAATGCGCTTAGCGAGTTGGAACATCCCTGCCAGGCGCTCGCCGATTTTTTCACCCTGCAGGAACATTTTGGCGACCTCAAGAAAATCCACTTCGCCTATGTTGGCGACGGGAATAACATGGCGCACTCGCTCCTGCTAGCGGGAGCTTCAGCCGGCGCGAAAGTTTCCATCGCCACTCCCGAACGCTACGCGCTGAATCCCGTAATTGTCACCATGGCGAAAAACATTGCCGAGCAAACCAAAGCTACGCTCCGCATTCTGACCGACCCGCGCAAAGCCGTTACTGGAGCTGATGCCGTTTACACCGACGCCTGGGCCAGCATGGGACAGGAACATGAATCCGAAGAGCGCGCCGCCATCTTTGCGCCTTTTCAGGTCAATGGCGCTCTGATGCAGTTGGCCAAGCCCAATGCGCTGTTTATGCACTGCCTGCCTGCACATCGCGGCCAGGAAGTTACCGACCAGGTCATCGATTCGGTCAACTCGGTAGTCTTCGATCAAGCGGAAAACCGCTTGCATATTCAGAAAGCTATACTCGTATGGCTGTTGGGAGCAGGAGTCCGCCGCTCGAAAAGCGCCCATGCCAATGCGTAGACGCGTGCGGTGAGAATATGATTCCTGCTGCGTATGCTTTCAGGGATATGGTTCAGTAATCCCTGATCGGTGAGCGTTTGCGCGCCGTGCGTGATGGCCATTCGCTCATTCGTTCAGCCCCCGAAGTATGAAAGAAAATATTATGACCTCCAAGAAACCCGAAAAAATCGTACTCGCCTATTCCGGCGGACTCGACACCTCCATCATCATTCCGTGGTTGAAGGAAAACTATGCTTACGAAGTAATCGCCATGGTGGCCGACGTGGGCCAGGGAGATGACGTCGACGCAGTTGTCGAGAAAGCTTACAAAACCGGCGCCAGCAAAGTTGTCGTCGAAGATCTGCGCGAGGAGTTCCTGACCAGCTATGTCTGGCCCGCGCTGAAAGCGGGTGCGGTTTACGAAAACAAGTATCTGCTCGGCACCTCGCTCGCCCGTCCGGTGATCGCGAAACATCAGGTGGAAGTCGCGCTGCGTGAAGGTGCAATCGCCGTCAGCCACGGATGCACCGGCAAAGGCAACGATCAGGTACGTTTCGAAATGGCCTATCAGGCGCTCGCTCCGGAACTGAAAGTCGTGGCGCCGTGGCGTGAGTGGGAACTGAAATCGCGCGAAGATTGTCTCGACTATGCCGAGAAGCGCGGCATTTCCGTCACTGCCAGCCGCGAAAAGATCCACAGCCGCGACAAGAACCTCTGGCACCTGAGCCACGAAGGCGGAGAACTCGAAGACGCCGCCAACGCTCCGTTTGCCAGCACCTGGCAGATTACCAAGTCGCCGCAAGAAGCTCCCGACAAAGAAGAGCAAGTTGAAATCGGCTTCGAAAAAGGCGTGCCGGTTTCGGTTGGCGGCCAAAGTCTCGGTCCCGTTTCGCTCGTCGAACTGCTGAACGAAATCGGAGGGCGCAACGCCGTCGGACGAATTGATCTCGTCGAAAACCGTTTCGTCGGCATCAAGTCGCGCGGATGTTACGAAACTCCCGGAGGCACGCTGCTGCTCGCCGCGCACAATGAACTCGAAGCCCTCTGCCTCGATCGCGACCTGCTGCACTTCAAACAGCACGTTGGACTCAAGTACGCCGAACTCGTTTACTTCGGCCTCTGGTTCACGCCGCTGCGCGAAGCGCTCGATGCCTTTGTCGAGCCCACGCAGCAGAATCTCACTGGGTCGGTCACGCTGTCGCTCTACAAAGGCAACGTCAGTATCGTCAGCCGCAAATCCGATTACTCGCTCTATCGCACCGATCTCTCCAGTTTCACCATGGACGCAAGCTACGATCAGAAAGACGCCGAAGGCTTCATCCGAATTCTGGGGTTGCCCTCGCGTTGCCGCGCTTTGCAACATGATCAATCGCGGAGCGTTCATTCGCAGAATAAGGTACAGGTTCCGCAATGAAGATGTGGTCTGGCCGCTTCCGGGAGCCGCTTGACGCCGATTTTGAAAAATGGCAGCGGTCGTTTCCTTACGACCAGCGGCTGCTACCCTTTGAACTGGCCGCCAGCCGCGCTCATGCCAATGCACTGGAACATGCTGGAGTACTTTCCTCCGAAGAACTTTCGGAGATCGTGAAAGCGCTGGAAGAAATCGCTCGCCGCGCCGAGTCTGATCCGGCGTCTCTCAACGATCCCGACGCCGAAGACGTTCACCACTTCGTCGAAAAGCAACTCGCCGCGCAAATCGGCGCAACCGGGTATAAGCTCCACACCGGACGCAGCCGGAACGAGCAGATCGCGACCGATCTTCGCCTCTTCGTGCGCGACAGCATCGACACGATACAAAACCTGATTGCCGATTGGATCGAAGCAATCCTTTCTCGCGCCGACGCTGCTGGCAACGCGGCGATGCCGGCGTACACGCATTTACAGCCGGCGGAGCCCGTCCTGGTCGCACATTGGCTGCTCGCATACGTCGAAATGTTTCTCCGCGACGCTGCCCGCCTGGCCGACTGCCGGAGGCGCGCTAACCTGTGCCCGCTAGGTTCTGGCGCCGTAGCGGGAGCAACGCTCACTCTCGGCCGTCAAGCCATGGCTGCGGAGCTGGGATTTGACGGTCCAACCGCGAACAGCATCGACGCCACCAGCGACCGCGACTTTGCGCTCGAATTCGTCCAGACGCTTTCGCTACTCGCCCTTCATCTCAGCCGATGGGCGGAAGAGATGATTCTGTTCTCCACGCCTGCCTACGGATTCGTCGAGTTGCCGGAAGCTTACTCCACGGGATCAAGTGCCATGCCGCAGAAAAAAAATCCGGACCTGCTCGAGTTGGTACGTGGCAAAGCCGCTCGCCTCATGGGATGCGCGGTTACCCTGGAAACTCTGGTGAAAGGGCTGCCTCTCGCCTACAACAAAGATTTGCAGGAAACGCAGGAACCGGTCTTCAACGCTGCTGACACAATCATTGCCATGTTGCCGCTTGTGACTGGATTCATGAACGCCGTCGAATTCAACGAGGCCAAGATGAATCAGGCGGCAAGCTCGGGTTTCATGAATGCGTGGGCGGCAGCAGCATATCTCGTCGAACGCGGAGTGCCCTCGCGTCTCGCTCATGAGGCGGTTGGCAAGGCCGTTGCTTTAGCCGTGGAGCGTGGATGCGATCTACAAAAGCTTCCGCTAGCCGATCTGCAAGCGATTCACCCCAGCTTTGATGCTGGCTTCCACTCCTGCCTCGGACTTACTGAGGTGCTCACCCTGCACGATGTTCCGGGAGGTACCGCGCCGCGCCATGTGAAACGCGCACTGCAAAATGCGCGCGAGCGGGCGAGCGCGCTTCGGACCATGGAACAAACTGCGATCCGCTAGCGAGCCGTCGTAATCCCTGCCGTTGTCGTTCTCTTTTTCGTCTCAGAACAGAAACGGAATCAATTTCCAGGTACTTCGCCGATAGTCTTCAAACTCGGAGGCGAAGTGTGCAGCCAGCAGCCGCTCTTCTTTTCGCATCCGGTCAAAGACAAACGCCGCAGACAGAACGAGGATCGGCAAGGCTAGTAGGCTGGCAAATACCAGCGCCACTCCAGTTGGAATCAGCAACAGACTCAGGTAAAGCGGATGGCGGATGCGGGCATAAATTCCATGCTGCACCAGCCGATGATCCGGTTGCAGGGTTACGTATGCGCTGAACTGCCTGTCCAGGGTCTTCAGCGCGGCGATGCGCACGGCGACTCCAATGCAACAAAGCAGCAGGCCTAGATAGCGCCAGTAGGAGTGTTGGAGCGCAAGAATGTTTCTGCGATCGGCGAAGGGCAAGAACCACAGCAGCGCCAGCGAAAAAAGCAGGAGAATTCCAAGTTGTAGGCTCTGGTTTCCGACCGGCGTTATGCCTCTTCGCAGGGGATGAAAGTCCACTCCAGAAACAACAGCGGCCGTCGCTCCAACCAGCACAACGACCGCTAGTCCGCCTCGCGCCGGATTCAAGAACAACGCCGGCAACTTATCGAACCCCCACCCGAGCAGCACCAGCAGAGCACATATCGACAGTTGACCGGCAAGAATGGATGCGGATCGCAGCATGGGGACCAAATAGCGCAGGCCAATGTTGCTGTTCAAAATTATGACAGGGAGAATTCTAATGGAGCTTGCCCTCTGAGCATCTTGATCTCCACGCATGCCCACGGCCCGCTCAATTGTCGGTCGAGTCTTGCGCTCCACAGAGTGCATCCAATGAAGTGGTCATAGAGGTATTGGGAGTATTGCCCTGATTCTGACGCGAGTTTTTTTCTTTGCCTTGTTTCTTCTGGCAATGTATGCGGTCCAGCGATTCTGGTTTCTCCGAGCCTGGACTGCGATTGATTCATTCTCGAATTCCAACTGGCGTTTCGGCCTTCATGCTGGACTGATCGCGCTGGCGACGGTTCTGCTCGCCACCTTGTTCGACCCGCTTCTGGGACACATCGTCTCGCGACTGAGCTTCGGCGCGTTGCACCTTGGCAAATCGCTCACGACCGTTGCCCGCTTATGGATGGTCGCTTCCCTCTTCGGATTCCTGGCGATTGAAGCGGTGGAAGCAATCGAGTGGACGACGAACATTGTTGCCACGCGTCTGCATTCCGGGACCGCCGCCGGTTTCAGTTCTTCGCGCCGAACGTTCTTTCAATATGCCGCCGCGTTTGCCGGAAGCTTTCCCTTTCTGGCCGCGACCTATGGATTCGCTGCCGGGCGCCTGCGCTACTCCGTCGTTCGCGTTGACGTTCCCATCGCGAACCTCCCTCGCGAGCTCGATGGGCTCCGCATTGCGCAGTTGAGCGACATCCACATTGGCGACTACATGCCGCCAAATGAAATCGCGCGCGCGGTTGATATGGCGAATGCCCTGAATCCCGACATCTCCTTCGTTACCGGAGATTTCGTTTCGGGCGAGGGCGATCCGCTTGATGTCTGTATTGCCGAGTTGAGCCGCCTGCGCGCTCCGCTGGGGGTTTGGGGATGCAACGGCAACCACGAAATCTATGCCGGAGTGGAAGACGACGCGGAACGGCTCTTCCGCGAAAAAGGAATGCGCCTGCTTCGCGCTCGTAACGAGATCGTCGAGCGCAATGGAGCGCGCTTCAACCTGATCGGCGTCGATTACCAGCGCGACCACATGGTGCGCAGCGAGGATGTCCGCTCAGGCCCGATGTTGCAAGAGATCGAATCGCTGGTCCGGCGCGACATGCCGAACGTTCTGCTCTCACACAATCCCAACTCGTTTCATCGCGCCGCCGAGCTCGGCATCGAACTCAGTCTCGCCGGCCACACGCATGGCGGACAGGTGAAGGTCGAGATCGTAGATCACGACATTACTCCGGCTCGCCTGATTTCGCCGTTTGTGGCCGGACTTTACCGGCTTCCCATGTCAGGCAATGGACATGCAGACGGCAACGGCTCGCAAAAATCCGCTCTCGCCGCTCTGTACGTCAACCGCGGCCTGGGAACTTTCGGGTTCCCTGTCCGCATCGGCGTCCCGCCGGAGATTACATTGCTGACCCTGCGCAGAGCCTGAGAAGGCAACCGCCCGCCCGTCCAAGAACACGCCCGGCATGTTATAATCAGGCAGCAAACTTAGTCATATAACCGTCTGTGAATGCAATAACTTAGGTCATTTCAGACGACAACGATTCAAGCTCGCAATCCGGCTATTTCGGAGCGGCTTACGCTGGTTTCTACAGAACTGGCAACTGAGAACTGACTTTCATGGCTGACGATCAGAATCCTGAACTCCCCTTGACTCCTCCTCCTGGCGGCGACGGACAACCTACCGGTCCCGGCGCTCTCAACATACAGCCTGTCAACATTGAAGAGGAGATGAAGCGGTCGTATCTCGACTATTCCTTGTCGGTGATCATCGGCCGGGCGCTGCCCGACGTCCGCGACGGATTGAAACCCGTGCATCGCCGCATTCTCTACACCATGCAGCAGATGGGCCTCGCGCCCGGGCGCGCGACCCGCAAATGCGCCCGCATCGTCGGCGAAGTGATGGGCAAGTATCATCCTCACGGCAATCTGGCGGTTTACGATGCATTGGTTCGTCTGGCGCAGCCGTTCGCCATGCGCGCGCCGCTGGTCGATGGGCAAGGCAACTTCGGCTCGGTCGATGGCGACCCTCCCGCGGCAGATCGATATACCGAAGCGCGGTTGACG
>DATEBK010000355.1:0-6735 GCA_035287825.1 Terriglobales bacterium
CCAATGAAAAAGAAGACCAAAGAGAATACGACGCGGCCCAACCGCGAACGTGGCAAAGGAGAAAGGAAATGAAAATCAAAGTAACCAGCGTATACGTTGACAATCAGGACAATGCCCTGCGTTTCTATACAGAGGTACTCAGTTTTACCAAGAAGACCGATTTCAGTCAGGGTCCATTTCGGTGGCTAACCGTGGTTTCGCCTGAGGAGCCGGACGGCACTGAGCTGCAGTTGGCCCTGAACAACAACCCTGCGGCCAAAGCCTACCAGCAGGCCATGTTCGAGCAGGGCCAGCCCGCGGCCATGTTCTTCACCGACGACATCAAGGGCGATTGCGAGCGGATCAAGGCCCGAGGCGCCGAGTTCACGATGCCTCCCACCGACGTGACCGGCTCGACCATTGCGAAGCTGAAGGACACTTGCGGCAACCTCATTCAGCTCGCCCAGTTGGCTCGCTATTCACACTGAGGGAAACAAAATGGCTGATCGCGAGCGGTACACACCGGGTCCCGCCAGCGGAGCGCAGATACGAAAGGACGGAGAGAAGTGGACTCTCATTCTTGTCCGAGAGCTGCGCCACTCGCAGGAAAGAGTCTGGCAGGCGCTTACCGACCCTGCGCATTTGCGCGAGTGGGCTCCTTTCGAAGCCGATGGCAGTCTGGGTACGCTCGGTGCCGCGGTGAAGCTAACCACCCTGGCAGCGCCCACTCCGCGAGTCTCCGAAACAACAGTGACGCGAGCCGACTCTCCCAGGCTGCTTGAGTACAAGTGGGGTGCCTTCGATATGCGGTGGGAGCTCGAAGGCATTGGTGCCGGTACGCGCCTGACGCTGTGGACCAACATCGGTCCGCGTTTTATCGCAATGGGCGCTGCGGGATGGCACATTTGCTTCGATGTCCTGGATCACCTTCTAAGCGGAGCTCCCATTGGACGCATCGTCGGCCCCGAGGCTATGAAGTTCGGCTGGCAGCGGCTGCACGAGGAGTACGCCAAACAATTCGGTATTGAAATGCCGGACTGGCCGCCTAAGGCCCAGCCAGAGTAAATGTTCCACCATCACCGACGAGGGAGGATTAGTTTCTTAGGTCGTCTGTGGGCGCTGTAACTTCGGCGATCTTAAGGAAAGGACGCGACGAAGCAGTTCGGGAGCCTTCATTCGTTGGCACTGTTCCTCAAAGTTCTTGCGCGGTCCCTGCCAGCAGAGATCGTCAACCGCGTCGAACACGGGCACGTCCAGTCGTAGGGTCGCGAGAACACGAAACAGCACGGCGTCGTCCCATGCATTGAACAGCGATTCTGATAGCGCACGGGCTTTTCGGATTGACGGATGCCATTCTCGCCAATCCTTTGGAATGTCTTCCAGGTGTGGGTACTGAGATAAGGCAAGAGCCGCGGCTTTTTGGCCCCATCCAGGCAGACCAGGGAAGCCATCCGCGCTATCGCCGACCACTGCCAGATAGTCCGGAATTGATCGGGGTTTCACTCCGAACTTGGCTACCACGCCGGGCTCGTCGCGCAAGATATCACGCCTCCGGTCCAGTTGAACGACTCGTGTGCCAACCACACACTGGCTGAGATCTTTGTCCGGGGTACAAATCAGTACTTGTCCTACGCGGTCATCTTTGGCTGCTTTTGCGGCGGCTGAAGCGAGCGCGTCATCCGCTTCAAACTCGATCATAGGCCACACCACCACTCCCATGGCCTGCAGTGCGTCCTCGAGAATCGGGAATTGCGAAAGTAGCTCTTGAGGCACGCCTTCGCTCGTCTTATATCCGGGATACAGATCGTTCCTAAAGGACTCCACGACGTGGTCGGTTGCGACTCCAATGTGAGTTGCACCACGCTCGATCATGGACAGTACGGAAGTTAGAACGCCGCGCACCGCGCCAACTTCCTGGCCATGCACGTCCGCCGAAGCTGGCACGGCATAAAAGTGCCGGAACAGTTCATAGGTTCCGTCAATCAGGTGGACATCCATGCGGCTCGGCTTCTAATCCTTACTGGAACTCGAGCATTACAATCTCAGGATTCGAACCCAGGCGCAGCGGTGGCCCCCACGTTCCGGCTCCGCTGGAAGTGAAAACCTGCATCTTTCCAATCCGGCTCAAGCCGTAAACAAACTGGCGGTACATACGCCGCGCCATCCAACTCCACGGTATGAATTGACCAAGGTGCGTATGCCCGGATAGCTGGAGAGAAACGCCTGCGGCTTCCGCGATCTCGGGACGGTCTGGTGCATGTGTGAGCAGGATGCTCGCACGGCTGCGATCCACACCGATGTTATGCAGCACAGACGCGAGCTGACCATCCTGCGTCGCGTTGCGAAAGGGCACGCCTATGATCTGCAAGCCGTCCGCGTCCACCTTCTCATTGCTGAGCACGCGCACCCCGGCTGCCGCAATCGCGCGCAGATACTTGGTGTCGTCTCCAAATTGTTCGTGATTGCCCGCGACAAAAAACACGCCATGCGGTGCCGTCAACTTATTCAGCGGCTCTGCTGCTCGCCCCGCATCAATGGCCGTGCCGTCAAACAAATCGCCAGCTATAAAAATCAGGTCCGGCTCTTCTTTTAGAATCTTCGCAACCATGCGCCGCAGAAAACCTCCGTTTCGCACGTGTCCCAGGTGGACGTCGCTGATCAGTGCCGCTCTTCGCCCGCGCCATGCCTCCGGCAAGTTCGCGAGACGTACGGTCGTTCGCGTGATTCGCGTCCAACCTGCGTTGAAGATCCCATAGAGGCCAGCTACCAATGCAACACCGAACAAAAATCCCACCGTCCGGTGAAAGTTCGCATTCGCGCCCACAAGCCGTGCGAGGCCGAAAACAATCCAGGAAGAAACCGACGCGATGAAAAGAAAAGTTAGCAAACCCAACCAGACAGCAGCAGCCCGGTAGAAGACGCGCAGAGGCCCATTTGTGTAACGAAATGCCAGAAGAGAGGATGCCAGAAAGCTCATCGACAAAGCGCCCAGAAGCACTTTGATCCATAAGGCACCCTGCGTACCGCCTTGAGTCGGCGAAAATGCCCATGTCTCGTAGAGGAGAAAATGTGCCAAGAAAAGAATGGCCTGAAAAACCACGATAAAGCCGATCATCCCTTTTCGTATCTTCATGGAGAATTAGATTCGCCAACCGGCAATTCGTATTCACATAACATTTGATTCGTGCTTCGAGCGCAAAATCAATGATGTCAGTGAGGACCTCACGCGCCCGGATAAACGTCCGCTGATGAAGTGGGTATGTGCGTTCGCGCTTGAGGGTCGGAGTCAGCGCGGCCGGCAGCGGGATGCTCGGCGCAGGTTAACGAGCGAGTTCCTCGCGGGACTTGCGTGCGATAAGACGAAAATCCTTCCGGTTCGCGTCTTCCTCAAGTTTCTCCAGGCGTTGTCGGCCTGAGGTCCTCGAGGAATGAAGCTCCAGTCGGCCGAGATCCAGCCGCGCCTCGAATTCAAACTCCTTGTAGCCATCTCGGAGAGACTCGCTGAGAACGGATTGCAGCGCCTTGATCGCCTCAGGCTCCTTACCGGTGCGTGCGTACACTTCGGCAGCGGCGAGAGTTGCCATAAGATGCGTCGAGCGATCACTGGTGCGTTCAGCCAGAGTCAAGGCCTTGGCAGCGGCAGCTTCGGCCTCTGCGACTTTCGACTGCGCCAGCAAAGCTCGCGCCAATAGAGCAGCGGACTGGCTGGCGCTGGTGGCGATTGTCTGCTGTTCAAGCTGCGGCGCTGCCGCGCGAAGCAGCGCCTCGGCCTCTGCCGGCTTGCCTTCCTCGATTACGATGGTAGCGAGCGCAATCTGGCTTCGGGCAATCTCAACTGAGTCGCCGACTTCTTTCTGGAACGTCAGGACTTGCTCCGCTTGATCACGCGCCTGTGAGACTTGATCCCGAATCAGGGAGATCTGGGCGAGACCTCCCAAATTGAAAACGCGGCCTTCCTTGTATCCGATCTTCTCGGCGAGGGAGATTCCCTGTTCGTAGTATGACATCCCCTGGCTCAATTCGCCTCGCTCGACCAGTACATTCCCCAGATTTTCTAGCGTAGCGCTCTCGCCGCGTTGGTCGCCGCCATCGCGGAAGCCTTGCAAAGACGTTTCATGCATGCGCGTCGCGCCGACCAGATCGCCCAAGCCGTCCAGAACAAGGGCGATACTTCCGATGTCGCTTCCAATATTGGCAGGGTTTGCGCCGGTCTCCTGATGAAACCGCAGGGCCTGTTCATAGTAGCGTCTGGCTTCCTCCAGTTTTCCCAGTTCAAAGTAAACATTTCCCAGGCTGACGGTAGTCACCCCGATCTCACCATCCCCGATTTTTTGGAAAGTGTTTAAGGCCTCTTCGAACGCGCTGCGTGCGCCCGCGAAGTCGCCTTTGTCGTACAAAACGATTCCGTACGTTCGTAATGCGTGCCCCAGCAGATGGGGGTTACCGGCGTTGGCGGCGAGATCGCGGCTTTCGAGTCCCCTCTGAGCAGCCTTGTTCAGATCGCCGAGCCGGTCCCATGCAAACGTTTCGGCAATCGTCGACTGCACCTGGAGCATACGCGAGCCTTGTGCCTTCGCCTTCGCCGTCGCTGCGGCCGCCGCTTTTTGGTATTCGCTGAAATTGCCCGCGGCGTTTTGGGCCGAAGCCTCTTCCACATCAATGCGGGCATCGTCGCTTAGAGGTTTGGGCAAGGTTCGCATCTGCGCAATGGTGTCCAGTGAGTCCTTGGGATGTCCCGCCTTCCTCTGCGCTGACGCCAGGCGCAACCCGTAATCAAGATTGTCGGGAAAGAAATTTCTTAATGTGCGATAGATTTCTATGGCTGCAGGGAAGTCGTGAGCAAACTCGCGATAGCGCCCCTCCACGGAAAGATGCTGCTCACGCGTCAGATTGGCCGAAAGGTCGAAGGCCTTCTTAGCCTCTTCTTCCGCTTTCTTGTCGTAGCCGAGCTGGGACCATGCCTGAGCCAAAGCAGCGTGCGAGAGCGCGTAGTTCGGATCGGCGGCGATCGCCTTTTCCAGCAGATCTCGGGCGGCCAGAGCTTCATAAGCTTGCAGTTTCGCCAGTCCTTCCGCGTACAAACGAGTGGCCTCAGGGCTTGTCGAGGTGGACGCTGCCACTTGCGATGCTTCCGTCGCCGAAACATCGGCGATTCCCAACTTCTGGCGCAGGGCGGCACCACTCTGCGTTACCAGGTCGGGTAGACTGGTTTCGTTCCCATCTCGCGAAATCACTGCTATGGTTTCGCCCTCCCTGGCGTCTTGCAAACGCACATCGACACGGATCTTCCCTCCGTTGTCGCTTCCAGTGTCAAGGTAAGAACCGAGCACCACGATGTCCGCGCCCAGATGCGTGCGGATTTTTTGCAATGTATCCCGGCTGTAGCTGTCGGCGGCGGGCAGCGAAAGATCCATCTTCATGCGCGCGACATCTTCGCTCGAAACCACGCGTAGCTGTTGCCCGGCGGAGAGTTGTGCATCCAGCATCTCTGACAGCGCCGTCGAAATCCAGGCTTTGCTATCTCTCGCTGAAAGATTCTTGAAGCCGAGCACGGCCACCGCGGTGCGGCGATTCGGTTGCTTGGCCGCATCGTTGGACACGGGACGGGTAGATAGCGGACGGCCTAGAATTCGATCGCGAAGGCCGTCGACGTTAGCCGCAAGAGTGACAAGTAATAAGAGCAGAAAACCGGCAGCGATCCCCGCGCCGATTCCGCTCAGAACCCGCGAATGACGGACGTTAAGCCGCTCCAGATCAGCATGCATTTCCCTAGCGGATTGATAACGGCGGTCTCGATCCTTTTCCAAGCTGCGCCTGATGATGCTCTCGACGCCGCCAGGAACTGCGGGGTTCAGTTGACGCACCGTCGCCGGTGAACCATGCAGAACGGCGTCATGAACGGCCGCACCTGTGCTGCCTTTGAAAGCGCGCCGGCCTGTGACCATCTCGAACAACACAAGGCCGAGCGAGAAGAGATCGCTCCTCGCGTCCAGTTTTTCGCCACGTATCTGCTCGGGCGACATGTAGAAAGCGGTGCCCATCTTCGCGCCCGCGCGAGTCAGAGTGACGTCGCCTTCTACATGTGTCGCGGTTTCAGCCGTCAGGTCACTTTCAACATCCGGCTCTTTCTGGGGTTCCATCACCTTCGCCAAACCAAAGTCGAGAATCTTTACTTCGCCGCGGACGGTGACAAAGATGTTCTCCGGCTTGATGTCGCGATGAATAATGTTTTTTTGATGTGCCGCCTCCAGTCCACGCGTAATCTGGATCGCCAGGTCCATTGCCCCCGTGAGCCGTAAACGCTTGTGCATTTTGTGGGTACGGTCGATCCATGCCCTCAAAGTTTCGCCTTCGAGCAGTTGCATCACGATAAAGGGCTGGCCGTCATGTTCGCCGAGTTCGTATATGGAACAGATGTTTGGGTGATCAAGCGCCGACGCCGACCTGGCCTCGCGCTGCATACGCTCAAATGCGGTCCGATCGCTGGCTACCTCACCAGGCAAAAACTTCATGGCTACGCGCCGGCCAAGTTTGATGTCCTCCGCCTCGTACACAACTCCCATGCCGCCGCTGCCCAGCCGGCTCAGCACGCGATAATGAGAAACGGTCTCGCCTGCCATCGACCGGGAAATGGATCGAAAAGTCAGTGCAATCGAGGCGGGGTCTGCCGTCTGCGTGGGCATGTCGGCGGGGCTGAAAGCGGGCGATTCCAGAAAGCTTCCCGCCTGGCGATGCGAAGTGAGCAGTGATTGCACT